>DAINOM010000135.1:0-9872 GCA_036735445.1 Propionicimonas sp.
TTCACCAACCTCGGCCGCGACCACCTCGACTTCCACCCCAGCGTGGAGGACTACTTCCAGGCGAAGGCCTCACTCTTCCGGGACGGGCGCTGCCGCGCCGCCGTGGTGAACGTCGACGACGAACACGGCTTGCGGCTGGCCACCGAACTGCGGGCGACGGGCATCCCGCTGCTCACCACCGGCGCCGGCGGCGACTACCGCCCGCTGGGCCGCGAGCTGCTCGCCGACGGCACCAGCCTGGTCCGGTTGGGCACGCCGGCGGGGGAGCGGGAGTTCACCCTCGGCCTGCTCGGCGAGTTCAACGTGCGCAACGCCGCCACCGCCGTGGCCGTGCTGGACGCCGCCGGCGTCGACCTCGACGCCGCCCTGCCCGGGCTCGCCGGGGCGTTCGTGCCGGGCCGCATGCAGCGGGTGGAGCTCAGCGCGGGCGCCCCCGGGGTGGTCGTCGACTTCGCCCACACGCCGGAGTCGGTGACCGCGGCGCTGGCGGCCCTGCCGCCCGGCCGCCGGATCGTCGTGCTCGGCTGCGGCGGCGACCGCGACCAGGCCAAGCGGGGTCCGATGGGTGCGGCAGCCGCTCTGGGGGCCGACCTGGTCGTGGTCACGGACGACAATCCCCGCAGCGAGGCGCCGCAGGCCATCCGCGCGGCGATTCTGGCCGGTGCCCGCGAGGCGGCGGCGGCCTCCGGTGCGGAGGTGGTCGACGGCGGTGGCCGCGCGGACGCGATCCGGCTCGCGCTCGGCGCCGCCCGTCCGGGAGACTGGGTGGCCGTGCTGGGTAAGGGCCATGAGACCGGCCAGCAGCTGGCCGACCGCACCGTCCCGTTCGACGATGTGTCCGCCGTCGCCACGACGTGGGCGCAGCTCGAGGAGAAGAACCATGCGTGAACGCAGCGCCGGCGAGCTCGCCGGACCGGCCGGCGCCAGGCTGGTCGGCGACCCGGCCGCCGGCGTCGGCCCCGACGTGGTGATCGACTCCCGGCGGACCACCCCGGGCAGCCTGTTCGTCGCCCTGCCGGGCGAGCACGCGGACGGCCACGACTTCGCCGAACGCGCTGTCGACGCCGGCGCGGGGGCAGTCCTGGTCACCCGGCAACTTCCCCTCGACGTCCCGCAGCTGGTCGTGCCGGACGCCGCCGCGGCCCTGGCCGCGCTCGGCACGGTGATCGCGGCCGAGGGTACGGCCGCCGGCATGGTCACCGTCGGGATCACCGGGTCGTCGGGCAAGACCAGTACGAAGGACCTCCTCGCCCAGGTGCTGGCCGCCGCGGGGGAGACCGTCGCGCCGGAGGGCTCGTTCAACAACGAGATCGGCGTGCCGCTGACCGCCACCCGGGTCACTCCCGCGACGCGGTTCCTGGTCAGCGAACTGGGCGCGCGCGGCCTCGGCCACATCACGTGGCTGTGCGGGATCGTGCCGCCGACCGTCGGCGTGGTGGTCAACGTGGGCCACGCCCACCTCGGCGAGTTCGGCTCGGTCGAGGCGATCGCGCAGGCCAAGGGCGAACTCGTCGAGGCCGTCCCCGCGACCGGCTGGGCGGTGCTGAACGCCGACGACCCGCTGGTCACCGCGATGGCCACGCGCACCCCGGCACACCTCGCCGCGTTCAGCGCCGCCGGAGAGCCCGAATGGGGCGACCTGCGGGTCTGGGCGTCGGGGATCTCCGCGGACGCGCGGCAGCGCCCGTCCTTCACGCTGCACGCCACCACCGCGAGCCGCCCGGACGCCGCGGCACCCGTCCAGCTCCGGGTGTCCGGGGCCCACCAGGTCGGCAACGCCCTCGCCGCGGCGGCGGTCGCGCTCAGCCAGGGCATGGCCACCGACGCCGTCGCGGCGGCGCTCAGCGCTGCGGAGTCGCGCTCGCACTGGCGGATGGAGCTCACCGAGCGGCCCGACGGCGTGCTGGTGGTGAACGACGCCTACAACGCCAATCCCGATTCGATGGCGGCCGCGCTGCGCACGCTGGCCTCCCTGCGCCGGCCCGGCGGCCGGCTGCTGGCCGTCCTCGGCGACATGCTCGAGCTCGGTCCGGGCGCACCGGACGACCACCGGGCGATCGGTGCGCTCGCCGCGGAACTCGGGGTCGACGCCCTGATCGCCATCGGCGGCCACTCCGGTGACCTGGCCGCCGGCTACGGGCCGGCCACGATGCTGGCACCCACCCGCGAGATCGCGACCGAGGCCGCGGCGGCATGGCTGCGTCCGGCGGACGTCGTGCTGGTCAAGGCGTCCCGGGGATTAGCGTTGGAGTCGGTGGCCGGGGACCTGGCCCGGACACCTCGTGAGGACGGAGCCCGATGAGAAGCATCCTGGTTGCCGGTGCGATCGGCATGCTGGGCACCCTCCTCGGCACCCGGTACGCGATCCGCTTCCTGGTCAGCCGCGGCTACGGCCAGTTCATCAGGGACGACGGTCCCACCAGCCACCACACCAAGCGCGGTACGCCGACCATGGGCGGCATCGTGATCATCCTGAGCGTGCTGCTGGCGTACGCGGTCGCGCACCTGGTGTACCCCGCGGCGCCACCGAGCGCGAGCAGCCTGCTCGCGCTGGGCCTGTTCACCGGGCTGGGCCTGGTCGGGCTTGCGGATGACTGGATCAAGATCAGCAAGGCCCGGTCGCTGGGCCTGCACGCCTGGGCGAAGTTCGCCCTGCAGACCGTGATCGCCGTCGCCTTCGCGATCCTGTCGTTCCAGTTCCCCGATGCCCGCGGCCTCACCCCGGCCAGCACCTACATCTCCTTCCTGCGGGACCTGCCCTGGGCCTGGCTGCCGGCCTGGGCCGCGGTGATCTGGATCGTCTTCCTCGTCGCCTCCTGGTCGAACGCCGCCAACCTCACCGACGGCCTGGACGGGCTGGCCACCGGCGCGGCGGCGATGGTGTTCGCCACCTACGCCTTCGTGAACGTGTGGCAGTACAACCAGTCCTGCGCGTGGGCGGACGCCGGCCCGCAGTGCTACGAGGTCCGCAACCCCCACGACCTCGCCCTGGTCTCGCTCGCGCTGGCCGGCGCCTGCTTCGGCTTCCTGTGGTGGAACGCCAGCCCGGCCAAGATCTTCATGGGGGACACCGGCTCGCTGGCCATCGGCGGCGCGCTGGCGGCGCTGAGCGTGCTCACCCGCACCGAGCTGCTGATGCCGATCATCGCCGGCCTGTTCGTGATCATCACCGCCTCCGTCGCCCTGCAGGTGGGCTGGTTCAAGATCACCAGGGGCAAACGGCTGTTCAAGATGGCGCCCCTGCAGCACCACTTCGAGTTGCTCGGCTGGGCCGAGGTCACGATCACGATCCGGTTCTGGATCATCTGCGGCCTGTGCGCGGCCGCCGGCCTCGGCATCTTCTACGCGGAATGGGTCGTGGGCGGCCAGTGAAGGACTGGATCGCGACCGCCGACCGGCTCTCGCCCTGGCCGCAGGCCCGCGTGGTCGTCGCCGGCCTCGGCACCTCGGGTTTCGCCGCAGCGGACGGCCTGCTGGACCTGGGTGCGCAGGTGCTCGTGCTGGACGACTCCGACAGCGTCGGCAACCGCGAGAAGGCGACCGTTCTGGAGCTGCTGGACGCCGAGGTGCGGCTCGGCCCGGGTGTCACGGCCACCCTGCCCGACGACGCCGACCTGGTCGTCACCTCGCCCGGCTGGCGTCCGTCCGCGCCGTTGCTGGCGCAGGCCGCGCTGCGGGGGATCCCGGTGTGGGGCGAGGTCGAACTCGCCTGGCGGATGATGCAGCCGGACCGGCAGGTGCCCTGGCTGGCGGTCACCGGCACCAACGGCAAGACCACCACCGTCGGCATGCTGGAGTCGATGCTCACCGCCGCGGGGCTGACCACGTCCGCGGTGGGGAACGTCGGCCGGCCGATCGTCGAGGCGGTGCTGGACGAGGTGACCTACGACGTCCTCGCCGTGGAGCTGTCCAGCTTCCAGCTGCACTGGACCAACAGCCTCTCCCTGCACTCCGCGGCCGTGCTGAACGTCGCGCCCGACCACCTGGAGTGGTACGCGGACCAGCCCGACCCGCTGGCCGCCTACGCCGCGGACAAGGCCCGGATCTACGAGCGCGTCACCCACTCGTGCGTCTACAACGTCGCCGACCGCGCCACCGAGCGGATGGTGGAGGAGGCCGAGGTGGTCGAGGGCGCCCGCGCGATCGGGTTCACGCTCGGCGTGCCCGGCCCGTCCATGCTCGGCGTGGTGGACGACCTGCTGGTCGACCGCGCGTTCATCCCGCAGCGCCGCGACTCGGCCGTCGAGGTCGCCAAGCTGGCCGACGTCGTGCCGTACGCGCCGCACAACGTGGCGAACGCGCTCGCCGCGGCAGCCCTCGCCCGCTCGTTCGGGGTGCACCCGACGGCCGTCGCGAACGGACTCAAGCGGCTGCGGATCGGCGACCACCGGATCCAGACCGTCGCCGAGGTGGGCGGCGTCCGCTACGTGGACGACTCCAAGGCGACCAACCCGCACGCGGCCGCCGCCTCGCTGGCGGCGTTCGACTCCGTGGTCTGGATCGCGGGCGGCCAGGCCAAGGGCACGAGCTTCGACGACCTGGTGGCGGAGGTCGCCCCGAAGCTGCGCGCGGTCGTCGTGCTGGGCGTCGACCGGCAGGTGATCGCCGACGCGCTCGCCCGACACGCGCCGCAGGTGCCCGTGAACGTGCTGGACGTCGGCGATCATGGGGCAATGCAGCAGGCGGTGGAGTGGGCGGTGTCCCGGGCGGTGCCCGGCGACGTGGTGCTGCTCGCCCCCGGCTGTGCCAGCAAGGACATGTACTCCGACTACGCAGCCCGCGGTGACGCCTTCGCCGCCGCGGTCGCGACGCTGACCGGATAGGAGGGCTACCGAGTGGCGATCCTGACTTCCCCCGCCGTGGATCGCCGCGGAACCGAGCCGGCCGCCCCGGAAACGGGACGCCGGCGGAGTCTCGTGGTCGAATGGCTGTCCCATCCGCAGGCCAGCTTCTATCTGGTCCTCGTGCCGGCGGTGCTGCTGCTGGCGCTCGGCGTGATGATGGTCCTCTCCGCGTCCAGCGTGTACGCCTTCGTCCGCTACGACGACGCCTACTACTTCGTGAAGCGGCAGTTCATCTTCCTGCTGATCGGCGGGGCGGCGGCGTTCGTGCTGGCCCTGCGCTCGCCCAAGCAGCTCAAGATCGTGGCCTGGGGCCTGGTCGTGGCATCGCTGCTCCTGGAGATCCTGACCTTCACCCCGCTGGGCTACTCCAACAACGGCAACACCAACTGGGTGCGCTTCGGTGTCTCCTGGTTCGGCGTGCAGCCGTCCGAGCTGGCGAAGCTCGCGATCGTGATGTGGAGCGCCGACCTGTTCGCCCGCAAGCACAAGGCCCTCTCCGATCCTCGGCACCTGCTGATCCCGTTCCTGCCGGTCTCCGGCATCCTGATCGGCCTGGTCGTGCTGCAGTCCGACCTCGGCACCGGGATCATCATGGGCGCCCTGGTGCTGGCGGCGCTGTGGTACGTCGGGGCGTCGTGGAAGGTGATCGGCTCGCTGGTGGGCGGCGTGGCCGCAGTCGTCGGCGCGCTGGTGATCACCACCCCGTACCGGATGACGCGGATCCTCGGCTTCTTCAACCAGGACCTCGACCCGCTGGGCGTGAACCACCAGCCGATCAAGGCGATCTTCGCGCTCGCCTCCGGCGGCTGGTGGGGCCTCGGGCTGGGGGCCAGCCGGCAGAAGTGGGGCGGCCTGGTCGAGTCGCACACCGACTACATGCTGGCCGTGATCGGCGAGGAGCTCGGCCTGGTCGGAACCCTGCTGGTGCTGGGCCTCTTCCTGGTGCTCGGCTACGCCGGCTTCCGGATCGCGATGCGCTCCGACATCCGGTTCTGCCGGTACGCCGCGGCGGGCATCACCAGCTGGTTCATGATCCAGGCGCTGGTGAACATCGCCGTCGTGCTGCGGATGATGCCGGTGTTCGGCGTGCCGCTGCCGCTGCTCTCCTACGGCGGCTCGGCGCTGATGGCGAACCTGATGGCGTTGGGCGTCCTGCTGGCGTGCGCGCGGCAGGAGCCGCAGTCCCGGGCGTTCCTGCGCCGCCGGAGGCGGAAGTCCGGCCAGGCGCTGGTCACCACGGCCGCGGGACGCGCGTGAGCGGCGTCCGGGTGGTGCTGGCCGGCGGCGGGACCGCCGGGCACACCTCGCCGCTGATCGCGACCGCGCGGGCGCTGCAGGAACTCGCGGACGCCGACATCACCTGCGTCGGCACGCCGAAGGGCCTGGAGACCCGGGTCATCCCGGAGGCCGGCCTGCGGCTGGAACTGATCCCGCCCGTGCCGCTGCCACGGCGGCTGACGCCCGAACTGCTCGCCGTTCCCGGGCGAATGGTCCGGGCCGTGCAGGAGGCGGGCGCCATCCTGCGCACCCACGAGGCGCAGGTCGCCGTCGGGTTCGGCGGTTACGTCTCGCTGCCGGTCTACCTCGCCGCGCGGCAGGCGAAGGTGCCGCTCGTGCTGCACGAGGGCAACGCCGTGCCGGGCCTGGCCAACCGGATCGCCGCCCGGTTCACGCCGTACGTCGCGACCACGTTCCCCGACACCCGGCTGCCGCACGCGACCCACCTCGGGCTGCCCGTGCGCGCCGGGATCGCGACCCTCGACCGCGCCGCCCGCCGGACGGCCGCCCGTGCGGCGTTCGGGCTGCCCGTCGACGGCAGGGTGCTGCTGGTCAGCGGCGGCTCGCAGGGTGCCCGCAGCATCAACACCGCCACCGTGGGCGCGGCCGACCGGCTGCTCGCCGCGGGGATCTCGGTGCTGCACGTGCTCGGCCCGGCGAACCTCACCGGGGAGACCGTGGCCCGCACCGACGCCGCGACCGGCGCCAGGTACGTCCCGGTCGGCTACGTCGACGAGATGGCGGACGCCTACGCCGCCGCCGACCTGATGCTGGGCCGCTCCGGCGCCGGGACGGTGATGGAGACGGCCATGACCGGACTGCCGACGATCTTCGTCCCGCTGCCGCACGGCAACGGCGAGCAGGCCCGCAACGCGAGCTTCCTCGTCGAGGCGGGGGCCGGGCTGCTGGTGGTCGACGCCGACCTGACCGCCGACCGGGTCGTGACCGAGGTGACCGCGCTGGTGCAGCACCCCGACCAGCTCGACCGGATGGCCGCGGACTGCCGGCGGCTGGCACCCGCGGACGCCTCCGGCGCCCTCGCCCGACTGGTCCTCGACGCGGCGAACCGGCGACACTGAACCCATGCTGGTCCAACCCGTCGACCTCGTGCCCGTGCCCGACCTCGGGCCCGTGCACTTCATCGCGGTCGGCGGCGCCGGCATGAGCGGCATCGCCGCGATGTATGCGCAACTGGGCGTGCCGGTGTCCGGCAGCGACCAGGCCGACTCCGCGACGCTGGCCGAGCTGGCCGCGCTCGGCGTCCGCACGTTCGTCGGCCACGCCGCCGACCAGCTGGGCGACGCCAGCACCGTCGTGGTGTCCTCCGCGGTCCGCGAGACCAATCCCGAGCTGGCCGAGGCCCGGCGGCGCGGCCTGCGGGTGTGGCACCGCAGCGCGGCGCTCGCCGCGCTGATGCTGGGCCGGCGGGGGATCGCGGTCACCGGCACCCACGGCAAGACCACCACGTCGGCGATGACCGCCGTCCTGCTGGCCGGAGCCGGCGCCGATCCGGGCTGGGTGGTGGGCTCACCGCTCGCCGCCACGGGCCGCGCCTGGCACGCCGGGGCGGGGGAGCCGTTCGTGGTGGAGGCGGACGAGAGCGACGGGTCGTTCCTGCAGTACCCGGCCGGCGTGGTGGTGGTCACCAACGTCGAGGCCGACCACCTGGACAACTGGGGCACGGCGGAGGCCTACGCGGCCGGCTTCGTCGACCTGGCGAGCCGTCCCGGCGTGGCGACGGTCGTGATCAGCGCCGACGATCCCGGCGCCGTGGCGATCACCCCGGCGATCCGGGACGCGGGCAAGCAGGTGGTCACCTTCGGCGAGAGCGCCGGCGCCGACGTCCGGATCACCGCGGCCGAATTCCCGCCGGGTCGCGCCCGGGCCGTGCTGGAGACCGCCGACGACACTGGAGAGGTCGTGCTGGCCGTCCCCGGCCGCTACAACCTGCAGAACGCCGCCGCCGCCTACGCGGTCGGCCGGTCGCTCGGCCTCGACGGCCCGGCGCTGCGGGCCGCGGCCGGCACCTTCACCGGCACCCAGCGCCGGTTCCAGCCGGTGGCCGACGTCGCCGGCGTCCGCGTGTTCGACGACTACGCGCACCACCCGACCGAGGTGGCCGCCACCCTCACCGCGGCCCGCGGCCTGGTCGGTGCCGGACGGCTGGTGGCCTGCTTCCAGCCGCACCTGTTCACCCGCACCCGCGACTTCGCCGCCGAGTTCGGCCGCGCCCTCGCGGCGGCGGACGAGGTCCTCGTGCTGGGCATCTATCCCGCGCGGGAGGACCCGATCCCCGGTGTCACCGGCCACCTCGTGGCCGACGCCGTCGCCGCGCTCGCGCCTGATCGGGTGCACTACGTCGAGTCCATCGCCGAGGCCGCGCCGGCCCTGGCGTCCCTGGTCCGGCCCGGTGACGTGGTGGTCACCCTCGGCGCCGGGGACGTGACCACGGTCGGACCCCGGCTCGCGACCCTGCTGGAGCAGCGGGCGTGAGCCAGGTCAGCGACGTCACCAACCGGCTGCAACTGCGCCGCCGCGACACCCGCAGGCGGCGGGTGCTGCGCTGGCTCGTCGCCGGGCTCGTGCTCGCCGTGCTGGCCGGTGCGGGCTACGTGGTCGGCTTCTCGTCGCTGCTGGCCGTGCGGACGGTCAGCGTCTCCGGCACGGCGCTGCTCGGCAAGTCCGACGTGCTGGACGCCGCCGCGGTCGGCATCGGCACCCCGCTGGTCCGCCTCGACACCGGTGAAGTCGCCGACCGGGTCGCCGGGCTGCCCGCGGTGGCGGCGGTCACGGTCACCCGCAACTGGCCGGACGCGGTGCGGATCGTGGTCACCGAGCGGAAGGCCCGGCTCGCCATCCCCGCCGGCGGCGGCTACCTGCTCGCCGACGCGACCGGGGTCGTCTTCGAGGCGGTGGCGACGGCCCCGTCCGGTCTGGTGGTGGTCGCCGCCGACCCGGCCGACCAGCAGGTGCTGGTCGACGTCGGCGCGGTGTTCTCCGCGCTCAGCCCGCAGACGGCCGCGAAGGTCTCCCGACTCGCCGCCCCCAGCCGGGACGGCATCGAACTGCGGCTGCGGGACGGCACCAGGGTGATCTGGGGGAGCGCGGAGGACTCGGCGCTGAAGAGCCAGGTGCTGGACGAACTGATGCCGCTCGGCGGCACCGAGTTCAACGTGTCCGCACCGGCGTTCCCGACCCGCCGCTGAGCGTCCCCGGGCAACCCTGAACCCCTACTTGAGGGACACGCCGAGCCGCCCGGCATTCTTGGACACCCCCGTCGCGGGTTGCCTAGCCTTGAGGCCACGCCGAAGCAGTTGCCTTCCCCGGTTCGCCCGCTTCGTCGAACCATGGCTGTGAATACGGGATCAAGTGCTGAAGTAAGGGTGGCTTTCGTGGGAACTGCGTCCCAGAACTACCTCGCCATCATCAAGGTGGTCGGGGTCGGCGGCGGTGGCGTGAACGCCGTGAACAGGATGATCGAGTCCGGCCTGCGTGGGGTCGAGTTCATCGCGGTCAACACCGACGCCCAGGCACTCCTGATGAGCGATGCCGACGTGAAGCTCGACATTGGCCGCGACCTCACCCGCGGGCTGGGCGCCGGCGCCGACCCGTCCAAGGGGCGGCAGGCCGCGGAGGACCACGCCGACGAGATCGAGGAGGTGCTCAAGGGCGCCGACATGGTCTTCGTCACGGCGGGCGAGGGCGGCGGCACCGGCACGGGTGGCGCACCCGTGGTGGCGCGGATCGCGC
>DAINOM010000136.1:0-9851 GCA_036735445.1 Propionicimonas sp.
GGCGCAGCTGCGGGCGCTGTACCCGTCCCCGGCCGGGCTGGTGCAGCGGACGGGCCGCGGCCCGACCACGCTCGGCGAGCTCCGGACCGTCCTGGCCGCGACGCGTCGGCTCGGCCACGCGGTGGAGGACTCGGAGGTGACCGAGGGCTTCGCCTCCGTCGCCGTCCGGGTCGCCGCGGCGCCCACGCCGGCGGCCGTGGCGCTGACCTGGCGTTCCGACGTCGATCCCGGCGCGCTGCTGGCCCGGCTGAACGCCACCGCGGCCGAGATCGAGGCACGCCTGCGCTGACCGGGCCCTGCAGAATTGCACTGTCGATGCCCCGGGGAGGGCGAATCGGCGCCTTCCGGCGCGTCTGGAGCGCAAATCCGCAGAGCGCGCGCGGTTAGGCTGCGCTGGTGAAGACCTTCCAGCTGATCGGTACCGACATCACCGTTCCCGCCGTGGTCACCGGCGTGATGCGCATCCAGGAGAAGACGGACGCGGAGGTGCGCGCCCTGTTCGACGCCTCGCTGGCCGCGGGCATCGACTTCTTCGACCACGCCGACATCTACGGCTCGAGCGTCCACGGCTGTGAGCGCCGGTTCGCTGAGGCGCTGCGGCTCAGCCCGTCCCGGCGGGCGGAGATCACCCTGCAGACCAAGGCCGGGATCGTCCCGGACGGCCCGTACTTCGACTTCTCCTACGCCCACCTGATCGAGGCCGTCGACGGCTCGCTGCGGGCCCTGGACACCGACTACATCGACATTCTGCTGCTGCACCGCCCGGATGCGCTGGTCGAGCCCGAGGAGGTCGCGAAGGCGTTCGACGAGTTGCACGCCGCCGGCAAGGTGCGGGCGTTCGGCGTCTCGAACCACACCCCGGCCCAGATCGAACTGCTGAAGAAGCACGTCCGCCAGCCGCTGGTGGCGAACCAGCTGCAGCTGTCGATCACGCACGCGCCGATCATCGCCCAGGGCGTGGCGATGAACATGGCCGGGCTCGAGCAGTCGCTCAGCCGTGACCTCGGCGTGCTGGACTACTGCCGGCTGCACGACATCACCGTCCAGGCGTGGTCGCCGTTCCAGGCGGGGTTCTTCACCGGCGTCTTCCTCGGCAACCCGGACTTCCCCGAGCTCAACGCCGTGATCGACCGGCTGGCCGACGCCTACGACGTGCCGGCGGAGGCGATCGCCACCGCCTGGATCACCCGCCATCCGGCGCGGACCCAGGTCGTGCTGGGCACCACCACGCCCGAGCGGGTGGCGGCCGCCGCCAAAGGCGCGGACGTGGAGCTCACCCGTCCCGAGTGGTACGAGCTCTACCGCGCGGCCGGCTACCTAGTGCCCTGACCACCCGGGCTCGTTCGTCGAGCCTGTCGCCCCGGACGAGTGGTGGAAAACGGGGACAGACCCCTTTTCCACCACGGAGTCAGGTCGTCCGTCTGGTCAGCACCGGACGCGCCGGCGTGCTGATCGCGGCGACGGTCGCCGCCACCAGCGGCACCACCACCGTGACGGCCGCGAGCACCGGCCAGGGCAGCGCGAGGACCGGATCGGGGTGGCGCTCGTCCGCCGTGTTGAGGAGGGCGAGCGGCACCGCAAGGGCGACGCCGAGACCGAGGCCGAGCAGCGTCCCGAGCAGCGCGGTCAGACCCGACTGGGTGGCGGCCAGCCGCCGGCTCAGCCGGGGGTCCGCGCCGACGGCGGCGAACGTGGCGAGGAACGGACGCAACTCCGCGGAACCGAGGATGGTGGCCATGGCCGCCGCCACGACCGCCAGCAGGGCCAGGGTGCTGGTGAGCACCCACATCGAGTCGCTCGGTGCGGGCTCGAAGCCGCGCTCGACCCGGAGGTCGGCGTCGTGGTCGGCCAGCGCGGCGTTGAGCCGGTCCGCCGCCTCCGCGCTGATCGGGCCGGCGGGGTCGACCACCCGCAGCGACCACTCCTGCAGGAGCCAGCCCCGCTCGGCCGCCGCCTCGGCGCTGACCAGCGCTCCCGCCCGCCGGACGGACGTCCCGCGGGTGATCAGCTCGCCGGTCACGCCGAGAGCCGGCACGCGGACGATGCGCGCAGGTTCCTCCTGGGCGTAGTTGAGGTAGGCCAGCTCCAGGTTCCCGTCCACGATCTCGTTGACCGGGTCACCGGCAACGCCGGACCGGTCGGTGTTCACCAGGAGGTGGCCTTTCGCGAGGGCGTCCCGCTGGGTGGCGTCGAGACCGAACAGCCAGGCGAGGTCGTCGACCGATCCCGCGAGCATCCCGGATGAGGTGCCGCCGAGGGAGAGGCAGCGGTCCTCGGTGCCGGTCTCGGCGTCCTCGGGGGTGCAGCCGGGACGCAGCGCGCCGATGGGCAGCGCGTTGTCGGCCGACCCGTCGGGCGACCAGCTGTCCACACCGGCCAGCGGGGCCGTGCGCAGGGACCGGTCCACGCCGTGCACCACGGCGGCCGCCGCCTGGATGCTCGCCAGGGAGGCCCTCTCGGTGTTCACCTCCGCCTGCCCGTACGGCCGGGCGGCGACCCATTCCCTGGCCTGGTCGGCCTCGATGCTCGTCACCAGCGTCCAGGTGACGCCGATCAGCAGCGTGCCGCCGACGATCGCCGCGACGGTCGCGGTGGCCCGGCCGCGCTGCCGGGAGAGCTCCCGGACCGCCATCCGGAACGCCGCCGGGGTCCGTCCGACGAGGCGGCCGATGCCCGCCAGCAGCGCCGGGACGCACAGCAGCAGGCCCGCCACCGCGACGACCGCCGCCGCCAGCCATACGAGGAAGACGAGCTGGCTCTTCACCGCGTCCAGGGGTGTGGCCGCCCACGCGCCGGCCACGCCCGCGACGAGCAGCACCAGGCCGACCGCGAGGGGAGTGCGCCGGACGGAACGTGAGCGCGTGCTGCCCCGCAGTACCCCGACGAGGTCCAGCCGGCCCAGCCCGCGCGCGGGCAGCAGCGCGGCCACCACAGCCACGAGCACGCCGACGCAGAGCATCACCGCGAGGTAGGCCCAGGGGATCTCGAACGGGCCGTGGAACTCGGTCGGCGAGGACGAGAACTGCGGCCAGGCCACCGCGCCGACCGCGATACCCAGGGCGACGCCGACGGGAGATGCACTGAGTCCGAGCAGCCAGGCCTGGCCGAGCGCCACGCGACGCAGCTGGGCTGCGGTGGCGCCGTTGGTGGCCGCGAGCGCGAGGCTGCGACGCTGCCGGGCGGCGCCGATCGCGAACGCCGGACCGATCATCAGCGCGACCTCCAGGAGCGCGCCGCCGCCGATCAGGCCGCCGATCGCCACCGACTGGCCGCCCACCTGGCTGTCGGACGGCGGTGCGGCGGCGATGGCGCGGCTGGTCGTCTCGAGCCCGTACTGCGCGAGGCCGCGGGCGTCCTCCCACGTGATCGGACGGGTTCCGGTGACCAGGAAGTCGAGTTCGCTGGCGGTCGCGTCCGGCGGGCTGACCAGCTCGACCATGCTGTCGGTGCGCACGGCTGCGGTGCCGACCACGCTGCGGGTCAGGGTGCTGCCGTCGGCGGCGGCCAGGGTGAGGGTGCCGCTGGTGGGCATGCCGGCCGCGACGCCGGCCGGGGTGACCAGCACGTCCGTCGGGGTGCTCGGCTGGCGCCCGCCGGTCAGGTGGAGGATCCCGGCGTTGTGCTGGCCGGGGTCGATGCCGAGGGTGGTGACCGGGTCGGCGTCCGGCCCGAAGGCGGCCTCCGTGAACGTGATCGCGGTCGCGGGCTGGCCCAGCAGCTTCGCCACCGCGGCCTGCCGGGCCGTGATGCTGTCGCCCCAGCCCGGGATCGGCCGCGGCGGGTCGGCCGTGTCGTCGGAGCAGGTGGCGTGCCGGTAGACGTCGAAGCCGGGCTCGCAGGCGGTGCCGTGCCAGGTGAGCCGGGCCTCCGCGGTGCCGAGGCGGAGGTCGAGCCATTCGTCAGGAGAGATGTCCTGCGAGCTGAGCAGGACGTTGGCCGTGGTGATCAGCATCAACGGGACGGAGATCATCAGCCAGACGAACAGGCTGCGTCCCCAGTCGCGGCGGAGTTCGCGGCGGCCCATCCGCAGGGCGAGTCGCCAGCCGGCCCACCAGTCGCGGAACCGGTGGGACCGGTGCGGGACGGAGGCGCGGCGGCCGGCCGGCGCCGCCCGGCGGGCGGGAGCCAGGGCGCTCATGCCCACGCCCGGGCCGGCTGCGTGGCCACCGACCCGTCCACCACGACGCCGTCGCGCAGGTAGACCACCCGGTCCGCCCAGGCGGCGTGCCGCGGTTCGTGGGTGACCAGCAGCCCCGCGGCTCCGGCGTCGCAGCGGGCACGCAGCACGCCGAGCACCTCCTCGCCGGTGACCGAGTCGAGCGCGCCGGTCGGCTCGTCGGCGAGCACGAGCTTGCGCTCGCCGATCAGCGCCCGGGCGATCGCCACCCGCTGTTGCTGGCCTCCGGAGAGCTGGTCGGGGAAGCGGTCGGCGAGGCCGCCGAGACCGAGGTCCTTCAGGGTGGCGCGCGCCTCCTGCCGGGCGGCCAGGGCGTGCTCGCCGTCCAGTTCGAGGGGGAGGGCGATGTTCTCCGCGGCGGTCAGCGACGGGACCAGGTTGTAGTCCTGGAAGACGACGCCGACGCGACGGCGGCGCAGCCGGGCGAGTTCGACGGGCTTCAGTCCACCGAGCGCGACCCCGGCGATCTCGACCTCGCCGCTGGTGGGACGGTCGAGTGCCCCGGCGAGGTTCAGCAGCGTGGACTTGCCGCTGCCCGAGGGCCCCATCACCGCGACCAGCTCGCCGGGGTGGACCTCGATCGAGATGCCACGCAGCGCGTGTACGGCGGTCTCGCCGCTGCCGTGGACGCGGGTGACCTCGATGAGCCGCAGCATCGGCGTGCTCATCGCCGCGCGCCCGAGGTCGACGGTTCGTCCGCGGCGTCGGGAACCGGTGTGACGGGCGCCGGGCGGCCGTGTCGGGCGATGCTCGCCTCGACCTGGTCGAGCCAGCGGATCTCGGCCTCGGCGGCGAACAGCTGGTGCTCCACCACCAGCAGCCAGGCGAGGTCGGTGCGCGGGTCGATCGACTGCTTGACGCGGGTGAGCTGCTGCAGCCGGTGCATGGTGGCCGACCGCTGGGCCTGGGCGACGGCCGCGGGATCGGCGGTCCCACTGGTGATCGCCAGGGCCAGCTTGATCACCAGCTCCTCCCGAGGGGTCACCTCGCGGTCGACGGGGGTTCGCCACCAGCTGTCCACCGCGCTCTGGCCCGCGGGGGTGAGCCGGTACTCGATCCGGCCGTCCGCGTCAGGGGTGGCGGCGCTGACCAGCCCGTCCCGCTCGAGTCGGTCGAGGGTGGTGTACACCTGCCCGACGTTCACCGGCCACGTGCCGCCGGTGCGCTGCTCGAACGCCGCCTTGAGTTGGGCGCCGTAGGCGGGCGCTTCGGACAGGATGGCCAGCAGGCCCAGCTTCACGGACATCAGCGTCTCCCCGGGGATACTCGGTATAGGCATCTGTCAGAGACTATATACTGAGTATTCTCCTGATCAAGAGAAGCGCGCGGGTGAAGGTCTCGTGCGCCGGCGGTCCGGGACCCGCCACGCTCAGTGCCCGACCACGTTTCCGGTGAGGACGATGGCAGCGATGGTGCCGATCACGAACAGGAGCAGGATCAGCCGCCGTCGCCGAAGAGCCTGGGCACGCTGAGCGGAGTCACCGGACGCGACTGCCCCGGCCAGTTCCCGCGGGGGCCGCCCGACCAGGGTCACCGGCTCGCTGTGGCCGGGATCGACCGCGTCCCGCTCAGGGTCGTGGAGGGGGCCACCCGGCACCAGCCACCGCGCCGTGATCGGCTCGAACCGCTCCGGCGGTGGATGCAGCAACTGCGCCATGACCAAAGCCTCGCACGGCGCCCCGCCCCACGCACGAGTTCGGGGGACGCGAGTTCGGGGGACGGTTCCTTACTCGGTCCGCCCCGACTGCCAGCTTTCCCGGCATACCACGCCCGTCCTCGCCCGCATAAGCCGGTGAACGTGGCAGTCGGCCGCGGCCACGATCAGGACCCAATTCTCAGGCGTCGAGGCTCATCGGGCCGTAGACGAGGCGGCCGGCCTCGTACAGCGACACCTCGTGGACGCCGGCCTCGGCGAGCTCGGCGTACGCGGACGTGAGCCACGCCTCGGCCCTGGCCTGGTCGTCGAACTCCACCTCGAGGCCGAGCGCTGCCGCCACGTCCTCGGGGAGCGCGGGAGTCGCCGTCCAGTAGTAGCCCATCAGATCGGGTCGCCCGGCTTCACCCGCGGCGCCGGCATCCGCAGCCGGCGCAGGTTGATCGCCCGGTTGATCATGTAGCCGAGCAGGCCCTTCAGCGGCACCTTCGGCAGCCGCTCCGTGTGCAGGCGCCGGTACTTGCGCCACATCAGGAACAGGTCGAGGCCGATCAGCAGGAAGATGCCGTAGGTGATGGTGGTCACCAGCACGGCCGCTTCGGTGCTGAACGAACTCACCACCAGCGAGAACGCCAGCGTGATCATCAGGATCGGCATCGACCACTGCGCCACGCCCTTGTGCGAGTCGACGAAGTCCCGCATCAGCAGCTTGCCCGGCGTCGACTCCGCCTTCGCGACCCGCTCGTCCCGCAGCGCGGCGCGGGCCGCCCGTTCACGGGCCTTGACCTCCTTCGGCGACAGCGACGGGTTCATCCGCTCTCTGCGCGCCGCCTCTGCCTCCCGCCGGGACGGGGTTGGCGTCTCCTTCCGCGCGGGCTGCCGGGCAGCGGTCGCGGGGTCGGCCGGATTCGGCTCCGGCTCGCTGGATTCAGCCTCCGGGCGCTCGTAGGGGCGGAACAGTCCCACTTCGGATCCTCGATCGATGCGAATATGACTGCAACATCGTAGGTCACCCGGCATCCGCCGATGTCGACAGGAGGCGCAGTGGTCGCTCCCGACCCGCAGGTCGCGGCAGAGCTGGCCTACCAGCGCGCCCTCGCCCTCCTGCACGACGCGCGCGCCGACCTCGAGAATGTGGCTGCCGCCCGCCGCCGGCTGGCCTACGACCGGACGCGGCTGACGCCGGAGGAGGCGGACGGGGCCGCGCGCGACCTCGACGTCCGGTTCGCCGAACTCTCGGCCCGCGCCGACCGGCTGCGGGACGAGGCGGTCGCCCTGAGGGAGCAGCTGCGACGCCACGACGAGGCGAACGCAGAGCCCGAGGACGTGCTGGAGGACCTCGGCGGGGAGGGGTTCGAGCAGCCGCCGTTCCTGGAGGCGCCGTGAGTCCGCTGAAGGCGGCCGTGGTCACCGGACGGATCGGTGGGCTCGACCCGGTCGAGGCGGGCGCCGCCCTCGGCCGCGGCCTCGCCGGCCACGCCCAGGTCGCGGTGGTGCCCGTCGCGGCGGGCGGGCCCGACCTGGCCACTGCCGTCGGCGCGCTGTGGGGCGTCGAGCCCCTGCTGTCGGCGGACGGCTGGGTCGTCCGCGGGCCCGGCGCCGTCCTGCTGGGGCTGCAGCAGTCGCCCGTCCCCGACTGGGCGCCGGCGGCCACCACGGCCGACCTGGGGGAGTGGGTGGCCGCCAACCTCCGTCCGGACGACGCGCAGGTGGTGCTCGACCTCACCGGGGTGACCGCCCACGACGGAGGCGCCGGCCTGCTCGAGCGTGCCGGTGCGGTCCTCGCCGGACGCGACCTGCTCGGCCTCGTCGACAGCACCGAGCTCGACCTGCCCGCCACCGGCATCGGCGGTGGCCTCGCCCGCCGGGCCTTCGCCGCACGGCTGGACATCGCCGAACTGCTGGGCGCGGACGCAGCCCTCGCCGCCCGGGCCCGGGCGCTCGGCGACGGCCTCGACGTGGTCCCGGGCGGGGGTGCGGCCGGTGGCTGCGGACTCGCCGTGCTCGCGTCCGGCGGACGGATGCTCGCCGCTACGCAGTTCTGCCACCGAGAGGCAGACCTCGACCGCACCCTGGCCGCGGCCGACGTCGTGGTCACCGGCTGTGCCGAACTGTCCGCGCTCGACCGTGGCGGCCCGGTCGTGACCGCCGTCGCGGAGTGGGCGGAGGCCGCCCAGCGACCCTGTCTGCTGGTCACCGGTGGCGCGGGTCTCGCCCGCCGCGAGTTGCGCACGCTGGGCATCGAGGCCGCGCACCTGCTGCCCCCCGGACCACCCACCGCCGCAGGGCTCACCGCGGTCGCGGGTCGGATCGCGGCCGGCTGGGTATCCGGTGGCAGAGGCCTCACGTAGACTGGCCGGAAGGCGGAATACCCGTCCCACAGGGCTGGTTGCAGCAGACGACCAGCCCAGTTCGGAAGGAACTTGAGTAGATATGACGGTTGACGCACCAGTTACGACCGACGGCATCGTCCTCACCGAGGTGGCCGCCGGCAAGGTCAAGGACCTCATCACGAACGAGGACGTCGACAACCTGTCGCTGCGCATCTCGGTGGCTCCGGGCGGATGCTCGGGCCTGCGGTACCAGTTGCAGCTCGACGACCGCCAGTTGGACGGCGACGTCGTCAAGGACTGGTTCGGAGTCTCCGTGGTCACCGACCGGATGAGCGCCCCTTACCTCAGCGGCGCGACCATCGACTTCGTCGACACCATCGAGCAGCAGGGATTCACCATCGACAACCCCAACGCGACCGGTTCCTGTGCCTGTGGAGACTCCTTCCACTGAGCAGGGGTCGTCGCTAGGGTTTCGCGCATCGCAGGCAGGTACGAACAGCGGAAGGGCGCCTCGTGGGTCGACAGCTACGTGCCGGGACGTTGGTCAAGGCTGGTTCGGCAGCCCTCGGGGCCGCGGTGCTGACCGGCTGCAGCGCCGACACACTCGCCCAGTGGGGCCGCTTCGGCCTGCCCGAGGCGGCCACTGACCGCGCGCCGCTGATCGGCAACCTCTGGGTCGGGTCCTGGATCGCCGCCCTCGTCGTCGGCGTGTTCGTCTGGGGCCTGATCTTCTGGGTGATGATCCGCTACCGCAAGAAGACGGACGACCACCTGCCCCAGCAGAAGCACTACAACCTGCCGCTGGAGTTGCTGTACACGCTGGTCCCGTTCCTGATCATCGCGGTGCTGTTCTTCTACACCGTCCAGACCCAGAACGGCGTCCTGGCGAAGTCGCCCCAGCAGGACGTCCACACGGTGAAGGTGATCGGCCAGAAGTGGTCGTGGACGTTCAACTACATGGAGGCCGACAATCCGGCCGTGGGCGCCGTGGTGCACAAGAAGGGCACCATCGACAAGATCCCCGACTTGTACCTGCCGGTGAACAAGCCGGTCCGCTTCCACCTCACGTCCGCGGACGTGATCCACTCCTTCTGGGTGCCGGCGTTCTACTTCAAGCTGGACGTGCTCCCCGGCCGCGAGAACACCTTCGACGTCACCCCGGAGAAGCTCGGCACGTACTCGGGCAAGTGCGCGGAGCTGTGCGGCACCTACCACGCGGCCATGCTGTTCACCGTGCACGTGGTCACCGAGGAGGAGTACATCGCCTACCTCAACGAGTTGAAGGCTGCGGGTGAGGTCGGCGAGATCGTCGCCCCCGCGTACCCGAACACGGTGCAGAGCGTGCCGGCGAGCCCGGAGGAGGAGAAGTGACCGCCACGGCTGCCCGGGTCGGGCTGGACGAGGTCGAGGCGCGCCCGCTGGTCGAGCGCAGGCGCTGGGGCGCGCTGGCGATGAAGCTGCTCACCACCACCGATCACAAGGTGATCGGCAACATGTACTTCGTCACCGCGCTGATCTACTTCGCGATCGCCGGCCTGCTGGCCCTCGCGATCCGGGCGGAACTGGCCTACCCGGGCCTGCAGTTCCTGCACTACGAGACGTTCAACCAGTTCTTCACCATGCACGGCACGTTGATGCTGCTGATGTTCGCCACCCCGATGTTCGTGGCGTTCGCCAACGCGATCAT
>DAINOM010000137.1:0-9824 GCA_036735445.1 Propionicimonas sp.
TCTCGGTGAGGATGATCCGGTGGTGGCTGTGCGCGGTGCTGTGCAGCCGGTCGATGGCGTCGGTGGCGATCTCCATCGCGGTGGCGAAGCCGAAGGTGGTGTCGGTGCGGGCGATGTCGTTGTCGATGGTCTTGGGCAGGGTGACGACGTTCAGTCCGGCCTCCGACAGCCGCAGGGCGTTCTTCGCCGTCCCGCCGCCGCCGAGGAGGATCAAGGCGCTCAGCCCCTCCTTCTCGTAGTTCTCGACCACCACCGGACGCATGTCGCGGACCTCGCCGTCCACCACCATCTTGTGCACCTTGTCCCGGCTGGTGCCGAGGATCGTGCCGCCGATGGTGAGGATGCCGGAAAGCGCCCCGGAGTCCATCGGGGTGTACCGGTTCTCGACGAGCCCGCGGATGCCGTCGCGGTAGCCGAGGAGCTCCCAGCCGTTCTTGATGGCGGCCTTGCCGAAGCCCCGGATGGCGGCGTTGAGCCCGGGACTGTCGCCGCCGGCGGTGAGGATGCCGATCCGCTTCTTCGCCTGCGCCATGTCCGTCCCCCTTGCTCGGTGTGGGTCTCAGGCTAGTGCCGTGCGCGTGGCGGCGACAGGCCGGGTTGCGGAGAGGTGTTTCACTTGGGGTACCACGTCGTCGTCCGGGAGGCCCGTCATGCGTCGTCGCACCCTGCCCGTCCTGCTGGCCCCGCTGCTCGTCGGTCTCGCCGCGTGCGGGACGACCCCGCCGGTGGCCCCGGTGACCTCGCCGGCCCCGAGTCCGACCCTGAGCAGCGTCGCGCCGACGCCCACGCCGACGGCCACGACCCCGTCCGCCAGCCCGACCCCGACCTCGGACGAGGGTGCGGCGCTCGTCCTGCGCGGCGACGGCCTCGGCGCCTACTCGTTCGGTGCGAAGCAGGCCGACGTGACCGCCCTGCTGGAGGACCAGCTCGGCGAGCCGGAGGAGAGCGCGCAGGGCGTGGGCTGCGAGCTGGACGACAGCAGTCCCTGGACGCAGACGGTGTCGTGGGGTTCGTTCTGGGTGGAGTACCACGGCAAGGACTCGTCGAAGAAGTCACCGCGGACGCTGGCCGCCTGGGGTGCCAACACCGACGCGGAGCTGCCCGAGCCCCTGGTGCTGGCCGACGACGTCCCGCTCGGCCTGACCTTCGCCCAGCTCAAGGCGAAGTACCCGAAGGGCAAGACCCAGGACCTCGGCCTCGGCGACGGCAGCAAGCGGTTCGTCCTGCCGAACAAGATCTTCTTCGTCGGCTCCGGCAACCAGCCCGACCGCGTCCAGGCCGGCGCCTTCAGCACCTGCGAGTAGCTGGCGGGACCCGCTCTGCCCTCCCGGCGAACGCTGTCGTCCTCAGTCATCCCGGCGAACGCCGGGATCCCGTGCGCCGGTCGGGCAGCGCGACCACAGGGATCCCGGGTCGAGCCCGGGATGACGAGAAACCGCTCCCTGAGGAGCCGCGAGGAACGAGCGGTGACACCCGGTCCCTGAGGAGCCGCGAGGAACGAGCGGTGTCACGAAGGGCGGCGTCCCTAGCTCGAGCCCCAGACAGCGGTCGCGCCGGCGTGGCCGACCACGACGATGACCGCGAGGCTCGCCAGTGCGGACACCACCGTCAGCAGTGCGGACGTGACCAGCAGCGGCCGGCTCTTGCCGCGTGCGGCCAGGGCGAGCACCAGCGAGGTCACGGCGAGAGCCGCGGCGGGCCACGGCGCCAGGAGCCCCCAGGTCACGTGGGTGCCGAGTGCGCCGGCGCCCGCCTGCGTCCCGCCGTTCAGCGCCTCGCCGGTGACCCGCGCGCCAATGGTGGCACCGAGGGCGACGAAGGCGCCGAGCACGACGAGTGAGCCGTAACGCTTCCTCGCCCTGGCGGACACGGCGATCACCAGTGCGCCCAGGGCGGCCAGCGGCAGCAGCACGACAGCGCCGTGCACGACGAGCGGGTGGAGCGGCAGGCCGAAGAATGTCATGGTTGATTCTTCAAGCAGGGAGGAAGGGATTCAACCTTTCAGCGAAAGACACAGCTCGCTCTGGGTGGATTCAAAGCCGACATTCACCAGATACGACTTCAGTTCGGGGCTCGTGGGCTGTGCGACGAGCCGGTCGAAGCCCGCGTCCGTGAACACCTTCGCGCCCCTGCCGTACAGCCAGTGCCCGATCCGCGAGTCGCGGTAGGCGTGCATCACGTAGTCCAGCCGCAGGTGCAGCGTGGTGCCGTCCGGACGTCCGACCAGCGCACCGGCGGGCAGGCCGTCCCGGGTGAGCACGAGGGCGAAGTCGCCGGGGCCCGGTGCGTCGAACTCGGGGTGGAAGGCCGAGATGTCAGCGGCGTGGGAGCGCAGGAAGTCCAGCAGGAAGGGCGCGTCGGGGGCGATCGGCACCGCGCCGAGGTCGCGGTTGGGCGCGAACTCCTTGCGGAGGAACCAGATGTTCAGCGCGGCCACCGCCGCGTTCGTGATGATGATCGGCACGGAGGGCAGCAGCGCCCCGTAGACCACGAACACCACGGACCCCACCAGCGACACGATCCGCAGCCGCACCACTGACGTCATCGCCAGCGAGGCGACCACCAGGGCGGACGCCACGTAGCCGACCAGCTCCACCGGCGAGAACCCCACGGGCCCAGCGTATCGGGAAGCAGCGAGGAGGATTGCGCACCTTCTAGAGTGCACAAGCCTCCGCACGGCAGTTGGGGCAGCGCCGGAGTTCGCCCGACCACCCGTGCAGGGCGAGGGCGGTCCCGACCTCCCGGGCGACCCCGCACGGGTCTCCCACCACATGGCCCCACGTGTAGCGGAGCGTGAACAGCCCCGAGATGGCGTGCAGGTTGTCCCGGTCCATGTCGGCCAGCCGGGCCAGGCCGCGGTGGTGGATGTCGCCGTCGAGTTCGACCAGCACGCTGTAGTCCCGGTACCAGGCGTCACAGAGGTAGCGCGCCGCCGGCCGGACCCGGCGCTCCGCCGAGGAGAACGCCCGCCCAGGCGCGCTGCAGCCAGCTGTCCTCGCTGGTCGCATACAGGCCGCGGCACACTCGCCGCCACGTGCCCTCAGTGACCAACCGTTCGATGACCCGGTCGCTCAGGCCGTAGCTGTGCACCTGTTCCCGGGACAGGACTCCGGCCTGCAGGGCAGCGAGCTCCCGCAGGCCCGTGGGCACGATTGTCTTGGGTATCACGCCGGTCATCTTCGGCAACAGGGACAGAATCCGGTCAGGCAACTCTGGTCCTGTGGATAACGCGGAGGATTGTCCACAGCGTTGGGTGGCCAACCCTCCGCGTTGAGATCGGCTAGCGTCATTCCCGTGCCGCAACAGCCCACTGATTCCGCACCCATCGCGCCGGGTGGTCCAGGCTCGACCCGGGCCCGGCTCCGGCTGGGCGCAGTGGTGCTGCTGGGCCTGTTGGCGGTGCTGTACCTGGCGCTGGCGATCCGGCTCTACTTCTTCGCGGCGACGAATGCTGTGGCCGGCGGCCTCGTCGGGCTCATCCTCGCGGCGGTGGGCATCCTGTATGCGCTGCTGACGCGGGCGGTGTTCCGGCAGTCGAGGGTCGGGCACATCGTCGCGGTCGTGCTGTGCGCCGTGGCCGCGATCCTGTCGATCGTCCCCGGCATGGCGTGGCCGGACTGGCTCGCGCTGGGCGCGAACGCCGCCGCCGTGGTGGTGCTGCTGGGCTGCATCCCGCGCCGCGCGCCGCGCTGACGCTCGCGTCGGTTGCGGCGATGGGGTAAGGATGACCCCATGCCCCTCGATGCCATGAATCCGCTCGCGTCGGAATCCACGCTGCCCTTCGAACTGCCCGACTTCACGACCATCCGCGACGAGCACTACCAGCCGGCCATCGAGGCGGGCATGGTCGAGCAACTCGCCGAACTGGCCACCCTCGCCGCGGACGGCGAGGCGCCGACGGTGGCGAACGTGATCGAGGCCTGGGAGTCGTCCGGACGGCTGCTCACCCGGGCGCTGAACGCCTTCTACACCAAGCAGCCGGCCGACACGAACCCCGTGCTGGACGACGTCGACGCGGCGATCGCCCCCCAACTCGCCGCCCACATCGACGCGATCTATCTCGACCGGACGCTGTACGACCGGGTCGCCGCCCTGGCGAAGCGCGCCGAGTCCGGGGAAGTGGAGCTCGACCCGGCGTCGGCGTACTGGCTGGAGCGCAAGCTGCTGGCCTTCGAGCGCAACGGCGTGAACCTGCCCGAGGCCGACCAGGCCCGGCTGCGCGAACTCAACTCCCGGATCGCCGAGCTCCAGTCCGAGTTCGGCCGCAGGGCGCTGGCCGGGCTGAACGCCGGTGCCGTGCTGGTCACCGACGCCGCCGAGCTGGACGGGCTGAGCGAGGCCGAGATCGCCGGGGCGCGCGAGCGCGCGGCCGAGCAGGGCCACGCGGACGGCTGGCTGGTCGAGCTGGACAACACCTCCGGACAGCGGCCGCTGGATGTGCTGAAGGACCGGGCGCTGCGTGAGCGGCTGCACCGGGCGTCGGTCTCCCGGGGACTGGGCGGCGAGCACGACACCCGTCCGCTGGTCGTGGAGCTGGCCCGGCTGCGAGCCGAGCGGGCGACCCTGCTCGGCTTCCCCAACCATGCCGCCTACGTCGCCGCGGACGGCTGCGCGCGCACCGGCCAGGCCGTCTGGGACCTGCTGACGAAGCTGGCGCCGGCGGCGGTCGCCAACGCTCGGACCGAGGCTGCCGAGATGGCCGAGACCTGGGCGCGGATCGCTCCCGGCGAGCCGCTGGCCGCCTGGGACTGGCAGTACGTCGCGGAGCTCGTCCGCACCGAGCGCTACCAGCTGGACGCGACGCTGCTGCGCCCCTACCTGGAGTTGGAGCGGGTGCTGCACGAGGGGGTCTTCGCCGCGGCCAACGGGCTGTACGGGATCACGTTCACCGAGCGCGACGACCTGGTCGGGTACAACGATGAAGTACGCGTGCTCGAGGTGAAGGAGGCGGACGGCACCCCGGTCGGGCTGTTCGCCGCCGACTTCTACACCCGTCCGGGCAAGCAGGGCGGCGCGTGGATGAACAACATGGTCGACCAGAACCACCTGCTCGGCCAGCGGCCCGTGGTGACCAACAACTCGAACCTGGTGAAGCCGCCGGCCGGCGAGCCGACGCTGATGACCTGGGACGACGTGATCACCCTCTTCCACGAGTTCGGCCACGCGCTGCACGGCCTGCTGTCGGACACCCGCTACCCGTCGCAGTCGGGCACCGAAACCCCGCGTGACTTCGTGGAATACCCCTCCCAGGTGAACGAGATGTGGGCGCTGGACCCCGACGTGCTGCCGCGGTACGCCGTCCACCACGCGACCGGGGAGCCGATGCCGTCCGAGTGGGTGGAGACGCTGCGCGGCTCGACGTTGTTCCAGCAGGGCTTCAAGACGACCGAGTACCTGGGTGCGGCGCTGCTGGACCAGGTGTGGCACCGGACGCCGCTGGCCGAACTGCCCACCGACCCCGGCCAGGTGGAGGAGTTCGAGCGTGCGGCGCTCGCGTCCGTGGGGCTGGACTTCGAACTGGTCCCGCCGCGCTACCGCTCGACGTACTTCCGGCATACGTTCGAGGGCGGCTACGACGCCGCGTACTACTCGTACATCTGGTCGGAGGTGCTGGACGCGGACACCGCCGCGTTCATCCGCGCGAACGGCGGCCTGACCAGGGAGAACGGCGAGCGGTTCCGCCGTCGCCTGCTGGCCCCCGGCGGCTCGGTGGACGCGATGGACTCCTTCCGCGACTACCGTGGCCAGGACCCCGATCTCGCCCACCTGCTGGAGCGCCGCGGTCTCGGCTGATCGGCGGAGAATGGGGACAGACCCCTTTTCCGCCACCCCGCCCGGTGCGGGTGGGAAATGGGGACAGACCCCTTTTCCGCCACCCGGTCGGTGCGAGGGCGAGCCCGGTAAGGTTTCCGCGTGCGCTACGTGTCCACCCGTGGGCTGCCCGACGATCCGCGTCCCGGCTTCTCCGACATCCTGCTCGAGGGGCTGGCGCCGGACGGCGGGCTCTACCTGCCCGAGGCCTACCCGTACGCGGACGCGGCGACGCTGGCCGACTGGCGGGCGCTGCTGGCGACCGAGGGCTATGCGGCGTTGGCGGCCGCGGTGGTGGGGTTGTTCGCCGACGACGTCCCGTCCGATGACCTGAGGGTGTTGTGCGAGCGGGCGTACAACGCCACGGTCTTCGCGACGCCCGACATCGTCGGTGTCACCGAGCTGGACGGGGGGCTGTGGCTCGCCCATCTCTCGGACGGCCCGACGGCGGCGTTCAAGGACCTGGCCATGCAGCTGCTGGGCCAGCTCTTCGAGTACGAGCTGGAGCGGCGCGGCCAGGAGCTGAACATCCTCGGGGCCACCAGCGGCGATACCGGCTCGGCGGCCGAGTACGCGATGCTCGGCCTGGACCGGGTCCGGGTGTTCATGCTCACGCCCGCCGGGCGGATGACGCCGTTCCAGCAGGCGCAGATGTTCAGCCTCGACGACCCGTCGATCGTGAACATCGCGGTCGAGGGGGTCTTCGACGACTGCCAGGACCTGGTCAAGGCGGTGGCGTCCGATCTGGCGTTCAAGCAGCGGTACGCCCTGGGCGCGGTGAACTCGATCAACTGGGCGCGGCTGGTGGCGCAGGTCGTGTACTACATCGCGGCGTGGCTGCGGGTCACCACCGCGAACGACGAGCGGGTGTCCTTCTGCGTGCCGACCGGCAACTTCGGCAACATCATGGCCGGCCACGTGGCCCGGATGATGGGTGTGCCGATCGACACCTTGGTGCTGGCCACGAACGAGAACAACGTGCTGGACGAGTTCTTCCGGACCGGCGTGTACCGGGTGCGCTCGGCGACCGAGACCCACGCCACGTCGTCGCCGAGCATGGATATCTCGAAGGCGTCGAACTTCGAGCGGTTCGTGTTCGACCTGCTGGGCCGGGACGCCGCCCGGGTGCGCGAGCTGTTCGCCGTCCGGCTGGTGGCCGACGGCTTTTTCGACCTGTCGGGGACGCCGGAGTTCGCGTCCCTGCGCGAGCGGTTCGGGTTCGTCTCGGGCTCGTCGACGCACGCCGACCGGCTGGCCGGCATCGCGGACGTGTGGGCGCGGGACGGCGTCCTGGTCGACCCGCACACCGCGGACGGGGTGAAGGTGGCCCGCGAGTTCGTCGCCCCCGGCGTGCCGATGATCGTGACCGAGACCGCGCTGCCGGTGAAGTTCGCCGAGACGATCCTCGAGGCCACCGGACGCGAGCCCGCCCGTCCCGCCCGCTTCGCCGGCATCGAGGACCTCCCCCGCCACGTCATCGACCTGCCCAACGACACCGACGCCCTGAAGGCCCTGATCGCCGCCCGCGTCGGCAGCTAGTGGCGGAAAGCGGGGACAGACCCCTTTTCCGCCACCTCGGCGTTATCCACAGGCTCAGAGCGGCGTTGTCGGCGTTGTCCACAGATCTCCAAGCCCCCCTCGCCGGGGGCGGAGGGGCTGCCTAGGCTCGGTTGCGCCCATTCGAGCAGCGAGGTGAGCATGGCCAGGCGCCGACGGCAGCAATCCGGGACCGGGATCTACCACGTGATGATCCGCGGGGTGAATCGCGACGCCATCTTCCTCGAGGAGGTCGACTATGAGCGCTTCCTGAGCGTGCTCGCCGCGGTCAAGGAAGCGTCCGGATGCATCGTCCTGGCCTACTGCCTGATGCCGAACCACGCCCACCTGGTGCTGCGCGTCTCGAGCGAGCCGATCGGGGACGTGATCAAGCGGCTCTCCGTCCGCTACGTGGGGTGGTTCAACCGCAAATACCAGCGCGTCGGACACCTGTTTCAGGGCCGGTTCAAGAGCCTCTCGGTCGAGGACGACGCGTATCTGGTGACGCTCGTTCGCTATGTCTGGCGCAATCCGGTGGAGGCCGGTCTGTCCGGGGAGCCCCAGGACTACCGCTGGAGCAGCTTCCGATTTCTGGGCTCAGCGACTGGACTTGTCGACGAGCAACACCTCCTTCGGCTCCTGCCGGACGGCTGGCGCGACTGGCCCGTCCAGAAACCACCGCCATGGGATGTTCCAGGGAAGCAGGGCCGCCCGTTGACGCACACCGATGCCGAGGCCGCCGAGTTGTTGTGTCGGGACTGCGGGGCGACGAACCCGGCCGAGTTCAGGGCCCTCGAAGCCGTCGCCCAGCAGCGAGCCATCAGCGCGCTCAGGATGCGTGGGGTCACCTATGAGACCATCGCCCGGCTGACGGGCTCGAGCGCGACCTCCGTCCGCCGCAGGCACGTCGCCGGACCCTCCCTCGAGGCGGACGGCGTCGCCTGAGACGGGGGGTCGCGTCCGGTGGTGGAAAAGGGGTCTGTCCCCATTTCCCGCCACTTGGAGCGGACGGAAGGGGACCTGTCCCCGGCGTGCGGGCGGCGAAGGCTAGACCAAACCCTGAGGTCCGGCCCGCGACACTCCGGGCCGGGTTGCCTTTTGCCTTGCGGGCCTTGGATCATGGCTGGGTGCTCGATCCTGCCGTGCGTCCCCCTGCACAGCCGGCCGGTGGCGAGCTGAGCAGACAGGCGACCGAGATCCTGACCCAGGCGCAGAACCTGGCTGACCAGCTACGCACCGAGGCCCAGGCTGAGGCCGACGCTGTGCGCGCAGAAACCGTCCGCAACCGGGAGCTGAACGACCAGCTCGCGCGCGAGGTCGCCGAACACCGCGCAGCGGCCGAGGAGGCGATGACCGCCGCCGCGGCCCGGCTCGACGAGGCCAGGCAGGACGCGATCACCCTCCTCCAGGACGCCACCGAGCAGGCCGGCCTGATCACCCAGACCGCCGAACGCACCGCCGCCGAACTCCTGGCCGCGGCCCGTGCCGAGTCCGAGCAGATCGTCCAGGACGCCCGGATCAAGGCCGCCACCGTCGCCAACACCGCCAAGCGGACCGAGGCCGAGGTGCACCAGCGGCTCGACGCCCGCGTCGCGTCCGTCGACGCCGAGCTCACCGACCGCCGCCGCGCGCTGGAGTCCGAGGAGGCCCAGCGCCGCGACCTGCTGGACGCCGAGCTGTCCGCCATGCGCGCCCACGTCACCGAGGGACTGGAGCAGCAGCGCGCCGAACTGGACGCGGAGGTCGCCCGGCTGCGCGCCGAACTGGCCGCGGACCGCGAGCGGTTCGAGACCGAGGCCGCCGAGCTGAAGGCCGGCGCCCAGGCCGAGCGCGAGGCCCTCGCCGCCGACGCCCAGGCCAGGGCGGACGAGCAACTGGCCGCCGCCGCAGCCCACGTGGCATGGACGGAGCAGGCCATGGCCGAGCTCCGCGCCAGCGTGGCGGCCGAGGCCGACGCCGCCCGCCGGCAGCACCACAACGAGCTCGCCGAGCACGCCCGGTCCGTCCGCGAGCAGGCGCAGCTGGCGCTCACCACCACCAGCCACCGCAACCAGGCCGCGGTCGCCGAGGCCACCGCCGTCGCCGATGACCTGCAGGCCCGCGCCAGGGCCGTGCTGGAGGCGGCCGAGCGGGACGCGGCCAACACCCGGCAGCAGGCGCAGGCCGAGGCCGACCGGACGCTGGGCACGGCCCGTTCGGAGGCCCGCGCGCAGATGGAGCGGGCCGAGCGCCGGCTCGCCGAGGCCGAGGGCGGCGCCAAGCTGATCCGCGAGCGCACGGCCGCCGACCTGGAGAAGCTGCAGCGTGAGACGTTCGAGGCCGCCCGGACGAGCCGGGACGAGGCCGTCGCCCTGCTCACCCAGGCGAGGGCGGACGCGGACGCCGTCCGCACCGAGGCCCGCGCGATGCTCGACCGGGCCCGGGCCGAGGTGGCCCAGCTGGCCCGCCGCCGTGACGACATCAACGCCCAGCTCGGG
>DAINOM010000138.1:0-9582 GCA_036735445.1 Propionicimonas sp.
CCTTCTTCGCCATTACTCCCAATCGTTGAGGTTGAGTGGACGCACGCCTGCGCGAGCACAGGTCATGCAAGGGTCAACTGTACTTCACAGCCGGTTTCGGCCCCAAATCGGGACTAACCGGGCGACGGTGCGAGTTGACCCACGGTGGACGGTTCACGATCTCACACTCAAGGCAGGGACGATGCGAGCGATCCAGTTCAGCAGCTACGGCGACCCCGGGGTTCTTCAGGTGGCGGAGGTGCCGGAACCGGAGGCCGGGCCGGGCGAGGTGCGGATCCGCGTCCGCGCGGCCGCGGTCAACCCCTTCGACTACAAGCACCGCTCCGGGATGGTGACCCGGGGCGCCGCCGCGCCCGAGCGGCCGGTCGTGCCGGGACTCGAGGCGGCCGGCGTGGTCGACCAGCTCGGCGACGGGGTCACCGGCGTGGCTCTCGGGGACGAGGTGTTCGGCCTCGGCAGTGCGACCTACGCCGAGTACGCCGTGCTGCGGGTGTGGGTGCCGAAGCCGGCGAACCTCGGCTGGGAGCAGGCCGCGGGGCTCGGCGTGGCCGGGGAGACGTCCGTCCGCGGGCTGGGGCTGCTGGGGCTGGCGCCGGGCGCGACGCTGCTCGTCCACGGCGCGGCCGGCGGGGTCGGCCAGGCGGCCGTCCAACTCGCGGTCGCCGATGGGTTGCGCGTGATCGGCACGGCGAGCGAGCGCAACCACGACCTGTTGCGCGAACTGGGCGCGGAGCCGGTCGCCTACGGCGACGGGCTGGCCGAGCGGGTGGCCGCGCTGGCCCCGGACGGCGTGGCCGGGGTGTTCGACACCGCCGGCAGCCAGCTGGACGACCTGATCGCGATCGCGGGCTCGCCCGAGCGGGTGGTCACGATCGCCAACTACGGCGCGGCCGAGCGCGGCGCCCGGTTCTCCGGCGGTGGCGGGGACGCCGCCGCCGCGCTCGCCCGGGTGGCCGAACTGGCGGCGTCCGGACGGCTGAAGGTGCGGATCGCCAGGACCTACGACCTGGCCGACGCCCCGTCCGCCCACGAGTTCAGCGAGTCGCGACGGGCGGACGGAAAGATCATCCTGACCCTGAATTGAGCGTTCCGGGACGCCATTCCCGGCCGCGAAGTAGACTTGTCCGTCGCGCACCTTTGCAGAAGGACACCACGTGGATTCACCCTCGTCGCCCCACACAGCGCTCGAACGCGAACTCGCCATCGAACAGGCGCATGTGGACCTGGTCTACGAGCACCTCGAGCAGGCCACCCGATCGGCCCGCCGGGTCGCGTCCCAGGGCCGGGAGATCTACCGCTCCGACCGCGACACCTGGGCACGCGAGGAGGACGGAACCGCCATGTTCGAGCGGGACGCGTTCGCGTTCCAGGCCGCGCGCCGGCTCGCCGTCCTCGACGCCGAGCACGAGGGCCTGGTGTTCGGCCGGCTCGACCACACCGACGGCGAGACCCGCTACATCGGCCGGATCGGGGTGCGGGACGCGGAGTACGAACCGCTGGTGATCGATTGGCGGGCGCGGGCGGCGGAGCCGTTCTACCGGGCCACCGCCACCGACCCGATGGACGTGGTGCGCCGCCGGGTGCTGCGCTGCCGCAACGACATCGTGATCGGGATCGAGGATGACCTGCTCGACGACGACCACGGCCGCGACGACCTGGTGATCATCGGCGAGGGTGCGTTGATGGCCGCCCTGAAGCGGGCCCGCGGCGCCCATATGCGCGACATCGTCGCCACCATCCAGGCCGAGCAGGACGAGGCGATCCGGGCCGACTACCCGGGCGTGACGGTGATCTCGGGCGGGCCGGGCACCGGCAAGACCGTGGTGGCCCTGCACCGGGCCGCGTACCTGCTGTACTCCAACCGCCGCCGGTTCGAGCGCGGCGGGATCCTGGTGGTCGGGCCGTCCGCGCTGTTCATGGACTACATCGAGCGGGTGCTGCCGTCGCTGGGCGAGGACTCGGTGACGCTGCGTCCGATCGGCGGGGTGGCCTCGGACACGCTGGGCTTCACCGCGTCGCGGATCGACGCCGCGGCCGCCGCGTCCATCAAGGGCAGCCTGCGGATGGTGCCGCTGCTGAAGCGGCTGGTGAACCTGCCGCTGCTGGACGCGGGTGCCGAGCAGCCGCCGCTGCGGGTCACGGTGAAGGGCGAGGTGCTCACGCTGGACGCGACCACGCTGGGCCGGATCCGGCGCGATGTGCTCACCCGGACCCGGGCGAACGCCGGCCGTCCCGCTGCCGAGGCCGCCGTGCTGGACGCCCTGTTCGAGCGCCTGCCGGAGGAACTCGAGCTCGACCAGGAGGCCATGGCGGAGCTGGTCACCGACTCCGCCGCCTACCGGATGTTCCTGCAGTCGTGGTGGCCGGACCTCACCGCCCCCGATGTGCTGCGGCGGCTGGCGTCGCCGCAGGTGGTGGCGCGGGTCGGCGAGGGCATCCTGGACGGCGCCGAGCAGGCGGAGCTGGCCGCGTCCTACGCCTTCGAGGACTGGTCGGTCGCCGACGCGGCGCTGCTGGACGAGCTGGTGGCGATGCTGGGCCCGGTCGAGTCCGACGAGGCGGACGAGCCGATGCTGTTCCTGCCCGACGGCACCGAGATCACCGAGGTCGTAACCACGGCGGACCGGCTGCGGGACGTGCGCGAGACCGACCCGAACGCGGACCCGCACGACACCTTCGCGCACCTGCTGATCGACGAGGCGCAGGACCTCAGCCCCATGCAGTGGCGGATGCTGCGCCGCCGCGGCAGCCAGGCGAGCTGGACGATCGTCGGCGACCCCGCGCAGAGCAGCTGGCCCGACGTGGCCGAGTCGGAGCAGGCGCTGCAGGAGCTGATCGGTTCCGCGCCGCACCGGGACTTCCGGCTGTCCACCAACTACCGCAGCCCGGCGGAGGTGTTCGAGCTGGCCTCACGGGTGGTGCGCCGCGCCTTTCCGCAGGCCGACCTGCCGGCCGCCGTCCGCTCCACCGGGGTGGAGCCGCAGCTGCTGGCAGCCGCCAACGGTCAGTTGGTCGGTGAGCTGGATCGGGTGCTCGGCGAGCTGTCCGGGCTGGTCGAGGGCACGATCGGGGTGATCGCGGCCCCGTCCCGGCTGCCGGAGCTGGCGGTGGCCGACCTGCCCGCGGCCGAGGCGCACGCCGACCGGATCTCGTTCGTGACCCCGCTCAACGCCAAGGGCCTGGAGTACGACGCCGTCGTGGTGGTCGGCCCGGACGAAGTGGTCGCCGAGTCGCCCGGCGGCGTCCGCGTCCTCTACGTCGCGCTCACCCGTCCCACCCAGCGCCTGGTCACGATCGACGTGGGCGCCCCCGGCGCCTGGCGCGAAGCCCTGTCCTGATCCCCACGCCCGGGGACGGTTCCTCACTCGGTCCATCCTCAGGGTGGACCGAGTGAAGAACCGTCCCCCTTTGTTCATCAGCCTGCTCGGTCCATCCCGGCCACATCGGTCGTCGAGACCGCCCCACACCGATCGTCGAGCCTGTCGAGACGTGAACGGAAAGGGGTCTGTCCCCCTTTCCGTTCAGGAGCGGTGCGGCGGGATCTGTCTCAGGGCGGCGAGGATCTCGGCGGTGGCCTTCGACCGGTTCTGCGTGAAGAAGTGCAGGCCGGGGGCGCCGCCGGCGAGCAGGCGGTCGCACAGTTCGGTGGCGATCTCCAGGCCGACCGCGCGGACGGCGGCCGGGTCGTCGGCCACCGCGCGGAGGCGGGCGACCACCGGGGCGGGCAGATCGGCACCGGACAGGGCGGCGAACCGCTCGATCTGGCCGACGTTGGTCACCGGCATGATCCCGGCGACGACCGGCAGGCGGCAGCCGAGCCGGTCGATCCGCTCGACGAGCCGGAAGTAGGCGTCCGCGTCGAAGAAGAGCTGGGTGATCGCGAACTCCGCGCCGGCCTGCTCCTTCTCGGCGAGCACCCGGGCGTCGAGGTCGAAGTCGAAGTGCTCGGGGTGTCCGTCGGGGAACGCGCCCACGCCGACACAGAAGTCGCCGGCGTCCTTCACCAGCCGGACGAGGTCGGTGGCGTGGTCGAGGCCTTCCGGGTGCCGTTCCCACGCGGCCGTCGGTCCGCCGGGCGGATCGCCGCGAACGGCGAGGATGTGGGTGATCCCGGCGTCCGCGTACGCGGCCACGGCACCGCGGATCTCGGCCACCGACTGGCTGACGCAGGTGAGGTGCCCCATCGTCGTGGCGTTGGTCCTGGTGCGGATCAGCCGCGTCGCGTCGATCGTGCGGGCGCGGGTCGAGCCGCTGGCGCCGTAGGTGACCGAGACGAAGTCGGGACGTAGTGGGTCGAGCCCGCCGATCGCGTCCAGCAACTGGGCCTGGCCGGCATCGTCCTTCGGCGGGAAGAACTCGAACGACATCGTCGCGTGGTCGCGCGAGGCGAGCAGGTCGGCGATGGTGTGTCCGGGCGCAGGCATGGGCGCAAGGCTAGGCCAGCGTCCACGAGCCGGGCAGTCTAGGCTCAGACCGTGGTCAACCTGGACGCCGCCGACCCGCTGTCGGCCCCGCTGCGGGACGCCGTGGGCGCCGAGTTGGCGGCCTTCCTCGACTCCAGCGGACGGACGCTCCTCGAACTCGGACCCGAGCTGTCCGACCTCGTCGGGCTGGCGGAGGCGTTCACCGTCGGCGGCAAGCGGCTCCGTCCGGCGTTCTGCTGCTGGGGCTACCTCGCCGCGACCGGCGGGACGGATGTGCCCACATGGGTCGTGCGGGCGGCCGCCAGCCTGGACCTGCTGCATGTGAGCGCGCTGGTCCATGACGACGTGATGGACGGCTCGGAGACCCGCCGCGGCCTGCCGGCGGCACACGTCCAGCTGGCCGGACGGCACGCGGCCGGAGGCCGGCGGGGTGGCGCGGCCGAGTTCGGCAGGGCAGGCGCGATCCTGCTCGGCGACCTGCTGCTGATGTGGTCGGCGGAGCTGTTCGACCAGTGTGGGGCTCCCGAGTCCGCGCTGGCGGCGGCCCGTCCACTGCTCGCGTCGGTGCGCACGGAGGTGACCGGCGGGCAGTACCTGGACATCACCGCGCAGACCCGGCAGCCGCTGGACGCGCGGCGCGACCCGGCGTCGGTGCTGGCGCAGGTGCGGCGGGTGGTGGAGTTCAAGACCGCGCGGTACACCGTGCTGCGACCGTTGCAGCTCGGCGCTGCGCTCGGCGGTGGTGGCCCGGAGTTGCTGGACGTGCTGGCGCGCTACGGCTCACCGCTCGGCCGTGCGTTCCAGTACCGGGACGACGTGCTGGGGGTGTTCGGGGACGAGGCGGTCACCGGCAAGCCGGCTGGCGACGACCTGCGCGAGGGCAAGCTGACCGTGCTGATCGCGAACGCCATGGCCGGACTGCCGGAGGCGGACGCCGTCCGTCTGGATGCGCTGTTGGGACGCGGACTGTCCCCGGCCGAGGTGGCCGAGGCGCGCGAGCTGATCGTCCGCTCCGGGGCGCTGGCCGCGGTGGAGCGGGAGATCGACGCGGCGGCCACGGAAGCCGTCGGGGCGCTGAACGGCGTCGCCGAACCGGCGCGGACGGCGCTCGAGCGGCTCGTCGCGGTGGCCACCCGGCGGGTGGCCTAGCGGGAGGAGTTCGGCCTTCGTGGCGGCAACGGGTAAACCGTTGGCTGAGTCTCGGTGATCACCGTGTCGTGATCTAGCCACGCTGGTTGTCCCACTTGTCACATCGGTCACCTACTGGACGCAGCGTGGCCGAGTCCGGTCATCCATCCCATCGCCGGCGGCCACCGCGTGTGGCGGGCCTTTCGTCGGCGCGTTCAGCCCCTATGCCCAGAGTTGTCGTGATCTGGCCACTGGGCAGCCCAGTTGTGACACCGGAGCCAGCTGGGACACCCAGACTGGCCGGATCACGTCAGGGTGCACGGTCTGGGCAGCCGAGTCCGATCACCGGGATCGTCGCCTGATGCTTTACTACTCGTCCGCTTTACCTTGACAGTCGCACGCCGAGGGCACAAGGATGCTCTTGTCGACGTCGCGCGAGGGTGTGAACTGATTTGTCGAAACACGCGCTGACCGTGGGCCTTACCTTCGGGGCACTTGCCCTGATGATCTCGGGGTGCGGGGTATTCGGGGGAGATCCTCCGGACTCCGATCGTGGCGGTGATCGCAAGAACGCTCTCGCCACCCTGCGGGATTCGTCGGGACTGTTCGTCGATCCGACGTTCTACGACTCGCCGCCCAGCGTGTATTCGACGGCATTGATCGATGACGCACTCGGCCGTCCGGCATCGCACCCGTCCGACCTGGCCGCTGTGGTCGCACGTACCTGTCGCGCGGACGAGCGAGACAAGGTCGGCAAGGCCTGGTTCAGCTGGGCGATGGCCACCGTGTTCGGCAGCGACGGCGCAACGTGTGCGCGCACGGCGGAACCGAAGCGAAATGGCGACCCTAGCGCCGACATCCCGACCTTCTTCGCTTGGGCGAGTGCGCAGGTCGCCGGAGGCACGCCCGGGGACCAACTGATCGCCAGTGGACGACAGGTTGTGAGTCTCGCGTCCGCAGGTCACGTCGGGCCCTACGTCATGTGGCGCGCCGACCAGATCGAGGACCTCCTCGGCCTGCCCAGCACGGCCGCGACGCGACCAGCACCGGCACCTCAGGAGTTGCGCGATCCTGACGACCTCACCGAACTGTGGGGTTGGACCATGCGATGCGGGCCCCGCCCGGAGTTGTGCTCGACACCTTCGGCCATCGACGACCGGGCAGTCACCAGGGCCGCGGTGGAGTACTCCGACGACCTCAGCCTGGCCGGGGCTCTGGCGATCCTGCGGGCGCGCGGCGCCACCGAACTCGCCGCCGAACTGACCACGGACGTGGAACGGCGGCGCACCAAGGCTGACGACCTGCTCCGAACGGCCCGCTTCTCCGGAACGATCGACGCGACGTTCGAGGTGCTTCAACTGGCGCCCAAGCTCTTCCCGGGTCCCGATTCGGCGATCACCTCGGCAGAGCTTGTTCGCCGGCTTGCCGTGATCCCTTCGGACGAAAGGGTCAAGCGCCTGCGCGCGTTGGCCATCCTGAAAGCCGTGGACACAACCGCGTGGAAGCGCTACGAGTCCGAGATCACCGCGATCTACAGACACTACAACGACGCACAGCTCGGAGAGTCGTCGGTAAAGGAGTTCCCAGAGGTCGGTGCAACCTTCGGCGCGATGGGCATTGAAGGACCAACCGCGAAGCTGGAACTGTTCGAGGCCCGAGACGCGGAATCCGTGTATCACGCCCGGCTCGCCGTCGGCGGCAGTTGGGCGTTCACCAATCAGGACGAGGTGCTGAAGCACTTCAGGAAGGTCCGACAGGACGCACTGGCAGAAGCAGAGCATCCCGCCGAGCCGGTGGTGTCCTACCTGGCCGGGCTCGACGCGCTCAACGGTGCCGGACTCGAGGTCAGCGAGGCCCAACGGCAGGCGATCTCCCAAGCGCTGGATGCCGCGTTGGGCGGGTGCGACCTTGACGGCGTGAGGGTTGAGCAGTTGTACAGGTTCAACATCGAAAAGGCGTCGCCCTGCTCACTGCAGGTCACCGTCGCTGCCGTCTTCTCCGGATTCGGGGCAAAAGAATGATCCACGTGCAAGACCTGGTCAAGTCGTATCCCGGGGCACGTTCTCCCATCATCAACGGGCTGAGCTTCTCGGTCGCGCGCGGCGAACTCCTGTGGGTTTCGGGTCCGTCGGGCTCGGGCAAGTCGACTCTGTTGAATGTGCTCGGCCTGCTCACCGACGCCGACTCCGGCAGCTACCGGATCGACGGCGTGGAGATGATTCACGCGAAGCGCGCCGCTCGCACGCTGGCACGCAGAAGCGAGGTGAGCACCATCTTTCAGCGCGGCAACCTGTTCGCACACCTGAATGCACTGGACAACATCGTCGTCGGCATGCCCACCGGATCCCGGGACGACGCTGCTGCCCGGCTGGGCGCCGTCGGACTGGCCGACAAGGCGACCCAACTGGCGGGCCTGCTGTCTGGAGGCGAACAGGAGCGGGTGGCGATCGCCCGTGCGGCAGCCCGGTGCACTCCGATCCTGCTCGCCGACGAGCCCGTCGCCGGACTGGACGACCGCAACGCGGAGACTGTGATGGACCTGCTGGTGAAGTCCGCCCGGCAGGGTGTCGCCGTGGTGGTCGTGTCCCATGACGACCGGACGGCGCAGGTTGCCTCCGCCACCCTCAGCCTGACCGGAACCGCCGCATGATCAACGCGAGCCTGCTGAGGGCGAACACCCGCCAGACCCTGACCCGCTTCCGGGCGCTGCTGATCGCGATGGCGGTGGGAACCGCACTGCTGGTGACCTCGGGCGCTGTCGCAGGAGCGTCGATCGCGGCCGATGCCCACGAACTCGACACGGCGTCCGGCCTCACCACCCTGGAGTTGCTCAGCGTGGCGCCGTCCGGGATCCCGAAACCGCTCACCGAGGCCGCGATCGCCAGCATCGCCAAGCTCCCTGGCGTGGACGCCGCGATCGGCGGCGGCAGCGTCGGCGGCTCCCTGACCTACGTGGAGGGCGGCGGGACTGATGCGTCGGCGGCAGCCGACCAGGCGTTCGCCGGCGCGTTCTGGGCGATGCCGCGGTTCATCTGGTCGCAGCCCCCGCTGATCCGCAGCGACAACAGTGGAGGCGAACCCGCGCTTGCGCCGGGGGAGGTCGTCCTTCCGAACACCTACCTCGGGGTCAGCCTCGCGCCGCTCGTCGGGGCGAAGATCAAACTGGAGTACACCGTGGCGACCGGCAAGGACCATGGCATGGGCGCGACCATGCCGCTGCGGGTGGTGGGCGTGTTCGACAACAGCGGCCCGAAACGCGCCGGCGACTCGGCCATGTACCTCTCGGATGGCGACTTCCGGCGCCTGCTGTCGGCGCTGGCCGGTCTCCCGGGCGGACGGCTGTCTGCCGACTTCAGCTTCGAGTCCTGCTGGATCAAGGCTGCCTCGGTCGCCGACGCCAACCGGCTGGCGCAGGAGCTCACCACTGCCGGGTACTTCGTCAGCCGTGGCGGCAGCGAGACCGCGCTGCCGCGTGCGCTCGGCCTGCTGCAGCAGGCGAACCTGATCCTGGCGGTCGCGCTCGCCGGCTTCGGGATCGGCATCGGGGTGACCATCGCCGGCACGTGGTCGAACCTGCGCCGCTGGGACGTGGGCGTGCTCGCGTCCCTCGGGTGGTCGCCTGGCCGGATCCTGGCCAGCTACACCACCGAACTGGCCATCGTCGGAGGCATCGTGGGGGTGGCCGCTGCGGCGCTGGGAACGTTGCTCAGCGTCGGCACATCGCTCGCGCTGCAGTCCACTACCGTCCTGGGGATCCCCTTGCCGCCAGGGGTGGCCTGGCCGCCGTGGCTCTGGGTGGTCGGAATCATCGTCGGCGCGCCCGTGGTCCTGATGGCCGGCGCCGCGCCTCGCGTCGTCCGCCTGGGACGGATCGAGCCGGACGATGCGCTCCGGCGGCCCGACTGAGTGGCACCCAGCGGTCTTCACCGGTCCCTGAGGAGGTCGCTCTGCGACCGTCACGAAGGGCGCACGCGCCACCTACCGCACCACCAGCGCGTTCAACTCACCCACCGGCAACACCCGAGACCCA
>DAINOM010000139.1:0-9499 GCA_036735445.1 Propionicimonas sp.
TGCGCAGCTCACGCAGCGACTCGCCGAGCAGCTCCCGCATCAGCAGCGGGCGCTCGCGCACTTCCTGGATCATGGGTTCGACTCTACCTGTCCTGCCGGGTCCTTCCCCGCGGGTGGTACAACGCCACGCTGACGCGGGTTGTTCCCCGCGGATCACGACTCCGCGGTGAGCGCGTCCTCGAGCAGGCCCAGCGCTGCCGCCACGGCCGCCGAGCGGACGGCCTGCCGGTCGCCGGCCGCGTCCACCCGCAGCGTGCGCACCGCGCCGCCGGGCTGGGCGAGGCCCAGCCACACCTCACCGGGCGCGTGGCCGTCCTGCGGGTCCGGGCCGGCCACACCGGTCGCGGCCACACCCCAGTCGGCGCCGGTCGCCCGCCGTACTCCGGCCGCCATGGCGGCGGCGGTCTGCGCGGACACCGGTCCGTTCGCGGCCAGCAGGTCGGTGGGCACTCCCCCGAGCCGCGCCTTGAGGTCCGTGGCATAGGTGATCAGTCCGCCGAGGTACACCGCCGACGCACCCGGGACGGACGTGACCGCCGCGCCGATCAGCCCACCGGTGAGGGACTCCGCCGTGGCCAGCGTCTGACCGCGCTCGGCCAGCGCCTGGACGACCGCGACCGCCCGCGGATCAGCGAGCGTCATCCTTGCCCTTGGCGAGCGCCGCCGCCCGCAGCCGGAGCGCGTCGCGGACGTACATCAGTCCGGTGACCACCGTGAGGACGAACGCCGCGCCCATCACCAGCCACGACAGCACGAACCAGAACGGCAGGATCTCCTGGACCTTCGGCATCGGGTACGGCAGGAACATCAGCAGCGCGATCGACTGCAGCAGGGTCTTCAACTTGCCACCCGCCGCGGCCGCCATCACCTCGTACTTGAGCATCTGCACCCGCATCCAGGTGATCCCCCACTCGCGGATCAGGATGACCACGGTCACCCACCACGGCAGCTCGTTCAGGATGCTCAGCGAGATGAAAGCCGCACCGGTCAGCGCCTTGTCGGCGATCGGGTCCCAGATCTTGCCGAAGTCGCTGACCAGGTCGTAGCGCCGCGCGATCCGGCCGTCGAACAGGTCGGTGAGGATCGCGACACCGAAGGCGACCGTCGCGGCCATCCGCCAGCCGAAGTCGGCCGGGTGCAGGAACAGCAGCACCACGAACACGGGGACGAGGACAAGCCGGAGCACCGTGAGGGCGTTCGGCAGCCAGGCCGGCACCGTCACACCGGCACGCTGCGCGGATTGCGTCATCGCCCCTCCAGCTCCACGACGAGATCCACCCCGTCCGACGCCGCGACCTTACCCCAGACGACGTCGCCCGTGACCAGATCGTGACCTTTTGGATCGAGCGTAGTACTACCGTCCGTCTCCGGCCCCTGGTGCAGCGATCGTCCCGAGACGGACCCGTCCGCGACGGTCTCGACCAGCACCCGCGTCCGCTCGCCCAGCCGGTCGGCGGCACGCTGCGCGGAGACCTCATCGACGAGGGTGGCCAGCCGGTCCACCCGCTCGTCGATCAGTTCGGGAGCGACCTTGTCCGGCAACGTCGCGCCCTCGGTGCCCTCCTCGTCGGAGTAGCCGAACACGCCGACGGCGTCGAGCCTGGCGTCGGACAGGAAATCGGCCAGCACCGCGACGTCGGCCTCGGTCTCGCCGGGGAAGCCGGTGATCACATTGCTCCGGATGCCCGCGTTGGGGCGGACGGCGCGGATCCGTCCGATCAGGTCGAGGAAGGAGCCGGCGTCCCCGAAGCGGCGCATCCGGCGCAGCACGGGGGCGGACGCGTGCTGGAAGGGCAGGTCGAAGTAGGGCACGACCCGCGGCAGCCCCAGCATGGCCTCCAGCAGGGTCGGACGGACCTCGGCCGGCTGCAGGTAGGAGACGCGGATCCAGTCCAGGCCGTCGACCTGGTCGAGGCCGACGAGCAAGCGCTCCAGGTTCGTGCCGAGGTCCTTGCCGTAGGCGCTCGAGTTCTCGCTGACCAGCACGACCTCGCGGACGCCGTTGGCGACCAGCCAGCGGGCGTCGGCCACCACCTCGTCCACCGGCCGGGAGAGGTAGGAGCCGCGGAAGGCGGGGATCGCGCAGAACGCGCACCGGCGGTCACACCCGGATGCGATCTTCAGCGGGGCGGACGCTCCCCGGGTCAGCCGGTAGCGCGGGATCCAGCCGTGCCCGGGAACGGTGACCTCCGCCGCATGCGCGGGCCGGGCGACCGGGGTCACGGGCAACAGGCTGCGGCGGTCGCGCGGCGCGTGGGCCTCGACGTGCCCGCCGGCGAGGATCCACTCCAGCTTGGCCGCGATGTCGGGGTAGGCGTCGAAACCCAGCACGGCGTCGGCCTCGGGCAGGGAGTCGGCCAGCTCGCGTCCATAGCGCTCGGCGAGGCAGCCCACGGCCACGACCGCCCGCGTCCGGCCGTTGGCCTTGTGGTCCGCGGCGTCGAGCAGGGTGTCGATGGAGTCCTTCTTCGCGGCGTCGATGAAGCCGCACGTGTTCACCACGATGGCCGCGGCGTCGTCCGGGTCGTCGACGAGGGTGAAGCCGCCGGCGGCCAGGCGTCCGGCCAGCTCCTCGGAGTCGACTTCGTTCCGGGCGCAGCCGAGGCTGATCAGGTGCACGGGCGTCGGGCTCACCCGAGCCACGCTACCTCACCCTGCGCGCAGGGCCTCCAGCACCTCGTCCAGGTCGTCCGGCTTGACCAGCACCTCGCGCGGCTTCGAACCCTCGGACGGGCCGACCACTCCCCTGGTCTCGAGGATGTCCATCAGCCGCCCGGCCTTGGCGAAGCCCACGCGCAGCTTGCGCTGCAGCATCGAGGTGGAGCCCAGCTGCAGGTTCACCACCAGCTGGGCGGCCTCCAGGACCAGCTCCAGGTCGTCGCCGATGTCCTCGGCGACGGCCCTCCCGGAGTCGGTGGGCGCAGCCACGTCCTCGCGGTACTGCGGGCCGAGTTGCTCGGAGACCTGCTTGACCACGGACCGGATCTCGGCCTCGGTCACCCAGGCACCCTGCACGCGCAGCGGCTTGCTCTGCCCCATCGGCAGGAACAGGCCGTCGCCCTGGCCGACCAGCTTCTCCGCGCCGGGGGTGTCCAGGATCACGCGGGAGTCGGTCATGGACGAGGTCGCGAACGCCAGCCGCGAGGGCACGTTGGCCTTGATCAGGCCGGTGACCACGTCGGTGGACGGCCGCTGGGTGGCCAGCACGAGGTGGATGCCTGCGGCGCGCGCGAGCTGGGTGATCCGGACGATCGAGTCCTCCACGTCACGTGGGGCGACCATCATCAGGTCGGCGAGCTCGTCCACGATCACCAACAGGTACGGGTACGGCGCGAGGATGCGCTCCGATCCGGGCGGCAGCTTCACCTGGTTGGCGCGGACGGCCTTGTTGAAGTCGTCCACGTGCCGGAAGCCGAACGCGGCCAGGTCGATCGGAGTGACCAGGTGCGGAATGCCCTCGTAGTGGGTGAGCTCCACCCGCTTGGGGTCGACCAGCAGCAGCCGCACCTCGTCCGGCGTGGCCCGCATCAGGATCGACGTGATCATCGAGTTCACGAAGCTGGACTTGCCCGAGCCGGTCGCGCCGGCCACCAGCAGGTGCGGCATCTTGGCCATGTTCGCCACGACGTAGCCGCCCTCGACGTCCTTGCCGAGACCGACCGTCATCGGGTGGTGGTCGTTGCGGGCGCGGTTGGAGCGCAGCACGTCCCCGAGGGAGACGATCTCCTTGTCGGCGTTGGGGATCTCGATGCCGATCGCGGACTTGCCGGGGATCGGCGACAGGATCCGGACGTCGGCGGACGCGACCGCGTAGGCGATGTTCTTGCCGAGCGCGGTGACCTTCTCGACCTTCACGGCGTTGCCGAGTTCCACCTCGTAGCGGGTGACCGTCGGGCCGCGGGTGTATCCGGTGACCGTGGCGTCGATCTCGAACTGCCGCAGCACCTCGGTGAGGCTCTGCACGATCGCATCGTTGGCCTGGCTGCGGGCCTTGGGCACCGTCCCCGCCTTCAGCACGGACGGATCGGGCAGCGTGTAGACGATGTCGCCGGAGATCGGCGGCTGCTCGGCGCGCAGCGGACCGGACGACATCACCGGCACCTCCAGCGGCGGCTGGGTCGGCCGGGCGACCGGCTTCGGGGTGCTCGCCAGCGCGACGGTGAGCTGCTCGTCCGGGTCGGGATCGGACTCCGGCTCGTCCACCAGCGGCGTGTCGTAGGCGCGGTGCTCCGCGCCGTACTCGATCTCCGGCTTCTCCGGACGGCGCAGGCGCTCGCGGAGCGCGCTGAACCGCTCCCCCAGCTCGCTCATCGGGACGCCGGCGACCACCAGCACGCCGAACACGGTGAGCACCACCAGGATCGGGACCGCCAGCCAGACGGTGAGCAGGTCGACCGTGAGCGAGGAGCTGATGAAGCCGAGGAAGCCGCCGGCCTCGCGGACCAGGTCGGGATGCGCGCCCCGGGGCAGTCCCTTCGCGACGTGCACGAGGCCGAGGATGCCGAACAGTGCCGCCATCCAGCCGACCGCCTGGCGACCGGCCGAACCGTGGCGCCCCGGGTGGCGCAGGGTGCGCCAGGCCATGGCGAAGCAGAGCACGGGCACCACGTAGGAGAACGAGCCGAACAGCGTGGTCACGGCCAGCTGCACCCAGTTGCCGGCCGCGCCGGGCAGGCCGACCCAGAACTCGCCGGCGACCAGCAGGCCGAGCAGGAGCAGGAAGAGCCCGCTGCGGTCGTGGCGGTGCTCGGGCTCGAGATCGCGGACGGCCGGCGGGATCGCGCGGGCCGCCGAGCCGATCATGGTCGCCAGTCCGCGCCACGTCGCGGCGAGACCGCGGCCGATCCCGGACATCATGCGGCTGAACCCGGACGGCTGGTTGGCCGCGGGCTTGCGGGTCTGGGTCTTCTTGCTTCCGGTGCTTCTGGAGGCGCTAGTGCGCGAGGACGCGCTGCTGCGGCTCCGCGAAGGGGAAGACGCGCGGGTCGCCATGGAACGAAGGGTAGGCGATGGATCCGACAATGCCGAGCCCCCACGCCGTCCGGATCGGGAGACCCGCCTGAACGGCAAGGGGACGGGTCCCTTTCCGTTCAGGGGGTGAAGTGCTGCCAGCCGGCGGACGGGCCGTCCCAGGGCTTGCCGTCGACCAGCACCTGCGGGTCGCCGGCGACCACCCGTCCGATCACGCGCCAGTTGGCGGGCACGTGGTCGGGGTCGAAGGCGCCGACCAGGGCGTGGTCCTCGCCGCCGGTGAGCTGGAACACCAGGGGGTCACCACCACCGATGGCCGCCGCGACGGCCTTCTGGGGCTCGGCCACCTCGAGGGTGGACGTGTCCACGTCCAGCACCGCACCGGACGCGCGCGCCATGTGCCCCAGGTCGGCCAGCAGGCCGTCCGAGATGTCGATCAGCGCGGACGCTCCCGCTTCGGCGGCCACCCGGCCCTCGCCGTAGGGCGGCTCGGGCACCCGGTGCGCCACCACGACGGCCCGCGGCGAGCGGAAGCCGCGACCCAGCACGGCGACGCCGGCCGCGGCCCAGCCGAGCCGTCCGGCCATCGCCAGCACCTGGCCCGGACGGGCACCGCCGCGGGTCAGCGGCGCCAGCCCGCCCAGGTCGGCGAGCACGGTGGCGGTGATCACGATCTGCGCGGCCGCGGTGGTGTCACCGCCGACCAGCTGGACGCCGACGTTCGCGCACTCCTCCCGCACACCGGCGGCGAACTCCTCCACCCATTCCACGGGCGTGGACGCGGGTGCGGCGAGGCTGACCACCAGTCCGACCGGTGCGGCACCCATCGCCTCCGCGTCCGAGACGCAGGACGCGACCGCCTTGCGGCCCACGTCGTGCGCGCTGGACCAGTCGCGGCGGAAGTGCACGTCCTCGACCATGGTGTCCGTCGACACGGCCAGGTCACCGGCGAGCCGCAGCACCGCGCAGTCGTCGCCGACCCCGAGCACGACCGGTCCGGACGCGCCCAGCCCGGCGGTGATCCGCTCGATCAGGGCGAACTCGCCCAGCTCGCCGAGCGTCACCGCAGCCCCATCGGCCGCCGCAGCGCGAGGTCGACGAGCGTCGCGATCAGTTCGGGGTAGTCCAGCCCGCTCGCCGCCCACATCATCGGGAACATCGAGGTGCGCGTGAAGCCGGGCATCGTGTTCAGCTCGTTGACGTACGGCACGCCCTCGGGGGTGACGAACAGGTCGACCCTGGCGAGGCCCTCCACGTCCATCGCGGCGAACGTGCGGGCGGCGAGATCCTGCACCCGCACGCGCAGGTCGTCGGCAAGCTCCGCCGGAACCTGCAACGTCACCTGCTCCTCCGGCAGGTACTTCGCCCGGAAGTCGTAGACCCGGTCGTCGGTGTGCATCACGATCTCGCCGGGCAACGACGCCCGCGGCGGGCCGGCGAGGTCCTGCAGCACCGCGACCTCGACCTCGCGGGCACCGACGAAACCCTGCTCGACGACGATCTTCGGGTCGAACCGCTGCGCCTCGACGATCGCGGCCTTGAGCCCCGACGGGTCGTCGACCCGCGCGATGCCGATGCTCGAACCGCCGCGGGCCGGCTTCACGAACACCGGGTAGGCGAGCTGGTCGACCCGCTCGAGGCACCCGGCGGCGTCGTCGCGCCACTGCGCGGGGGTGATCGCCACCCACGGTCCGACCGGCAGCCCGGCCGCGGCCATGGCGCGCTTCATCAGGTCCTTGTCCATGCCGATCGCGCTGGAGGCGACGCCGGCGCCGACGTAGCGGACGCCGAGCATCTCGAACAGGCCCTGGATCGTGCCGTCCTCGCCCCACGGGCCGTGCAGCAGGGCGAAGGCGACATCGACGTCGGCCACGTCGACCAGGCTGTCGCCGTCGCGGGTGGCCACCTGCGGACCGTCCGGCCCGCGCAGGAGCACGGCTTCGGGACGGTCGGACGCGACGCGCGGCAGCCGCCCGTCCACGACTTCGTAGCTGGTCAGTTCCGCCTGCGGGATCCGCACCCAGCGGCCCGCGTCCGTGATCCCGACGCCGACCACGTCGAACCGCTCGGCGTCGATGGCCCGGGCCACCCCTCCCGCGGTGAGGCAGCTGATCTCGTGCTCGGAGCTCACCCCGCCGAAGATCAGGACCAGGCGGGCTCTGGGGTGGTTGGTCACCTGCTCACCTTAGGGGAGTCGGGACGGGTCATGAGGCACGAACCACGAGGATCAGCGGCCGGACGCCCTCTCGACCCGTCGTCCCACCCTGATGTCGTAGATGTCGGCGGGAGCCTCGATGCCCCGCAGCTGTGCCACCAGTTCGGTGACCGCGGCCGTGATCCGGGCGCCGGCGGCGGCCACCGCTTCGGCGTCCTGCCGTCCGGCGAGGTCGGAGAGGTCCACCGGCGCGCCCGTCCGGAACCTCATCGTGCGCCGGGGCCGGAACCGCGGCCAGACCGGCTTCTTGCCGGGCATCACGAAGTTGGCGCCCCACTGGCCGACCGGGACGACCGGGCAACCGCTGGACAGTGCGAGCCGCGCGGCGCCGGGACGGGCTGTCATCGGCCAGGTGTCCGGGTCGGCGGTGATCGTCCCCTCGGGGTAGATCACGATGCACTCCCCCGCGTCCAGCGCCTCCCGGGCGTGCACGAGCGCGTCGGACGCCCGGTCGGTGCCGCGCTCCACGGGGATCTGCCCGGTGTGCCGCGCCAGCCAGCCGATCACCGGCACCTTCCACAGGTCGGACTTGCCCAGCGCCCGTGGCCACCGTCCGTGCCAGACGAGGTAGTGGCACAGCGCCGGTGGATCGAAGTTGGAGATGTGGTTGCTGACCACGATCACGCCACCGGTGCGCGGCAGGTGCGCGGCGTCGTCCCAGTCCTGGTCGGTGAGCAGTCGCAGCAGCCACCCGCCGAACCGGGCCAGTCGCCGGTAGACCGGCTGGACGGGTGTCGGGTTGGCGACCCGCAGCGGCACGAGAACACGCGCAGGCGAAGACGTCACGCCGGGATCATGGCACACGAACAGAGCTGGGGACGGTTCTCTTCTCGGTCCAGCCTGCTGGGTGGACCGAGAAGAGAACCGTCCCCGGTTCTTGCGGTTGGCGGAAAGTGAACGGAACGGGACCCGTCCCCTTGTCGTTCAGCCGGCGGTCCTGGCGGGGAGGGTGCGCGGGAGCCAGGCCGGACGGCGGGCTTCGTAGGCGGCGATCTCGTCCGCGTGCGTGAGGGTGAGGCCGATGTCGTCCAAGCCCTCCAGCAGGCGGTGGCGGGTGTAGTCGTCGATGGTGAACTCGAAGACGTTGTCGGCCGCCTCGATCGTGCGGTGGTGCAGGTCGACGGTGAAGGTGATGCCGGGCTCGCTCTCGGCGATCTCCCAGAGCTTCTCGACGACGTCCTGGTCGACGGTGGCGATGACCAGGCCGGCCTTGCCCGAGTTGCTGCGGAAGATGTCCCCGAAGCGGGAGCCGATCACGACCGTGAAGCCGTAGTTCTGCAGCGCCCAGACCGCGTGCTCACGGGACGAACCGGTGCCGAAGTCGGGTCCGGCGACCAGGATCGAACCGGACGCGTACGGGGCCCGGTTGAGCACGAAGTCGGAATCGCCGCGCCAGGCCGCGAACAGGCCGTCCTCGAAGCCGGTGCGGGTGACCCGCTTCAGGTAGACCGCCGGGATGATCTGGTCGGTGTCGACGTTGCTGCGCCGCAGCGGGACGGCGACGCCGGTGTGGGTGCTGAACTTGTCCATTGCTGCTTCCTTACAGGTCGGCCGGGGAGCTCAGGGTGCCGCGGATCGCGGTCGCGGCGGCCACCGGCGGCGAGACCAGGTGGGTCCGTCCGCCCTTGCCCTGACGGCCCTCGAAGTTGCGGTTCGAGGTGGACGCGGAGCGCTCGCCCGGGGCCAGCTGGTCCGGGTTCATGCCCAGGCACATCGAACAGCCGGCCGCCCGCCACTCCGCGCCGAAGTCGAGGAACACCTTGTCCAGGCCCTCCTGCTCGGCCTGCAGCCGGACCCGCGCGGACCCGGGGACGACCAGCATCCGCACGCCGTCGGCGATCCTGCGTCCCTGCAGCACGGACGCGGCCAGCCGCAGGTCCTCGATCCGGCCGTTGGTGCAGGAGCCGAGGAAGACCGTGTCCACCCTGATCTCCCGCATCGGCGTGCCGGCCCTCAGGTCCATGTAGGTCAGCGCCCGCTCCGCCGCGGCCCGGTCGACCGGGTCGGTGAAGTCGTCCGGCGCCGGCACCGCGGCGCCGAGCGGCACGCCCTGGCCGGGGTTGGTACCCCAGGTGACGAACGGGGTCAGGGTGGCGGCGTCGATGTCGACCTCGCGGTCGAACACCGCGTCGGAGTCGGTGTAGAGGGTCTTCCAGTACTCGACGGCGGCGTCCCAGTCGGCGTCCTGCGGCGCGTGCGGACGACCCTTCAGGTAGGCGAAGGTCGTCTCGTCCGGCGCCATCATGCCGGCCTTGGCGCCCCACTCGATGCTCATGTTGCAGATCGTCATCCGGCCCTCCATCGAGAGGTTCC
>DAINOM010000140.1:0-9484 GCA_036735445.1 Propionicimonas sp.
TTCCGCAGCCGGATCTGGGCGTCCTCGGAGCGCCGGTCGGGCATCCGGGCCGGGTTGCGCCGGTCGCCGCGGGCCTCGTAGACGAGGCTCGACACCACCGCGGCCAGCTGGGGCGCGCTCAGCCCGTCGAACACCCCGTCCCGGACGGCTTCCGCGGTGACCAGGTCGAGCTCGGAGTAGATCCGGGCCAGCATCCGGCCGGGTTCGGTGACCCGCTCGCCGCCGTCCGGGCTCAGGTAGCCCATCGACTCGAGCACCGCGCAGACCCGGTCGAACCGCACCGCGATCGTGTTGGTCCGCCGGTCCGCCTGCCGCTGTACGGACTCGGTGTCGCGCTCCAGGCGCAGCGCCGCCTCCGCGTACCGCGCGTGCACCTCGCGGTCCGGACAGCGGTGGACGGGGTGCTGCCGCAGTTCCGCGCGCAGCTCGGCGATCCGGGCCATCGCGTCGGCGTCCGGCGCGTCGATGAACTCCGGCAGCTCCAGCGGCCCGTGCTGGATCCGCGACAGCAGCGCAGCGGCCAGGTTGCGCCGGGACGCGGCCGAACGCAGGTCGAAGTGCTTGGGCACCTTGATCCGCGCGGTCACCACCGGCGGGGACGGGAAGTCGGCCGCCGTCAGCCGCCGCACCTGCCGGTCGGCCGTCATCACCGTCGGCGCCGGCCCGTCGCCACCCAGCCCGGGATCGACCACCACGGCCCATCCGCGATGCCGCTTGTTCGGGACGTCGATCACATCGCCGGCCCGGAGCGCGCGGAGCATCTCGATGGCCTCGGCCCTCCGGTCGGCCCGCCGGCCCCGCGCGGCCTCGGCCTCCACCGCGGAGATCCGCGCGCGCAGCCGGAAGTACTCCCGGGCGTCGCCGAGCTCACAGTCGGCGCTCGCCCAGTCGTCCGCGATCCGGGTCCGGTTGGCGGCGATCGTGTGGGCCAGCCCGACCACCGACCGGTCGGACTGGTACTGCGCGAACGACTGCTCCAGCAGCCCGCGGGCGCGTTCGCGGCCCACGGTGGCGACCAGGTTGACCGCCATGTTGTAGGTCGGCTGGAAGGACGAGCGCAGCGGGTAGGTGCGGCGCGACGCCAGGCCGGCCACCGCCCGCGGGTCCAGGCCGGGCTGCCAGCAGACGACCGCATGGCCCTCGACGTCGATGCCGCGACGACCCGCACGTCCGGTGAGCTGGGTGTACTCGCCGGCGGTGATGTCGGCATGCGTCTCGCCGTTGTACTTCACGAGCTTCTCGAGTACGACGCTCCGGGCCGGCATGTTGATGCCGAGGGCGAGGGTCTCGGTGGCGAACACGACCTTCACCAGGCCGGCGCCGAACGCCTCCTCGACCATCTCCTTGAACGCCGGCAGCAGGCCCGCGTGGTGGGCGGCGATGCCGTCGGTGAACGCCGCGAGGAACCGGTCGTACTCCAGGGCGGCCAGGTCGGACGGGCTCAGTCCCGCAGTGTGCCGCGCAGCGATCTCGGCCAGCGCCCGGCGCTCGGCGCCCGTGGTCAGCCGCAGGCCGGAGTTGGCGAGCTGGCCGACCGCCGTGTCACAGCCCTGCCGGGAGAAGATGAAGTAGATCGCGGGCAGCAGTCCTTCCGCCGACAGCCGTTCGATCGTCGCGTCCCGCCGCGGCACCAGGTGCCGGCTGGCCTCCATCCGCTGTCTGGCCGCCGCGCCGCCGTACCGTCCCGAGCCGTAGGCGGGGTTCCGCCGGCCGTTGCCGGAGCGACCGCGTGGTCGCCGGCTGTCGTCGCGCTGCCCGCGCGACTCCTCCTTCGCCAGCCGCACGAGTTCGGGGTTCACGTCCTCGCCGGCGAACAGTTCGAGCAGCCGTCGGCCGACCATCACGTGCTGGTACAGCGGCACCGGCCTGCGCTCGGTGACCACCACCTCCACGCCGCCGCGCACCTCCGACAGCCAGTCGCCGAACTCCTCCGCGTTGCTGACGGTCGCCGAGAGCGCCACCAGCTGGACGGAGTCGGCGAGGGAGATGATCACCTCCTCCCAGACCGCGCCGCGGAACCGGTCGGCGAGGTAGTGCACCTCGTCCATCACCACGAAGCCGAGGTTCGCCAGCGTCGGGGAGCCGGCGTAGATCATGTTGCGCAGCACCTCGGTGGTCATCACCACCACCGGCGCGTCGCCGTTGATGCTGGTGTCGCCGGTGAGCAGACCGACCGCCGCCTCGCCGTGCCGCTCGCACAGGTCGTGGTACTTCTGATTGCTGAGCGCCTTGATCGGCGTGGTGTAGAAGCACTTGCGCCCGCCCTGCAGGGCGAGGAACACCGCGAACTCCCCCACCACCGTCTTGCCCGCGCCGGTCGGCGCCGCCACCAGCACGCCGCTGCCTGCCGCGACGTGCTCGCACGCGGTCACCTGGTAGTCGTCGAGCGCGAACGGGTACTGCGCGCGGAAGGCGGTGAGGACGTCCACACCGGCAACTTACCCGGCCGTCGCCACCGCGGCCGGGACGAAGACGCTGAGCATGTCCGGGACCGCCCGCAGGCGCAGCGGCACCGCACCCAGTTCCTCGCCGTCCGCCATGCCGAAGAGGCCGTCGCCGTCCACGAGCACCTCGCGAGCGCGCAGCCGCTCGACCGCCGGGTCATGGACGAAGCCGCCGTCGAACATCCGCGGCAGCAGCCGCAGCAGCGTGAACCGGCTGACCGGGTTGATCACGGTGATGTCGAGCAGGCCGTCGGTGACGTCGGCGTCCGGGCAGGCGCGCATGCCGCCCCCGAACACCCCCGCGTTGCCGACCGCGACGAACATCGCGGTCTGCTCGCGTGGCTCGCCGTCGATCACGAGCCGGTACGGCAACGGCTCGAACCGGCTCAGTTCGGCCAGCGCCGACCATGTGTAGCTGAGTTGGCCGAAGTTCCAGCGGAGGTGGTTGGTGCGGTAGTTCACCCGGGCGTCGAAGCCGGTGCTGACGATCGAGCCCACCCAGCGCCGTTCGGCGCCGTCGCTGAGGCGCCCGGTGGCCTCGAGCAGGTCCATCCGCAGGGTGTGCCCCGCGACGATGGTGCGGATCGCGCCCGGCAGGTCGTTCGGCACGCCGATCCCGCGACAGAAGTCGTTGCCGCGGCCGGCGGCGACCAGGCCGAGCGGCACCCCGGTGCCCGCGGCGGCGTTCAGGCCGAGGTGCATCATGCCGTCCCCGCCCATGACGATCAGGGCGTCGCGACGGTGCCCCTCGACGGCGGGACGCGCCCGCTCGACCGCCTCGATGCAGCGCAGCCGGGCATCGCTGAAGGACGTGGTCTGGTGGACGTGCAGGTTGGCGTCCGGCAGCCCGGCGACCAGTCCTGCGGTGAGCAGCGGCAGCAGGCGACGGGCGCGGCCACGGCCGGCTGCGGGGTTCACCACCAGCGTGAGGGTGGGCCCGTCGTAGCGGAGCGCCAACTCAGGCCCCCGCCGGAACCAGCTCGGCCCTGGCCTTGCGCCGGTCGTTCACCCGGCAGATCACCTCGGCGCCCAGGTACAGCACTGTCATGGGAATCGCGAGCGCCAACATCGAGAACGGGTCGGTGGACGGGGTGGCTGCCGCACCGAACACGAAGATGCCGAAGATCACGTACGTGCGTACCTTGGCGAGCTGCTTCGCCTTCAGCACGCCGACCATGTTGAGTCCCACGACGAACACCGGGATCAGGAAGCCCAGGCCGAACACGATCATCAGCCGCAGCATGAGTTCGAGGAACGCCTGCACGTCGATGAGGTTGGTCACCGGCACGCTGGACGGGGTGAACGCCAGCAGCACCGAGATGCCCTGCGGCATGATGAAGTAGCCGATCAGCACACCCAGCAGGAACAACGGGGTCGCCGCGGACAGGAAGCCCAGCGCGTACTTCTTCTCCTTGGCGAGCAGCGCCGGCACGATGAAGGCCCAGATCTGGTACAGCCACACCGGGCTCGACAGCACCACCCCGGCGACCACGCAGACCTTCATCGCCATGATCAGCGGCTCGGCGACTCCGGTGATCACCGTCGTCGGCGTGAGGTTCGGGTTGCTCTCCTTGAGCATGTCCACGGCCAGCAGGTAGGGCCGCAGCATCACCTGGTAGAGCGCGTCGTACCAGATCGCCGCCAGCAGGCTGGCCACGATGATGGCCACCACCGAGACGATCAGCCGGTACCGCACCTCGCGCAGGTGGTCGCCGAGGGACATCGTCCCACCCGGCCCCGCCTCGGGTGGCCTCAGCCAGGCGAACCGCCGGCGCTTGCCCTCTGCCATCTCGTGCTCAGGACTTGTCGGCGTCCGACTCGGGATCGACCGGCGACGCGGACGGCATGGTGGTCGACGGCGGGGCGGCCGGCGGCGGCGGACCCGGCTCGGAGGGGCTGCCCGCGGAACGCAGTGACGCCGTCTCCTCCTTGAACTCCCGGATCGCCTTGCCCGTGCTCTTGCCGATCCCGGCCAGACGCGAACCACCGAAGAGCAGCAGTGCGATCAGGGCGAGGATCACCCACTCCCAGCCACCGAGGTTCGGCATGTCACTCTCCTTTGTCGTGGGTCGCCGGAGGCAACCTTAGCTCTCCGGTCGGGCCGGCAGTTCCGGGGAGATCCGGCCGAGCAGTTCGGCGAGTTCCTCCGCGCGCGTGCCGAGCATCTCCAGTTCCGAGAACAGGTCGGACGCCTTGTGCCACAGCCAGATGCCGTAGCTGATCACCATGACCAGACCGGCGAGGGCGATTCCGCCGAAGACCAGCACCCAGAGCATGGCTGCACCCTACCCCGCGGCGTAGACGTCGAGGGCTTCGGCGGCGGCGGCCCGCGCACCTGCTGCCGCTTCCGGCGGGCTGACCGCGAGCACCTCCTCGCCGAGGCGCAGCAGCAGTGAGCGCAGCCAGGCCGGGTCGGCGACCAGCAGGTCGACCTCGATCGCGGACTGCTCCCTGCGCACGGCCCGGATCGGGTAGTACTCGGTGATCCAGGCCGCGGCGGGGGCCAGCCGGAGCGTCACTTCCGCCGCGTCCGGACGCTGGTCGAGCCAGCCGTGCCCGAACTCCGGCGGTTCGCCGACCTCCGGCGCGCGCTCCCCCGTCCGGCGGACGGCGCCGATCCGGTCCAGTCGGTAGGTGCGCCATGCCGCACGCTCGAAGCTCCACGCCTGCAGGTAGCCGACGCCGTCGCGCACGATCAGTTGCGCCGGGACCACCCGGGGAGTCGTCGGCGCGAGGCCCGCCCCCGTGTAGTCCAGCTCGACCACCTCGCCGGCGGCGACAGCCTCGGTCAGCTGCTCGCGGATCTCCTCCGACCCCCCGGCGACCGCGACGTGCGGCGTCGCCGCGCCGGCGCCGGTGGCCCGCTCCAGCTTCGCGAGCGCGCTGTCGATGCCCTCCGCCCAGTGCCCGCCGGCGAGCTCCCGGACGGCCCGCAGGGCCACCACCAGGCTCATCGCCTCGTCCGGGGTGAACCGCACCGGCCGGGACAGGTACTCGGCGTTGGTCAGCCGGATCCGGCCCGTCTCCGTGACGGTCTCCATGTCGATCTCGATCAGGTCCCCGGGCATTCCCCCGGGCAGCCCGCAGTACCAGAGCACGTTGAGGTCGTCCAGCAGCTGCTCCGCGGTGACGCCGAAGACGGCCGCCGTCGCGCCCAGCTCGGCGTCCGGATGGGACTGCAGGTAGGGCACGAGGGCCAGCAGCCGGTTGACCTGCTCCGCGGAAGTCATGCCGACCGCCCCGCGACGGCCGTGAGCCGGGCCAGCACGGCCTGCCGGACCTGCTCGGGCGCCAGCACCAGCACGTCCGCGCCGTGCGCGCAGACCTCGCCGACCAGGTCGCCGCTGCGTGCGTAGCTCACCGCGAGGGCCTCGTAGCCCGTCGGCACCGCCTGCTCCGGGCTGGCCGGACGGCCCCGCCGGCGCAGCTCCGGCGCACGTCCCGGACGGATCGCGAGCACGGCCTCCGCGTCCGGCTGGCGCGGCTCGAGGCTGGCCCAGGCCGCCTCCAGGTCGACGTCGGGGACGGTGTAGCTGCCGGACCTGCCGATGCGTTCCACCGCGGCGTCCACGCGGGCCACCTTGAACATCCGGGCCTCGCCCTTGTCGCGATCGTGCCCGAGCAGGTACCACGCCCCGCGCCGGTAGGTCATCGCCCACGGCTCGATCCGCCGTGGCTCCCCCCGGTAGCCGAACCGGATCGGCACCCGGTCGGCCGTCGCCTCCCAGATGCTCGCGAACGCCGGCTCCCGCGCACCGATGGACGGGGCCAGTCCGGTGAGCCGCGCCGGATCAGGATCGACGCCGGACGCGCGCAGCTTCGCCAGCGCCGTCACGGCCTGCTCGGCCTGGGTGGCGGACTCCCACACGGTCGCGGCGAGCCCCAGGGCGGCCGTCTCCGCGGGGTTGAACTCGATCGCGGGAAGCTCGAAGTCCATGCGGTTGATCCGGTAGCCCACCTCGTCCGGGAACAGCGGGTTGTTGCTGCCGGTCTCCACCGGGACGCCCATCGAGCGCAGGTCGTCCTTGTCCCGCTCGAAGGTGCGCTCGAACGCGGCGCCGGTCAGCCCGTGGTAGCCCTCGACGACCTGCCGGATCTGGCTCTTCTCGATGAACCGGCGCGCCATGAGCAGGCAGATCGCCAGATTCATGATCCGTTCGGACTTGCGGGGCGCCACGCCGGTGACGTTACCGGATCTGCTTGACTGAGGGGCGCATCGCCACAGCGGCGCGAAGTGGCGGAAAAGGGGTCTGTCCCCGTTATCCACCAGTGGCGGGAAATGGGGACAGACCCCTTTTCCGCCATCGGCACCCGGAGGAAGGGGATCACGTGGCCGGACGATTCGCCCCGAGCCCGACCTCCGACCTGCACCTGGGCAACCTGCGGACGGCGCTGGTGGCCTGGCTGCTGGCCCGCTCGACCGGACGGGGGTTCCGGCTCCGGGTCGAGGACCTCGACACCCAGCGGGTGGCCGCGGCCGGCGATACGGCACGCCGCCAGCTCGCCGACCTCGCCGCCCTGGGGCTCGGTCACGACGGCCCGGTGGTGTGGCAGTCCGAGCGGCTGGCCGCCTACGCGGAAGCGGTGGACCGGCTGGACACCTATCCCTGCTACTGCACCCGCCGCGAGATCGCGGAGGCCGCGTCCGCACCGCACGGGGACGGCTACCGTCCCTACCCGGGCACCTGCCTGCGGCTGTCAGCGGCCCGCCGTGCCGAACTCGAAGCCACCCGGCGCCCGGCCCTGCGGGTGCGGGCCGGCGGGGCGAGCGCCACCGTCACCGACCTGTGGGCCGGTGACGTCACCGGGGTCGTGGACGACTTCGTGCTCGTCCGCAACGACGGCGTCCCCGCCTACAACCTCGCGGTCGTGGTGGACGACCTCGCGATGGGCGTCGACCAGGTGTGCCGCGGCGACGACCTGCTGTCGTCCTCCCCGCGCCAGGCGTGGCTGGCCACTCGGCTGGGCGGTCCGCCGCCGGTCTACGCGCACGTCCCGCTGGCCGTGAACCGTGCCGGAAAGCGGTTGGCCAAGCGGGACGGCGCGGTCACCCTCGCCGACCTGATCGGGCTCGGCGGCACGCCTGCGCGGGTGCTCGGCCTCCTGGCCGCGTCCCTCGACCTGGCCGAGGCGGACGAGCCGGTCACGCCCGCGCAGCTGCTCGACCGGTTCGATCCGGCCCGCCTGCCCCGCGAACCGTGGGTCGTCGAGCCGTCCCGCTACGCGGCCGGCTGGGTGAACAGCACGTCGATCACGTAGACCACGGTGTCACCGGCCTCGACCGGCGGGTTGTTGCTGCCCTTCGGGAAGCCGTCCGCCGGGGGCAGGACGAGAAGCACGCGAGAACCGACCTGCTTGCCCTGCAGACCGGTGATCCAGCCGGGAATGAGGTCGGCCAGCTTACCGCTGGTCGGGGTGGCGAAACCGTCGTCGATCAGCTTGCCGGTCTTCCACGAGTAGCCGACGTAGCGGGCCATGATGGCGTCGCCCTTGGCGACCTTCGCGCCGCTGCCCTGGATCAGCACCGTGGCCGACATCGAACTCGGCGCGCTGCCGGACGGAATGGTGACCGTCGGCTTGTCCGCGGCGCCGCCGGTGACGGTCGGCAGACCGGACGGCGGGGTGAGCGCGTTCCCGGACGGCTGGTTCACCGAGACCGCGATGATGTCGACGACGAAGATCAGGGTGTCGCCGACCTCGTAGCCTTCGGGACCGCTGGTGGGGGACGCGTCGTAGGCGTCGGAGCCGGGCATGGCGATCAGTACGCGGCTACCGGCCTGCTGGCCGGTGAGCCCGTCCTTGAAGCCGGTGACCACCTGGCCGAGCGGGAAGGTGGCCGGGGTCTTGCTGCTGTACGACTCCTCGAACATCTTGCCGGTGCGGCCGAGCACGCCGTAGTAGTGGACGGTCACGTAGCCGTCGGCCAGCGCCTTGTCGCCCGTGCCCTTGTCGAGCACGCGCACGCGGGTCTTGTCGATCACGAACGGGGCCTTGACCTTGACGGTCGGCTTCGTGCCCTGCTTGCCCTTCACCGTGATTCCGTCGAGGGAGTCCTGCGCCTTCACCGTCGACGTCGGAGTGGCGGACGGGGTCGCGCTCGGCGAGGTCGACGGCGTGGCCGACACGGACGGGGACGGCGTCGCGGTGGGACTGCCGCACGCACCGAGGGCGAGCAGGCAGGCAAGGACAGGGATCACACGGGCATTCGGCACGCGGGGAAGGATACCGAACCCTGCTGTGCCCCACGCGCAGCGCGCTCCGCGCAGCGTCAGCCCACCTGCGTGCCGGGACCCACGTCCTGCACGGCCCGGATCCGGTTCCTCAGCTCGATCGCCCAGTCGGCCTGCCCGGTGCGGCCGCGGACGGCACTGATCACGTTCATCGACTCGCTGTCGGACCGGTAGCGGATCGTCGTCCGCCGCGCCTCCCGGGGGTCGAAGCCGGCGCCGGCCAGTGCGGCGGCGAGCTGCGGCTCGTCCGGGTACACCCCCGCGTCCAGCCACTGGTGGACCTCCGGCGCCGAGAGGCCGGTCGCCTGCCAGGCCGCCGCGGTCGACCGCACGTACGCCAGCGTCGCACCCTCCGCGAAGAAGACGCGTTCGTAGGCGTCCAGGGCCTCCCGGACCGCGATCGGCCCGGACCCGGGTTCCCGCGAACGGTGCTCGCGAGGACCACCGTCATCCGCGGACGGCTCCGGTGCCGGAGCCGGCAGATAGCCCTCCAGCAACTTCCTCAGCAGGTACTCCTGTTCGGCGTCCACGCCGTTCCCCCCGATTCAGGGCCATCCCCCCGAATGGCCACCGGGGCAATTGTGGCGGATGGCCGGCGGACGCGGTGGAGACGCGCCGATACTGCTCAGCCCTCGGGCAGCATGTGCGGGTAGTCGATGCCGGTCGGCGGCAGCAGGTTCTCCTTCAGCGAACGCGGGCTCACCCAGCGCATCAGGTTCCACAACGAGCCGGCCTTGTCGTTGGTGCCGGACGCCCGGCTGCCGCCGAACGGCTGCTGCCCGACCACGGCACCGGTCGGCTTGTCGTTCA
>DAINOM010000141.1:0-9479 GCA_036735445.1 Propionicimonas sp.
GCCGGCGTGGTCGCGCTGGCCCAGCTGCAGGCGCTCGCCGTCCGTGACCGCTGAGTTCTCCTTCACCCCGGGCACCACACTGCCCAACGGGCTGGGCCGCTCCGGGGTGATCCACACGCCGCACGGCGACATCCGCACCCCCGCCTTCGTGGTGGTGGGCACGAAGGCCACCGTCAAGGCCGTGCTGCCCGAGAGCGTGGCCGGTGTCGGCGCGCAGGCCGTGCTGGCGAACGCCTACCACCTGTTCCTGCAGCCCGGTCCCGACATCGTGGACGCCGCCGGCGGCCTGGGTGCGTTCATGAACTGGCCCGGACCCACCTTCACCGACTCCGGCGGCTTCCAGGTGATGAGCCTGGGCGTGGGGTTCAAGAAGGTCCTCGCGATGGACGCCACCGGGCTCGCCGACGACGACGTGATCGCGGCCGGCAAGGAGCGGCTCGCCCACGTCGACGACGACGGCGTGACCTTCACCTCACACCTGAACGGCGACCGCCACCGGTTCACGCCGGAGGTGTCGATGCGGATCCAGCACGCGCTCGGCGCCGACATCATGTTCGCGTTCGACGAGTGCACGACCCTGCTGAACACGCGCGGCTACCAGGAGCGCTCGCTGGAGCGCACCCAGGCGTGGGCCGCACGCTGCCTCGCCGAGCACCATCGGCTCACCGAGGAGCGGGCCGGCAAGCCGTACCAGGCGCTGTTCGGGGTGGTCCAGGGCGCCCAGTACGAGGACCTGCGCCGCAAGGCCGCCCGCGACCTGGCCGCCCTCGAGGTGGACGGCCGCGGCTTCGACGGCTACGGCATCGGCGGGGCGCTGGAGAAGGAGAACCTCGGCACGATCGTCGGCTGGGTGAGTTCGGAACTGCCGGTTGACAGGCCAAGACACCTGCTCGGCATCTCCGAGCCGGACGACTTCTTCGCCGCCGTGGAAGCCGGCGCGGACACCTTCGACTGCGTGATGCCGTCCCGGGTGGGCCGCAACGCCGCCATCTACACCCTGGACGGCCGGTTCAACGTGAACACGGCAGCCAGCCGGCGCGACTTCCGTCCGCTGGATCCGGAGTGCGACTGCTACACCTGCGCCAACTACACCCGCGCTTACCTGCACCACCTGTTCAAGGCCAAGGAGATGCTGGCCGCCACGCTGGCCACGATCCACAACGAGCGGTTCACCGTCCGACTGGTCGACGACATCCGCGCCAGCATCGACGCCGGCCACTTCGCCGGGTTCAAGGCGGAGTTCCTCGGACGGTTCTACTCCGGACGCCGCTGACGCGCCGCTGACCACAGAAGCTGCCGATAGTCGCCGTGGCTGCCGAACCTTCGGCAGCCACGGCAACTATCGGCAGCTTCCGCAGGCGGGAGCCGGCGGGCGGGGCCCGGCCGGCGGGGCCCGGGGTCCAGGCGAGTCGCCCGCGCGGGGACACGCCGGGACGTCGCCGCTGGGCTAGCCTGAAACCGCCCCCGGAGTCCGCCGGCGGCTCGGGAGGACAACCATGAACTGCCCGTCTTGCGGCCTGGAGCTGGCCACGGCCCGGCTGGTGTGCCCGCGCTGCGGCCACGCCCTCGAATTCGGCCCCGACCAGCCCGGCGCCGACGCGAATTCGGCCACCAGCCCCTGGGCGCGGCCGGACACCGAATGGGAGTGGGGCGCGAAGCCCGGCGAGCGTACCGACGCTGGCGCGGAGGCCGAGCCGACGGTGCCCGTGACGGGTCCGGCCGAGCCGACGGTCCCGGTCGCCGCCGACGCGGAACCGACCCTCGCGTTCGGCAGCCCGCAGCAGTACCTCGCCACGTCGGCCGGGGCCGGGCAGCCGGGCGCCGCCGGAGGGTTCGCGCCGCCTCCGGACGGCCGCCCCGTGCCGGAGCCCGCGCAGCGGAGTCGCCGGCTGCTGCCCGCCCTGCTGCTGGTGGTCGCGCTGGTCCTCGCCGGCGGCGGCCTCGCTGCGACCGCGCTCCAGTTCGGCTGGCTGGGTGCCGGCGGGGCGCGTCCGGCCCAGGTGATGCCCGCCACCACCCTCGCCTACGTCCAGCTCGACCTGGACCCGTCCCTGGCCCAGAAGGCACAGGCGTGGCAGTTCCTGCGCGACCTGCCGGAGGTCAAGGCGGCCATGGCGTCCGGTCAGCCCGACCCCCGACGGCTGCTGTGGGACGCCGTCAGCAAGGCCGGCGACCTCGGTGACGACGACTTCGACACCGACGTCAAGCCGTGGCTCGGCAACCGCGTCGGGTTCGGCGTCCTCGGGCACGACGACCGCCAGACGTGGCTGACCGCCGTGCAGGTGACGGACGAGGCCAGGGCCGCGGCGAAGCTGCGGGAGTGGATCTCGACCAGCCAGCAGGATTACGACGTCACCATGAGGGACGGGTTCGCGCTGGTCACCATGTCGCCGGACACCAGCTACGTGCTCGCGGAGCTCGACAAGGGTTCGCTGGACGCCAACCAGCGGTTCCGCTCCGATCTCGACGTGCTCGGCGACACCGGCGTGCTGGCCGGCTGGGTCGACCTGGCGGCGCTGAACGACCGGCTCCGGGAGACCGGCTCGGGCGCCGAAGCCGTGAAGGGCCGGGCGGCGTTCGCGCTGCGGTTCAGCGCCAACACCCTCAGCTTCGACGGGCGGCTGATCGGCGTGGACGAGAGCCTGAGGTCCGGCATCACCGGCGCCGGCGAGCTCGACCAGCTGCCGGCGACCACAGGGGCCGCCGTGGGCGTCTCCGGTGGCGCGAAGTCGCTCGAACTGACCTGGCCCCAGCTCGGCGACGACGCCGAGACCTGGTTGCGCCAGTACGGGTTGGAGAAGGCGGACGTGGCCGCGCTGCTGGGCCGCCAACTCGCGATCAGCGTGCCGGCGTCGGCGTTGTCCGGGTACTTCGCCGAGGGACCCGAGATCGGCCTGCGCGTCGTGTCCGACGACGCCGAGCGGGCGCGGACGGCCCTGCACACCCTGATGGGTCAGCTGAACGGAGAGCTGGAGGCACAGCTCGTCGACCGGGTCGACGGCGATGTGCTCACGGTCTCGACCAGCAGCGCCTACCTCGCCGAACTCGGCGATGGCTCTGCCCGGCTGGGCACGTCCGACTCGTTCACCACTGCCCTGCCCAACCACGCCCGGGCGACGTCCGGCTTCTTCGTGGACCTCTCCGCCATGGACGGGAAGGACGACACGGGGGAGTACCGCGACTTCGTGTCCGCCCTGCGAAGCGTCGGCAGCGAGTACGTCGACGAGGGTCCGGGCGCGGGCTCGTGGTCGGTGCGCGTGGTGCGCGACTGAGGTCGCGGTCGACGATCAATGGGCCAAGAAGAAAGTGATCATCGGATTGTTGTTTTCCTCCAACGGAGGCGTAGCCAAACCATAGGTGCGGACCGGGAGACTGTTCAGCACTTGAGTCGCTGTGGCGGCCGGGGCCGCTCCGTAATACAGCGTTGTGTGTGGGTTTTGTGGCCAGATGTCAAGGTCGATTGCCATTCCTTGATGAGCTGTCTCTCCGGGTTCGAACAGCGAGATATCGGCGGGCTGAAGGGGCGTGCTCAACAGATCGATAGACCATGGGTCAGTTCGATTCGTATAGCCATTGACATCGGTCTGGGCGGGATCATGCGCCATCGCGACATAACTCGGCAGCGGCTGGCCAGCCCATTCGACGTCGACATCCATAATTCGCCGGTAGGCAATCGTACCCATGTCGCCAGGCAGGGGTGTGGTCGCGTTGGTTCGAATGGAGATATCTAGTTGATAGGCGTTCGCGTGCGCAGAAGGGTGATAGTAATGTACTACCTCGACGCTTCCAACCCTGACAATAGAGGTCGCTTCTGAGGGGGTGTGCTCGAAAGATACCACGTCGACGTAGAGATTTGCCTCGGTCTCTTGGTTGCAGAAGTGCCCGCCGTACACAGCAGGATCGCTTGCCCCCCTTTGCTCCACTTGCCAGCAGTCATCGTCCGACCCGATTCGGAGCGCGTTAAGTCCCGTCGGCGCATAGTTCAGCGTGACTGTCGTATCGCCATCTTCTACCGTCGGCTGTCCCTCCAGGTTGCCGTATGGGGACACGCCGAGAGCGATGGTGCCGTTGCTGATAATGGCACCAGAATCGTAAGCGGCCCACCTAAGTGTCACGTCATCGAGGTCGGATGTGGGCGGAGAATACACCCAAGTGCCGGTGTTGACGACCATGATCGTGGCATTCGTGCATCCCGATGACAATTGGGCAGTGAGTTCGATTTGATCCGCGTGCAGCGTCGAGGGTGGCTCATATACGCCGCCAAGGCAGTAGGCACCCGGTGACGTGCTCCAAGGGGACACCACAACAGCCAAGTTGCTTGCGTTCGAGGCGCCAAGCTCGATATGTAGCTGGCTGGTGGCCGACGAGTACGGGAGGGCAAGGTCGTGGTAATACGCTCCACCTGCACCGATATCCACGGCCGCCGTTCCCGATGCCTCTGATGACGTTCCGTGATGCGGTCGCCCGAGTGATCCCATCGGTGGGCTCGCGGTGGTCAATACCATGTTGTTGCGGACGTGTTGGCTGCACCAAGCACCTACCGAGGACCCCTGCAACTGGCCGATCGGATGTGCTGGATCGCACATGGTGTATAGACTGTCCCACATCCACGGCAGCCACTCCGCGGTCGTGCCCCAATAATACTGTTGGAATGTGGCGTCGAGATGATAGAATTCGTCTAGAGTAGGCATGCCTTGCACGCTCAGATAGGTTTTCCGCACAAAATCGTCGCCGAACTGTTGAGTGAAGAACTCAACGGCGGCAATGGCCCCATAGTGCCTACTGGTCTGCGTCATGTAGTCGCCACTAGACAGACGGCTGCTGGGGGTTGCGAAAAACTCGGGTATCCGCGCCGCTTCCGGCGCGCGGGAAATAGTGGAGGGCTGGCCCAAGATACGGACAGCATACTGCTTCGTGGCCCATTCGGCTGTAGCTTCCATCCACCAGTTGAAGGCGCGCGAGTTGCCGATCGGGTCAGCACCCAGCGCAAACATTATATACGGCCACTGGAACTGGTGGGCCAGTTCATGCACTGGCAGGTAGTCAACCTCGTAGTTGTCGAAGAGATAGATGACATTACCCGGCAGAGATGCTGCACGGCGGGTCACCAGCATCACCAAAGGGTGGTTCCAGTAGACGTAAACCAGCCCGCCGGGCGCGGTCAGGGCGAGCTCCTCCGCGAAGTAACGTCGCGCATCCTCCAGCACGTCGAGGGTCTTCTCGGCTCGGTCGGGTACACCGTTTGCGGGATTCACGTCAGATAAGTCCAGGCTTGAGTCGCCTGGGTAGTAGGCGAAGACGAAGTTGTCGCTACGCACCTGGCACTCGCCCGTGATCACATCGCAGGTGGGCTGGGCTGCTCGCGGAAGAGGAGCCGACGTGATCCGCTCGCGGCCAGCCTGGCCTGAGAGGGCCGACAGCGCCAACAGGTCGTCGATGCCGGCCTTGGCGCCGACGTAGCGTCCTGGAACCTGCTCCGCGGTGCCTCGGGTGGTCTTCCGGAACATCGCCGCCGCGATCGTGGCTGCTTTCGCCTTCGACAGCTTCCCGGACGCTCGGTCAAGAATGAGGTTTCGCACTGCCTTGGTGAGACCTGAAACATCAGGATTCGACCGCGGGTTGGGCGGCTTCGGCTTGGACGCCCGAACGTCACGTGACGGGAGCGTAATGGGCCTCCGCACCTCGGTGCGGGGAGTGGGTGACGGTGATGGTTGGGCCAGGCTCGCCGTTGGCGGCAAGGCGAGTAGGCTGAGGACTGCAGAACAAAGACACAGGACTCGCACTCGATGAAGCATTGGGACCTCCGGGGGGAAAGAGGATCGTCCAACTCGAGGCTATCGTTTGATTTGCAGGGGCCGCAGGAGAACTGGAACAGTCGTATTCGAGTGAGAGGCGCGGGGCATGGTTGGGCGAGTGGGTGCGGCGGCCGGTATCGTGCTGGTCGCAGCGGGCCTCGTGGGCTGCGAACATCCCCTCCCGAAGACTTGGATCCAGAATGACTCTGATCAGATCATCGTTGTGCGCAAGCTCATTGATCAGGAACCGGGCCATATGCCCGGGACAACGGTAGCTCCGCACCAGACGTTGGAAGCACAGGGCATGGTCTCCAAGGGTTCGTGTACGCGGTACTGGGAGATCGTTGATGTCGACGGCAATCGTCTCCGCTATCTGGAACAGGTGTGCGACGCCAGCACCGTCAAGTACCCGTAGGACTCAAGTCGACGGGGGACCGGCGGCGTGGGGAGTTGCCTTGGAATCACACGCTGGCCCAAGTCCCGGCGCGAGGGGCATGATAGACCGGATCCGGCCTAGTCGGTAGGCAGTTGCCGAGCGCGGCGCCCGCCGCAGACATCCGTGCACCCGATCGGGAGATGTTTGCGCTCGTTGAGCGTCCTTCCGTGGGCGGGGCGTGGCAGTCTAGGGCTATGACCGACTATGACGAGGCCGTCCCGGACGAGTCCGAGCAGCTGGACCAACTGCAGCCGGAGGAGACCCTCCTCGACCGCGGGGTCGACGATGTGCTCGACGAGGGCTACGTGACCGGGGAGAACTGGTCGCCGGCCCAGGGATTCGGGAACACTCCGGCGGAGATGCGGCAGGGCGAGACCCTGGAGATGCGGATCGCCCAGGAGCAGCAGGAGCCGGTCAGGCCCGAGGGTCCGTGGAACCCGGATCCGTCCGAACCGCGCGAGGTGGGCCACCAGCGCGCCGGACGGCTGGTGGACGCCAACGGCGGCGTCCCGGGTGTGGACAACGAGGCCGAGAGCATCGGCCATGACGTCGGGATCGATGGTGGCGCCGCGTCGGCGGAGGAGGCCGCCATGCACATCATCGACGACTACGACGACGATGACGACGACTGAGGTGCGACCGCTCGAAGAAACCCTCTACCCACCGATCGAGCCGTACGCGTCCGGCCTGCTGGAGGTCGGCGACGGCCAGCAGCTGTACTGGGAGGAGTGCGGCAATCCCGAGGGCAAGCCGGCGGTGTTCGTCCACGGCGGTCCCGGTGGGGGGTGCACGCCGAACTACCGCCGCTACTTCGACCCTGCGCGGTACCGCATCGTGCTGGTCGACCAGCGCGGCTGCGGTCGCAGCCTGCCGCACGCGAGTGAGCCGCTCGCCGACCTCTCGGCGAACACCACCTGGCACCTGGTGGACGACCTGGAGCGGCTGCGCGAGGCGCGCGGCATCGAACGGTGGCTGGTGTTCGGCGGGTCTTGGGGGAGCGCGCTCGGCCTCGCCTACGCGGAGAAGCACCCGGAGCGGGTGACCGAACTCGTGCTGCGCGGCATCTTCACGCTACGCCGCAGTGAACTGGACTGGTACTACAACGGCGGCGCGGCGAACCTTGCGCCGGAGTGGTGGCGCTCGTTCTGCGCGCCGCTGCCGGACGGCTTCGACGGTGACCGGATCGCGGCCTACCACGACCTGCTGTTCGACCCCGATCCGGCCGTCCACCTGCCCGCGGGGGTGGCGTGGACGACGTGGGAGGCCGCGACCTCGACGCTGGAGTTCTCCCAGGCGTTGGTCGACGAGTTCTCCGACCCGGCGTTCGCGCTGGCCTTCGCCCGGATCGAGAACCACTACTTCGTGCACGGCGGCTGGTTCTCCGAGGGCCAGCTGATCGCGGACGCCCACCGGCTGCGGGGCATTCCCGGCGTGATCGTGCAGGGCCGCTACGACCTGCCGTGCCCGGTCACCACCGCCGACGCGCTGCACCGAGCGTGGCCCGAGGCCGACTACCGGGTCGTGCTGGCCGGCCACTCGGCGTCCGAACCCGCGATCGCCGCGGAACTGGTCGCCGCCACCGACCGCTTCGCCTGACCTTCCGTCGCTCGGGCCACTTCCCGTTCGTCGAGCTTGTCGAGACGTGGCGAGAGGGTCTCGACAAGCTCGACCAGCGGTTGGGGTGACCAGAGGCTTGTGCGGGAACCAGCGGCTGTGGCGGCTCAGCGGGGGATCGTCACGAAGATGTCGAACAGGTGCGGGTTGTGCGCGTGGACGAGGACGGCGAACACCACCGCGTCGAACAGCAGGTGGACGGTGACCACGTAGCCCAGTGAGGCGGTGCGGGCGAAGATCCAGCCTTGGACCAGCGCGAACGGCACCGTGAGCGCGGGCCCCCAGGAGCGGTAGCCGAGCTCCCACAGGAACGAGACGAACACCACGGCCTGCAGGAGGTTCGCCAGCCACCACGGCACGTGCCGGCGGTAGAGGGCGAACACGATGCAGACGAAGAACAGCTCGTCCCAGATGCCGACGGCGTTCACGCCGACGAATAGCCGGCCGATCTCGCTCCCGGTCGCCACCGCCGGCCAGTTGAGGTAGGCGCCCGAGCCCACGAAGTAGAACGGCAGCAGCAGGTACGCGATCACGATCACCGCGGCGAGGTACCACCACTGCGCGGGGGCCCACCGGCTGCCGCGGACGGGGAAGCGGACGGCGTCGGCAGCGACGAGTCGCCGCGCCAGCAGGGTCGGCAGCAGGACCGCCCCGCCGAGCACGAGCGCGAACCGCAGCATGCCGAGGTCGCTGAGATCCGCCTCCAGCGATGTCGCCGAGAGGATCAGCAGGCCGGTCGCCACCGCGACGAGGGAGCGCGCCAGCGTCCGGTCCACCACCCACGCCAACGTGAGTCCGGCCGCCAGCACGGGCAGGCCGACCAGCGGCTGCTGCAGGGCGATCAGGGGGACGGCGCTCAGGCTGGTCAGGGCCATGGCGAGGATCCCGGCAGGGCCGGTCGGCGTGGTCGGTGCGCTGGGTACGGGCATCGTGGCCTCCGGTCGGGGACGCCGCCATTGTCGCGGGTCGGGGGCGTTGTGGGTACCGGTGGATAGGATGAAAGCCTGACTTTCCAGGAGGAATGCTGAACCAACCACAGAGTGCCGTCGCCGAACGACGGGTGGCGATTCCCGCGTCGATCAACATGGTGTCCGTGCTGGGTCCGCGGGACGAGTTCCTGCGAGTCCTGGAGCGGGAGCTGGCCGCAGACCTGCACGTGCGCGGCAATGAGATCACCCTCACCGGCGAACCGGCCGACGTCACCGCGGCCGCCGATGTGCTCACCGAGCTGATCACGATCGTCCGCACCGGCCAGGGGCTGAGCGCCGACACGGTCGAGCGCGTCCTCGGCATGACGTCGGGCGAGGAGATGAGCGCGTCCGAGGTGCTGACCCACAACATCCTGTCCAGCCGCGGCAAGACCATCCGTCCCAAGACCCTCAACCAGAAGCGGTATGTCGACGCCATCGATGCCCACACGGTCGTGTTCGGCATCGGCCCGGCCGGCACCGGCAAGACCTATCTGGCGGTCGCGAAGGCCGTGCAGGCGCTGCAGGCCAAGGAGGTCAACCGGATCATCCTGACCCGGCCGGCGATCGAGGCCGGCGAGCGGCTGGGGTTCCTGCCGGGCACGCTCAGCGACAAGATCGACCCCTACCTGCGGCCGCTGTACGACGCGCTGCACGACATGATCG
>DAINOM010000142.1:0-2877 GCA_036735445.1 Propionicimonas sp.
CGATCCAGGACGGCTACCGTCCGGCGTGGTCGGTGAAGGAAGGCCAGGAGCTCCTGCTGTCCGCGGCGGGAGTACTCCGGTCGACCGCGCTGAAGCATCAGCGGGTTCGGGGTCGGGAGGCGGTGCGCCGTGGCCGCCGGCTCGGCCTGGCTCACTTCGAGTGGGCCGTGCCGGAGACGATCGGCGGGATCCCGGTGCAGCAGCTGGACGACCGGCAGCTGGTCGACGTCGTCTGGGCGGCGCACCCTCGCCGGCACCTTGGGCTCGGCCGGGACTTCCTGGTCGGTGAGCTCGAGGGCGGCCGGGCCCGGTTCCTTCGGCACTATGGCGGGATCGATGACGACACGGGTTCGTCGTCGGCGCCGATCGATCTGGCGAAGGTGGCGGCCGCCGGTGCGCTCGAGCCGATCCCGGCCGATGCCCGGGTGGCGCTCATTGTCGCGGCCGACGTCGACGGGCTGGAGTGCTCGATCGCGTCCAGCTTCACCTGGCCGGACGGCGTCCCACAGATCGAGGCGGTGGAGCGCAGGGACGGGACCAGGTGGGCGGGGCCGCGAGTGATCGATATCTGCGAGTCCCAGCCTGTCGGGATCGTGGCGGTGGTGAACGCCGGCCCGGACCGAGACCTGGCGGACGAGATCGAGCCGAGGCTACCGGACGGCGTGACGATGCTCCGGCTGCCGGCCGGTGACTACGCCGCGGCGTGCACCCGGCTGAAGACGTCGATCGAGCAGCAGCAGCCGCCGGACCTGGTCCACGTCCGGCTCCACGATCCGCGGGGCGAGCTCGCGGCCGCGGTCCAGGAGTCCGGGATCGCGCGGTGGCGGTCGGGCCCGGTGTGGATCAAGCGGGGCGCGGTCCCGATCACGATGCTGCCGGCGTTCAGCGTGGCCATGTGGGCCGCCGACAAGATTCCTGCGCCTCCGCGACCGCGGCGGCCGTTCCGTATCGGGTGAGAGGTGGAGTGCGGTGACAGTGGCGACCCAGCCGTGGAGCGAGATCGTGTGGCCTGATGCGTGGTCTCAGGCCCGGGTCACGGCGACGAGAGTGAAGGGGATCCCGGCGATCGGGCGGGGTCTCAACCTGATCGAGGGCATGGCGAAGCAGATGCCGATCGACGCGGTCCGTGGTGACGTGGTGATCACTCCGCGGCCGTCGCTGCTGGAGCAGCCGGATCCGGACCAGGCGCGGTCGTGGCTAGTGGACGTCCAGGTCGAGGACTACGAGGTCCACGGCAACGCGCTGGCCCTGGTCACCGTCCGGGACTTCTACAACTGGCCGCTGGCGATCACCTGGCTGCCGGCGGCATGGTCCACGGTCACGAGGATGCCGGACGGCCGGATGGACTACTGGTGCAACGGAGTGCACCTGAACACCCCGGACGTGATCCATGTGAAGCGGGGCGCGGATCCGCTCTACCCGTGGCGAGGGATCGGGGTCGTGGAGCAGTACATGGCCGGGCTGGGTCTGATGGTCGACCAGCAGACCTACCAGTCCCGTGTGCTGAAGGGCTCGGCCGTTCCCTCGGTGGCGATCATCACGCCGAACGAGGACCCCTCACAGGATGAGATCGATCGGGCCCAGCTGGCGTGGACCGAGAAGTACAACGCGGACGGTCCGACACGGAAGCCGGCGGTGCTGCCGGCGGGCACCACGGTGACGCCGCTCGCCTGGTCGCCGGCGGACTCGCAGTTGAACGAGCTCTCGAAGCTCGCCCTGACGGACGCGGCGAACATGCTGAACCTGGACGGGTACTGGGTGGGGGCGGAGACGGGCGGCTACAGCTACAAGTCGCCGGCGCCGATGTACCTGAACCTGATCCGGCAGACGGTCGGCCCGATCCTCGAGGACTTCGAAGGCGTGTGGTCGGCGAAGCTGCTGCCGCGTGGCCAGCGGGTCCGGTTCAGCCGGCCGGCGGTCCAGGCCGACGATATGCCGACGACGGTCGGCTGGGTCGCTGCGGCGATCAAGGCGAAGCTCATCACCCAGCAGGAGGGCCGGGTGCTTCTCGGTTACTCCGCGGAACTCCCTGACGAGCTCAAGCCGAAGCCTGTCCCGGCCGCTCTGGCGGCCGCCACGAACACCCAGGGGAACGACGACACCGCGGCGCCGGCCGCGACCAACACCGAGGAGGAACCGGCAGCATGACCGACACGATGGTGGCGCTCCGCGCGCCCGAAGTCAGGACGATGAGCGCACTGGGCCTCCAGCTGCGCGATGTGCAGGCCGATGGCCGGTTCCTGCTGGGCAGGGCGGTCCCGTACAACACCTGGACGTCGATCGGGTGGTTCGCCGAGCAGTTCTCGCCGGGCGCGTTCGCCCGGTCGATCAAGGAGGCCGCGAACGGGCTGCCGCTGCTGATGTGGCACAACAACCAGACCTGGCCGGTGGGGGTCTCCGACAAGTGGGACGACAACGCCCAGGGTCTCGACGGGGTCTGGAAGCTCGACACGTCGGAGGAGGCCGAGCGGGCCGCGGACCTGGCCGAGAAGAAGATGCTCACCGGCCTGTCGGTGGGGTTCGTCCCGATCCGGTCGCAGTGGGAGATGGTCGACTGGAAGGACTGGGATCCGGACCTCGGCGTCGAGCACATGGACAAGGTGACCCGGGATGAGGCGCGGCTCCTTGAGGTGTCGCTGACCCCGACGCCGGCCTACGCCGGCGCCCAGGTGTCGCTGGTGCGGAGCCGGGAGGCGAAGAAGGTCCGGGATGGTGGCCGGGAGTCGGCCGAGCTCCTCGGGTGGCGGCGCTACCTCGAGAGTGTGAAGCGATGAGCCTTCGCGAGGACCTGGCCGCGATGCTCGCCGGCTACCGCACCACCGCCGCCGAACCGGCCATCAGCGAGCCACCGACCGAGATCCGACACGCCCAGCCAGC
>DAINOM010000142.1:2977-9243 GCA_036735445.1 Propionicimonas sp.
CCGCCGAACCGGCCATCAGCGAGCCACCGACCGAGATCCGACACGCCCAGCCAGCCCAGCGTCGCAAGACCCCGGTGAAGAAGCGAGCTACAGTTCCGGCGAAAGCACTCGTGCCGGAGACGATGGATCCCAGCCCGGAGTAATCGGGCCACCAGCTGGGATACCGGGAAGGGCCACCACACGAGGCGAATCCGAATTCGCTTCTGTGAAAGGTGGCCCTTCGCCATGAATCCCGTACTCGCCCGCCTGCTGGAGCAGCGCGACGCCCAGACCCAGTTCATCGACCAGCTGCTGGCCCGCGTCCAGGAGGAGAACCGCGACCTGGTCGACGCCGAGCGGTCCAACCTCGAAGCCGCGCGCCAGCGCATCACTGAACTGGACGCCCAGATCACTCCGCTGGAGCAGTTCGAGGCGACCCGCAACGCGCACCAGGCGTCGGCCGCGGCCGCGCTCGGCGGTGCCCGCCAGACCCACACCGCTCCCGCCGGCGACAGCCAGCCGGGCCAGCGGCTCGGCGTGAACGACCGCGAGATGAAGTACCGGTCCGCCGGCCACTTCGTGGTCGACCTGCTCCGCGCTCGCGGCGACCAGAACCAGGGCCGCCAGCCCGACGCCGACGCCGCCCAGCGCGTCGCAGCCTCTCTCGGCCGAGCCGTGAACGATGTGCCCGCCGGCAACATCATCACGACGGCAGATCAGCCCGGCCTGCTTCCCCAGCCGATCATCGGCGAGATCAACACCCAGCTGGACGGGTCCCGGCCGTTCCTGACCTCGGTCGGGATCAAGCCCCTGGACGTCATCCCTGGCAAGACCTTCGAGCGGCCCACCGTGGTGCAGTCGACGACCGTCGCCGAGCAGACCGCCGAGCTCGGTGAGCTGTCCCTGGGCGAGTTCAAGGTGAACGGCATCCCGTTCAACAAGCGCACCTTCGGCGGCGCGCTGAAGGTCGCCCGGCAGGACATCGACTGGACCAGCCCGGCGGCGTGGAACGCGCTGATCGAGGATCTCCAGTTCGAGTACGCGGAGGACACCGAGGACGTCTCCGCCGCAGCGTTCGCTGCCGCTGTGACCCAGTCGGTGCCCCTCGCCGCGGCCGACGAGGAGAACCTCGCGAAGTGGATCAAGGCGCTCTACAGCGCCGCGGTGATGGCCGCGACCGCGAACGGCACGAAGCGGGCTCGCGCGCGTCGGCTGCCGGACACGATCTGGTGCTCGATCGACATGTGGGGCGCGCTCGGCGCGGTCATCTCGGCGATTCGGGCCACCAACGCCTCGAGCGTGCCGGCCGGCAACGCGACCCCGAAGGGGTTTGCCGGCGACGTGCTCGACATTCCGCGCGTCATGGTGCCCGGCTTCGCGGCCGGCACGATGATCGTCGGCCGCTCCGCGCAGTACGAGTACTACGAGGAGCGGATCGGGCTGCTGTCCGCGATCACCCCGGTGAACCTGGGCGTCGAGGTTGCCTACGGCGGCTACGGCGCCTTCGGGCACCTGGACGCGACCTGCTTCGCGAAGATCGAGATCGCGGGCTGAGTGCAGGCATGGCCCTGACCACTGCCGGAGAGGTGGCGGCCGTCCTCAAGCGGGACGACGCCACCGCTCCGGCGTTCCTGAAGGCATACCAGGCCGCGGAGCAGTGGGTCGCCAAGCGATGCACCTGGAAGACCGTCGACGTCGAGCAGGACGACGGGGACGGCGGCACCACCACCGTCCAGCAGCCTGTCGACGTCGAGGACCTCGTCCAGGCGATCATCCTGCTCACCGGCCGCTACATGGCCAGGCGCAACAGCCCGGACGGCCTGGTCGGCATGGGCGAGCTCGGCGTGATGCGGATCTCCGCGATCGACCGGGACGTCCGTGACCTGGTCGCGAAGAACCGAAGGATCGTGCTCTGATGCTCAACCAGAACGCCGTCCGGGACGTGCTAGGGGCGCACCTCGAGGAGCACGCGGCTCCGGGGCTCACGGTCTACCGGCGGGGCGTCGACGGGACCCTGGATCTTCCGGCCGTCCTCATCGCCAACCCGTCCGTGTCCGAGTTCGACGTCCAGCCGTGCGGGGTCGACCGCTGGGTGTGGCCCATCCACATCGGTGTTGCCAGGACCGGAATGGATGAGCTCGCGACCCAGGCGGAGCTCCAGAAGCGAATGGCTGAGGTTGTGGGCCTGCTGCGGCAGCTGCTGGACGAGAACACGTACCTGGGCGCGGCGGACGTCGCGAACGCGCGGCTGACTAGCGCCGAGTTCGGCACTTCGTTCGCGGTGCAGGGCCAGGCGTTCCCGGCCTACGAAATCACCATCGAAATCGACGGATAAGGAATCCGAAATGTTCAAGCCCTACATGATGAAGAACGTCGACATGATCATTGGCGACGAGGCGACCCCGAACAACTTCAAGTGCCAGGTGCGCGGGGTCACCCTGAATCCGGACGTGTCGATCCAGCGGATCAAGACCGCGTGCCCGACCGGGCAGTACGCCGACGCCGACGATCCCGAGTGGACCTGCGAGCTCAAGTACCTCTACGGCATGGACGACGGAAGCGGTACCGCCGCGACGATCCTCGCCGACTACCTGCTGGCGAACTCCGGACAGGAGCTCCCGATCACGTTCCGGCCGATCGCCGGCGGCGCCGGCTACTCCGGCACGATTATCGCGATCCCGGGCCCGATCGGCGGCGACTACGGGAGCTACTCCGAGCAGACGGTGCAGCTGCCGATGATCGGGCAGCCTGTCCCGATCGCTGCGGGGGTGTGACGTGGCGAAGTGGTTGCCGTCCGGCACGGTCAACAACTACCGGATCAACCTGGTAGAGGGTGACCCGATCGTCGTCCGCAACAGCATCGGTGACGTGATCGCGTGGGAGCGCGCGAACAAGACGTCCTGGGCTGACGGGATGAACGTCGAGGCGATGTTGTGGGTCGCGTGGCGGGCCGCCCGTCGGGAAGGCCTCACCGATGAGCCGCAGTTCGATCAGTTCGTGCCGCGGGTGGACGACATCGAAGTCGAGAGCGAGGACGAGGACCCTACCCAGACGGATCCCTCGGACGCGTGATCGCGACCCTGGCCGCGATGACGGGCCGGCTCCCCAGCGAGTGGGAGCGCGAGGAGCCGGCCGCTGTCGCCACCGTCATCGAGGTCCTCGAGGAGATCCGGGAACAACAGAAGCCCTGAGGGGGTGACGAGCCGTGGAGCAGATCGCGACGATCGATGGACTGCCCGGGATGCTCAAGCGGCTCAGCCGTCTCCCGAAGACCGCCCAGGCGGAAATCCGGCAGGCCGCGCAGGCCATCGCTGATGACGAGGCGAGTCGGATCCGGGCGGCCGGTGAGGCGTCCAGCAAGCAGTCGAGCGTGGTCGCCCAGTTCATCAAGTCCCGCCGTGACCGGGTGCCGGCGATCTCGGCCGGTGGGTCGAGGAAGACGGGGCTGCCCAGTGGTGCGACCGCTGGGCAGGTCTTCTTCGGTGCCGAGTTCGGCGGCCAGGGCCGGCCGACGACCCAGCAGTTTCGGCCGAACACCGGGACGACCGGTTACTTCTTCTACCCGACGCTGCGGGCCGACAGCGAGCGGATGATCCAGCGCTGGCTGGGCGTGGTGAACGCGATCGAACGGGAGTGGACCGGTGGCTAGTGGTGTGGCGGCGGCGCGGGCCCTGGTGGTGAAGTTCGTCGGCCAGGTCGATCCGTCGCTGGCGAAGTCGGTCGACAAGGTTACCGGTGCGCTGGGCAAGACGGACGGCGAGACGAAGACCGTCTCGCAGCGGATCCGGACCGGTCTGAAGGTCGCGGCGGTGGCCGCCGGCGCGGCTGCGGTCAAGCTCGGGAAGGACAGCGTGGCGGCGTTCAAGTCGGCCGCCGGCGAGACCCTCGGCTACCAGCGGGTGCTGGGTGGCACCGCTGAAGAGGCGTCCCAGCTGAGGTTCGCGATCAAGATGAGCGGGGTCGACGCCGGCGTGGGATCGAAGGGGTTCACGCTGTTCAGCAAGACGCTCTCGAAGGCGGCCGAGACGGGCAAGGGCACCAAGGCGATGACGAAGCTCCTCGGTGAGGGGTTCACCGACGCCCAGGGGAAGCTCCTGCCGATGAACAAGATCCTGCCGGGCCTGATGGACAAGTTCCAGAAGATGCCGGCCGGGCCGGAGCGCACCGCGTTGGCGATGAAGTTGTTCGGCAAGAACGGGGCGGCGATGCTGCCGTTCCTGACCAAGGGGTCATCCGGGCTCGCCGAGCTCAGCAAGAAGAGCGACGAGTACGGCCAGACCTTGTCGGGGTCGAACCTCCAGGCGCTCAAGGACAGCAAGTCAGCGCAGCGAGACTGGGGCGCGGCCGTCGAGGGGTTCAAGGTCCAGTTCGGCGCCCAGCTGCTCCCGATGATCACCAGCGGTGTGAAGCTCTTCACCTCGCAGCTGATCCCGACACTCACTGGCGTCTCGGGGTTCCTGCGGGACAACGGGGACGCGGTTGGGATCGTGATCGGCGTCGTCGGTGGCCTGGTCGGGCTTGTCAAGACGGTGACCGCGATAACGCGCGCGTGGAGTGTCGTCCAGGGCGTCCTGAACGTCGTCATGTCGGCGAACCCGATCGCGCTGGTGGTGATCGCGATCGCTGCACTGGTCGCCGGCTTGGTGTACGCCTACAACAACTGCAAGGAGTTCCGCGACGTCGTGGACACGGCGTTCACCGCGATCGCGGCCGCCGGACGGTGGCTGTGGAACAACGCCCTCCAGCCCGTCCTGAAGGCCATCGTGCAGGGATTCGCGTGGGTGGTGGACGGGGTCGCGGGGTTCCTCGAGATGCTCGGCCAGGTCCCGGGGTTCGAGTGGGCGAAGGACGCCGCAGTGGGGCTCCGCGGGGTCGCGAAGAATGCCCGCGACGCGGCGAACTCGATCGGCAAGATCCCCGATGCGAAGGTCGACACAGGCAAGAGCCAGACCCAGGTAGAGAAGCTCGACGCTCGGATCCGCGCGTTGAAGGACAAGAAGGTCAAGGCCGAGGCGACCGGCGACACGACTCAGGTGGACAGGCTCGCGAAGAAGATCCGGGACCTGAAGGGCAAGAAGGCCGAGATCGAGGCGAACGTCAAGAAGACCGGCATCACCACGATCAAGCTGAAGGACATCCCCAAGGGCGGGGGCTTGAGGATCTCCGCCTACGCCCGGGGCGGCATCACGAATGGGCTCGGCCAGCTGGTAAAGGGGTTCGCGAACGGCTCGGAGAACCACGTCGCGCAGATCGCCCAGGCGGGCGCCTATCGGCTGTGGGCCGAGCCGGAGACCGGCGGCGAGGCATACCTGCCGCTGGCCGCGTCCAAGCGGTCGAAGACGATCCCGATGTGGTGGGAGACCGGGCGCCGGCTCGGCGTCGTCCCGTACGCGGACGGTGGGATCAACGGCGTCCGCGGCCTGGCTCCCGGTGACGATCTGGCCGCGGCGATCGCCAAGCTCGCCGACCGCGTCCTGACGCGCGAGGACCTCACGGTGCTGCTCGACGCGCTTCGACGCGCCACGCCCTCTCAGAAGACGGTGGTGAGGCTCTGATGACCACGCTCGCGATCGGCGCCATCGCGACGTCGGTTCTCACGGTGAAGCTTTCGATCACGGTCACCGATCCCGAGGACGGGGAGACGATGACCGTCACCAGGCGGACCGGGGCGGCCTCACCGGTGGCGGTGATGGGTGCCAGCGATGTTGCCGCCGCGACGACGATCATCACCGATCCCGAGGCCCCGTTGAATCGCGCCTCGCGCTGGACGGTGACCACTTCGAGTGGGGCCACGATCGAGTCCGACCCGGTCACCCTCGCCGCAGAGCTCGCCGCGATCTCCGATCCGATCGTCGGCGTCCTCGGCATGTGTGCCGTGGTCGATCGCGACGCGCTCAGCCGGGCCCAGCGCGCGACCATGCTCACGGTCGAAGGCGACCCCACACCCTGGGTTGTGTGGGACGTTCCGGTCGGCCGGACGATGCCGGTCCAGCTGCTCACCCTCACCCCGGACGCCGAGGCTGCGGTCGACCAGATCCTCAGCACCGGTGGTCCGGTCCTCCTGCGGTGCGTCTGCGGCAACCACTCGGATCGGTGGATCCAGCCGATCGGTGACGCGACGACGAGCGCCCGCGTCGTGGCAAAGGGGAGCAACCCGTCCAGGCTGTGGGACCTCGGGGAGTGCGTCGTGTACGCGAACAACCCGCTGGCCGCGCAGAAGGCGAAGGGCTCAACCCTCGGCGACGTGTACGACTTCGTCTCGACCAAGACCCTGGGCGCGATCGCCG
>DAINOM010000143.1:0-9228 GCA_036735445.1 Propionicimonas sp.
GATCAGCGTCGCCATCCAGGCCTGGCCGTGGTAGGCGAAGGCGTTGGCCAGCGCCGCGCTGGGGTCGAGCTCCCCGTAGGGGACCATCCCGGTCACCACGAGCGCCACCGCGCAGTACAGCACCGTGCAGATCGCGAGCGAGGCGATGATGCCGATCGGCAGGTCTCGCTGCGGGTTCTTCGTCTCCTCCGCCGTGGTCGCCACCACGTCGAAGCCGATGTAGGCGAAGAACACCAGCGCGGCGCCCGCGAGGATGCCGCCCACGCCGAAGGTGGACGGGACCGCGCCGGTCATCCACTGCAACAGCGGCTGGGTCGCCCACACCGCCGCGCCACCGACGGGCGGAGCCGGCGGCGCGGCCGGCGGGATGAACGGCGAGTAGTTGGCCGGGTCGATGAACCCGATGCCGGCGAAGATCACGAACAGGACGATGAACAGCTTCAGGCCGACCAGCGCCAGGTTCACCCGCAGCGACTCCTTGATGCCGAGCGTCACCAGGACGCCCAGCACCAGCACCAGCACGATGGCCGGCACGTCGATGGTGCCGCCGTAGCTGATCGCCTCGGGCAGCACGATCCCGAACTTGCCCAGGAACGAGCCGAAGTACGCGCTCCAGCCCTGCGCCACAACGGACGCACCCAGGAACATCTCCAGGATCAGGTCCCAGCCGATGATCCAGGCGAAGATCTCGCCCAGCGAGGCGTACGAGAAGGTGTACGCCGAACCCGACACCGGCACGGTGGACGCGAACTCCGCGTAGCACATCGCGGCCAGGGCACAGCAGATCGCGGCGATCACGAAGCTCAGCACGATGGACGGGCCGGCCACGTTGTGCGCCGCCCGTCCGGTGAGGGTGAAGATGCCGGCGCCGATGACCACGCCGACGCCGAACACGGTCAGGTCGAGCGCGGACAGCGACTTCTTCAGCTGGTACTCGGGTTCGTCCGTGTCGGCGATCGACTGCTCGATCGACTTGGTGCGCAGCAGACTCATGGGTCCTTCCCCGTTTCGGCAACAGCAGCAGCCTTGCGGCCGGCCAACCCGGGAAAGGTACGGCGACCTTCCACCTGTTGGGCGGCCATGTCAGTATCTGGTCCACCCCTTGCCGGCCGAGCCGTCGCACGGGCCTCCCGGAGGGCCCGTGCGCGGTCGTAGACTCCCGCCATTCGCCAGGAAGGAGAGCGACGATGCGCTTCGCCACCGTCCCGGTCGTCCACGTGGCCGCCTGATGCCCACCACCGCCGAACTGTCCGCGTCCGGACGCCGGCTGCGCCGGGAATGTCCCCGCTCGACGCTGGGCACCGGCTTCCGCACCGACCGCGATCCGGTGGCGCTCCTCGACGCCCAGAACGCCCTGCGGCTGCCGTCGCTGGTGCCCGTCCGCTGGGGCCGGATGGCCGAGTCGGCGTTCACCTTCTACCGTGGCGCCGCCGCGCTGATGGCGCACGACCTCGCCCCCACCCCGGTCTCGGGCATCCGGGTCCAGGCCTGCGGGGACGCGCACCTGTCGAACTTCGGCTTCTACGCCTCGCCCGAGCGTGAACTGGTCTTCGACCTCAACGACTTCGACGAGACCCTCCCCGCACCCTGGGAGTGGGACGTGGAGCGACTGGTCGCCTCGCTCGCGGTGGCGGCGCTGGCCAGCCGCTTCACCGAGGACGTCGCCGCCGGGGCGGCCCGCGCCGGCGCGGCCGCCTACCGGCGGGCCATGGCGCAGCTGTCCCGGCGCGGCGCGCTGGCCAACTTCCACACGATGGTGAGTGCGTCGGCGCTGCTCGAACGCAGCGAGAAGGCGGGGGCACCCACGGCGACGAGGGAGATCGAGCGGGCCACCCGCAAGGCCTCCCGCCGGACGTCGGAGGCCGCCCTGCGCAAGCTGTCCACGGTCACCGAGAACGGCGAACTGCGGCTGGACGAGCAGCCGCCGGTCATGGTCCGCCCCGAGCAGTGGCCGGACGACATCGCCCGGGTCCCCGAGCTGTACGTGGCCACGCTCACCCCGGACGTGCGCGCCCTGCTGGCCCGGTTCCGTCCGGTCGACTTCGCGCTGCGGGTGGTCGGTGTCGGCAGCGTGGGGACGCGCTGCCTGATCGGTCTGCTGGTCGACAGCAGCGGCTCGCCGCTCTTCCTGCAGATCAAGGAGGCCGGACCGTCCGTGCTCGAGCCATGGGCCGGGCCGGGCCGGATCGCCCACGCCGGCGAACGGGTGGTCGCGGGGCAGCGGATCATGCAGGCGGTCTCCGACGCGATGCTCGGCTGGACGAGTTCGGCGGGACGGGACTACTACGTGCGCCAGTTCCGGGACATGAAGGGCGGCTTCGAGATCGAACGGCTGTCCGCGGACCTGCTGCTGGAGTACGGCAGGCTCTGCGGAGTGGTGCTGGCCCGGGCGCATGCGCAGAGCTGCGAGCCGGCGCTGATCGCCGGCTACCTGGGCGAGGGCGACCGGTTCGACGAGGCGATGGCGGCCTTCGCGCTGGCCTATGCCGGGCAGAACGCGGCCGACCATGCGGCCCTGCGGGCGGCGATCGCGTCCGGACGGATCCGCGCGGATCTGGACGGCTGAATCCCCCATCCCGCGACCGGGGCCGATAGCGTGGTGCCGACGTCATCTCGATGGGGAGGCCGAGCCATGGCGACCGCAATCGACTCCACGACCCTCTGGCACACCCTGACGGCGGACGCGGCCGCCACGTCGCTCGGCTGCGACGCCGGGCGGGGCCTGGACGACGCGCTGCGCCGGCAGCGGCTGGCCGAGTTCGGACCCAACGAGATCCCGCGCGACCGTCCGCCGTCCGCGCTGCAGGTGGCGCTCGGCCAGCTCCGCGACCCGATGACCCTGATGCTGGTCGCGGTCGCCGTCGTCTCCTTCCTGATCGCGCAGGCCTCGACGGGATGGGTGGTCGCCAGCCTCGTCCTGCTGAACGTGGTGCTGGGCACCAACCAGGAACTCAAGGCGCAGGCGAGCGTCGCGGCGCTCGCGGGGCTGCAGGTGCCGACGGCCCGGCTGGTGTCGGACGGGCAGGTGCGCGAGGTCCCGGCGGCGGAACTCGTGCCCGGTGACGTGGTCGCGGTCGAGGCCGGCGACCTGGTCCCGGCGGACGGACGGCTGGTCAGCGCGGCGTCCCTGGAGACCCAGGAGGCGGCCCTCACCGGCGAGAGCGCGCCGGTCGGCAAGTCCGTCGAGCCGGTGACCGATCCGGAGGCCGCCCTCGGTGACCGGACGTCGATGCTCTACCAGAACACCTCGGTGACCCGCGGCGCCGGCCGGATCATCGTCACGGCCACCGGTGCCGGCACCGAGGTCGGCCGGATCGCCGGGCTGCTCGGCGGGGTCTCCCGCACCCGGTCGCCGCTGCAGCGTGAGCTCGACGACATCACCCGCAAGGTCGGCTGGGTCGCCTGGGGTGCGCTCGCGGTGATCCTGGTGGTCGGTCTGGTCCGGGGCCTGCCGTTCGCCGACCTGATGCTGCTGGGCATCTCCATGGCGATCTCGGCGATCCCCACCGGGATGCCCACCTTCGTCCAGTCATTGCTGGCGTACGGCGCCCGGCAACTGGCCGCGGAGAAGGCCATCGTGCGCAACCTGGCCGACGTGGAGACGCTCGGCGCGACCAGCCAGGTCAACACCGACAAGACCGGCACGCTCACGCTCAACCAGATGACCGCCCGGCGCGTGTACGCCGCGGAGGCCTGGTTCAGTGTCACCGGCGAGGGCTACGCGACCGTCGGCGACGTCCGCCACGTGGCCGGCGCACCCGAACCGGACCTGACCCCGCTCGCCTACGTGGCCGCGCTGGCCAGCGACGCCGTGGTGGCCGAGGACGGCGGCGTCGTCGGCGACCCGACCGAGCTGGCGGTGGTGGTGCTGGCGGAGAAGCTCGGCGTCGCGGTCGAGTTGACCAGGCGCTCCTACCCGCGCCTGGCCACCGTCCCGTTCGACTCCGACTACAAGTTCATGGCGACCTTCCACCGGCTGCCCTTCGAGTCGCGGTCACAGGTGCTCGGGCTGGTCAAGGGCGGGCCCGACGTCGTGCTCGACCGCTGCGCACAGGTGTGGGCGGAAGGCGGGGCGCGACGGCCACTGGCCGAGTGCCGCGAGCAGATCGAGGCGGCGAACCACGAACTCGCGGCGAACGGCCTGCGGGTGCTGGCCCTCGCCGCGCGGGTGGTTCCGGACGAGCAGCAGGCCGCGCTGGAGCAGGACCCGATGGCCTTCACCACCGACCTGCTGTTCCTCGGGCTGGTCGGCATCATCGACCCGCTGCGGACGGAGGCGGTCGAAGCCGTCCGCGTCGCCCGCGGGGCCGGGATCGACGTCCGGATGATCACCGGCGACCACCTCGTCACGGCCCGGGCCATCGGCGCGCAGCTGGGCCTCGGCGCCGGCGGGATGACCGGCGCGGAGTTCGCGGCCGCCTCCGACGACGAGCTGGTCGAGCAGCTGCCGGAGCTGCACGTCTTCGGCCGGGTGTCGCCGCAGGACAAGCTGCGGCTGGTCCAGCTGATGCAGCGGCAGGGCCAGGTGGTCGCGATGACCGGGGACGCGGTGAACGACGCGGCGGCCCTGAAGGCGGCCGACATCGGCGTGGCGATGGGCTCGGGCAGCGAGGTGTCCAAGCAGGCCGCCCGGATGATCCTCACCGACGACAACTTCGCGACCCTGGTGCGGGCGATCGCGCTCGGCCGCGGCGTCTTCGCCAAGATCACCGCCTACCTCAGCTACCAGATGACGCAGCTGTTCGGGCTGGTGGCCATGTTCCTGATCGCCACAGCCGTCAACCTCAACGGCGGCGTGGCCATGCTGCCCCTGCAGGTGTTGTTCCTGAACTTCCTGATCGCGGTGCTGCCGGTGGTGATCATCGCCATGGACCCGGCCGCGGAGGACGCGATGAGCCGACCGCCGCGGGACCCGTCCGCACGGATCATGGACCGCGCGCACACCCTGCGCTGGCTGCTCTACGGGCTGTTGCTGGGCGTCTGCAGCATCGCGGCGATCCTGCTCGCTCCCGGCGAGCCCCGGGTCGACGGCCCGTCCGTGCCCGTGACGATGGGCTTCGTGGTGATGGGCCTGGGCACGGCCGTGAGCGGGTTCGTCCTGCACCGCAGCCCGGGGAGCGCGCTGGCCCGTCCGGTGCTGCGCCCGGCGGTGCTGACGCTGGCGTCGCTGGTGCTGCTGGTGTTCGCCACCGAACTCGGCTTCCTGCAGCGCTGGCTGCGCACGGAGTCGCTGACCGGGGCCCAGTGGCTGGTCTGCCTGGCCCTGGCGGTCGGCTTCGGCGCGGTGATCGAACTGGACAAGCTGGTGCAGCGGCGGCGCGCGGGCACGAGCCCGCGGGGTGCGGTCTGAGCTAGCCTACGGAGCGTCGGACGAGGGGGTGGAGGCCTGGATGGGCATCGTCGAGTTCCTCGAGGCGGTAGGGCGCGCCATCGGCGGCGTGCTGAGCCTCAACCCCGACAACGCGACCTGGATCGCGACGCATCCGCAGCGCTCCGGCATCGCCGTCGCCGTCGCCGTGCTGGCCGGCGCGTCCATGCTGCTGGGCGACAGCATGATCCTGTTCTTCAACCGGCTGCGCGGGTGGCGGTTCGCGCTCACGCTGGTGCTGAACGGCATCGGCATGGCGCTGCTGTACCTGGTCCAGGCCGTGGTGGTGTACCTCGTCGGGCCGCTGCTCACCGGCTTCCAGCCAGGCCTTCCGCTGGTCGCGATCGGCGTGCTGCTGGCCACCGCTCCGCTGGTGTTCGGTGTCTTCGTGCTGATCCCGTACTTCGGTCCGGCCATCGCCGTCGTCCTGCACGTGTGGGGGATGATCGCGCTGTGGGTGATCGTCGACGTGCTGTTCCGCACCGACCAGTGGACGGCGCTGCTGATCACCGTCATCGCCTGGGCGTGCATGCAGGTGTTGTCGCGGGCGTTCGCGGTGCCGATCCGCTGGGCCGGTGACCGGATCTGGCGCGTGGTGTCGGGCCAGCCGTCCATGATCACCGGCAGCGACCTGCTCTCCGGCCACCTGTTCATGCCGCTGGGCCAGCGGTTCAACCCGGACGAGGTGCGCTGATGCTCGCCACCATCGGCATCGCGCTCGGCCTGCTGATCCTGCTGGCCCTCACCTTCGCGCCGCTGGAGTCGCTCGGCTGGTGGGCCCGCGAAGGAGCGGACGAGGCCGCCTCCACCGTGCAGGAACTGGCCGCGGCCGCGGCGGTGCAGCACCCGTCCGACGCCGAGCACTACGTGGTCTACCTGTCGGGCATCGGCGCCGTCGGCGGGGACTCCGTCCCGCCGGAGGAGATGCCCCTGATCGAGAACCTGCAGGCCCGGCTGCCGAACACCAGGGTGGTCCACGACGTGTTCCCGTACTCGGTGTCGAACAACGGGCTGACCGCGCAGCGGCCGACGGCGGCACTGTGGCGCTGGGTCGAGAAGCTGCGGTTCAAGAACCCGGAGACCCTCGCCGGGATGCTGATCAACGCCCGCAACGCCATGCAGCTGTTCGTCTGCGCGGACCGCCGCTACGGCCCGGCGTACAACGTCGGCACCGCGCAGGAGGTCATGCGCGCGTTGCTGCGGCACGGCTACCCGATGGGCTCCGGCAAGCCGGTGACGCTGATCGGCTGGAGCGGCGGGGCCCAGATCTCGATCGGCGCGGCCTGGTACCTCGGCATGGGGTCGATCCCGATCCGGGTGGTGTCGATCGGCGGCATGATGGCCGACGACTACGGGCTGGACCGGGTCGAGCACCTGTGGCACCTGCGCGGCTCGAAGGACCCGTTCGAGAAACTGGGCGGCATCATGTTCGCGGGCCGCTGGCCGCACGCGGCCTTCTCCCCCTGGACGAAGGCGCTGAAGGAGAAGCGGATCGAGATCATCGACCTCGGCCCGATGGCGCACAACGTCAAGGAGCACTACTTCGATCCCCGCTCGATCGCCCCGGACGGCCGCAGCTATCTCCAGGTGACCGAGGACGCGATCGTCGCCGTCCTCACCGGCCAGCCCGTGCGCACCGTCCCGCTGGACGCGGAACCCACCACCCTCGAGCTGCCCGCCGACTGACCGGCGAGGACGGTCCCTGAGGAGCGTCCGGGTGAGGGACGAACCCGGACGTGTCACGAAGGGCCGCCGTGCCCCAAGGCCTTGCGCGACCGGGCCGGCTCAGGGACGGCTCCGGGTCGTCCCCGCTGGTCGGCGAACGGTCCCCGGTTAGGCTGGCCGACGTGACGCAATGGTTCACCGAGAGCTTCCGGGCAGAGTTCGCCAAGCAGGAGGCGGAGCTGGGCCGGGTCAACATCGGCGTGTTCGGCAAGACGGGGGTGGGCAAGTCCACCCTGGTCAACGCCATCTTCGGCGAGCCCGTGGCGGCGACAGGGATCGGCGCGCCCGTCACGCACGGCTCCCACCTCTACCTCGACAAGCGCGGCTCGCTGGGCGTGATCGACACCCACGGGCTGGAACTCGGCCGCGACGACGACCAGATCATCAAGGAGCTCACCAAAGCGGTGAAGGAGAGCCGCGGCAAGCCGATCGAGGAGCAACTGCACGTCGCGTGGTTCTGCGTCCGCGGCATGGACCGGCGGTTCGAGGACTTCGAGGAGCGCTTCGTCCGGACGTTGGCCGACCTGGGCCTGCCGGTGGTGCTCGTGCTGACCCAGGTGCCGATGCGCGACGGCCTCTACCACCCGGACGCCGTCGAGCTCGCCCGCCAGCTCGAAGCGCGCAACCTGCCGATCGTGGACGGACGACCGTTCATGACCTACGCGATGAGGGACCAGTTCACCGGTCAGCCGCCCTACGGCTTGGTGGAGGTGCTCGGCGCCACCTTTCGCGTCGCTCCAGAAGCGGTCCAGGGAGCCCTCGCCGCGGCACAGGCGATCGATGTTCAGCTCAAGGCGAGCCAGTCGAACAAGGCGATCGGGGCCGCGGTGACGGCTGCGGCCGCTGCCGCCGCGGTGCCGATCCCGTTCTCGTCCGCCGCGATCCTGGTCCCGGTGCAGCTGTCGATGATGGCCCGGATCGCCCAGCTCCACGGGCTGGGGCTGGACAAGTCGGCGCTGCTGGCGATCGCGTCCACCTCGGTGGCCACGTCGGCCGGACGGGCGGCTGCCGCCGGCCTGCTGAAGTTCATCCCGGGCGCCGGCAGCGTGGTCGGCGGCGTGATCAACGCCTCGGTCGCATCCTCGTTCACCCTCGCCATGGGTCAGGCCTGGCTCGTCGTCTGCCAGCGGGCGTTCGCCGGCACGCTGCCCACCCTCGGCGGCAAGCTCGACGCCAACGCCGTCGGCCACCTCTTCGAGTCCGAACTCGCCAAGCGCCTGCCGCGGATCCGGCACCGGGATCGCCAAACCGGTCCCTGAGGAGCCTGTCCCTGAGCGTGCGAAGGGACAGGCGTCACGAAGGGCCGTGGAGCACCACGACCAGCCAGGGGAAATGGCTCGGATCGCGCAGAAGCGCCTCGTCCTGGCTGCTCAGGGGTCCGGCTGGGTAGAGGTAGTGGACCGTGGTTCCTTGGCCCGCATCGTTATGGACCTCGCGGAGCGGGCCGGACGGGATGCCGTGCTCGTAGCGTTGGGACCATGCCCCTTCCGGTCGCCGATTGGTGTGGACCAGCCACTCGCTCAGAGCGGCGACGACTGAGATGCCGTGCCTTGGGAAGCCATCGGGCAGCAACTCGGGGTCAGGATGGTTGAAGAACCTGAGGTCACGGGTCGCCATCACCGGCTTTCGTACGATCTGTCCGCGCGCCGTCCGACGAGTGTCTGTGCCCCGGCCGTCGTCGCTCACGCTCACGGAGCCATCGCTGCGCAGGGTGATCTTGCACGTGCCTACCCGCCCCATTTCACGCGCCTCGTCGTTGGCGTAGGCCACCACTTCCAGGGCGAGGTGCAGCGGCCCACCCGGGCAGTACCGGTCGGGGTGTTGCCGGATGTGGGTGAGGTGCTCCGCATCGAGCGCCATCGACCACTCGTGGGTCGTGGCCGTCCAACCGTCCTCGCTCCTCGGCACGACTGGCACCCTACGTCAGGCCGAGGCGGCCCTTCGTGACGCTCGCTGGCGCTCGCTCCTCAGGGACCGTTGTGTGGTCTCGCTCCGGGGCCGGGTGGGGTTTTCACGCTCGGGAGCTGGACGGGGCTACCATTTCCTGCGGAAGCGACGTGCCCGCTGCGGCGGTTGAGCAGAGGAGGTGAGGCGGATGTCACCCGGTAGTCCCCTGATACCCGTCCTGCCCACCT
>DAINOM010000144.1:0-9140 GCA_036735445.1 Propionicimonas sp.
CCTACTACCGCCTCGTCGACGACGACCGGCAGTACTACATGGACTACACCGGCACCGGGAACTCCCTGAACGTCGGCCACCCGCACTCCCTCCAGCTGATCATGGACTCGCTGCGCTACTGGGTGCTCGACATGCACGTGGACGGGTTCCGCTTCGACCTCGCCGCCGCGCTGGCCCGCGAGTTCTACGACGTGAACCGGCTGGCGGCGTTCTTCGAACTCGTCCAGCAGGACCCGGTGATCAGCCAGGTGAAGCTGATCGCCGAGCCGTGGGACGTCGGGCCCGGCGGCTACCAGGTGGGCAACTTCCCGCCCCAGTGGAGCGAGTGGAACGGCAAGTACCGGGACGCCGTCCGCGACTTCTGGCGGGGGGAGCCGAACCTGGGCGAGTTCGCCGCCCGGATCGCCGGTTCGGCCGACCTCTACGAGCACTCGGGACGGCGGCCGTTCGCGTCCATCAACTTCGTCACCGCGCACGACGGCTTCACCCTGCGCGACCTGGTCTCCTACAACGAGAAGCACAATGAGGCCAACGGCGAGGACAACGCCGACGGGGAGAGCTTCAACCGCTCCTGGAACCACGGTGTCGAGGGTCCGACCACCGACCCCGAGGTGCTCGCCGCGCGCGCCCGCTCCCAGCGCAACTTCCTGGCCACGCTGCTGCTGAGCCAGGGCGTGCCGATGCTGCTGCACGGCGACGAGCTGGGCCGCACCCAGGACGGCGACAACAACACCTACGCGCAGGACTCCGGGATCTCCTGGATGCACTGGGACGCGATGGACACCCCGCTGCTGGAGTTCACCGCCACCGTCGCCCGGCTGCGGGCCGGCCACCCGACGTTCCGCCGCAAGCGGTTCTTCACCGGCTCCGCCGTGCGCACCGGGGACGAGCAGCGGCTCAACGACATCGTCTGGCTGCACCCGGACGGCCGTCCGATGGCGGACGACGACTGGACGGCCGAGGGCGCCCGCGCGATCGGCATGTATCTCAACGGCCACGGCATCGCCGGCAAGGACGCCACCGGCAACCCGATCGTCGACGAGCACGCGCTGCTGTACTTCAACGGCGGCCCGGACCCGGTCACGCTCACGCTGCCGCCGGAGGAGTACGCCGAGGCCTGGGACGTCGCCATCGACACCGCCGCCGACGCCCCCGAGGCCGAGCCGGCCAAGGCAGGGACGCAGCGCGAACTCGCCGCGCGCAGCGTCCTGGTGCTGATCCAGCACACCGGGATCGTGCCCGAGGCGAAGATGTCGGCCGCCGCGTCGGTGGCCGTGATGGCCGGGCAGGCCGCGTCCCCGTCCACCCCCGCCGACTTGTCAGAACCTCAGCCGCCTGAAGCCGGGAGAGACTCTGACAAGTCGGGCAGGAGTGAGTGAGGACGGACGAGATGCGCACCCCCGCCAGCACGTACCGGCTGCAGATCACCGAGGACTTCGACCTGGTCGCGGCCGCGCGCACCCTGTCGTACCTGCACGAGCTCGGCGTCGACTGGGTGTACCTGTCCCCGTTGCTGGCGTCCGAGTCGGGCAGCGAGCACGGCTACGACGTGTCCGACCACCGGGCGATCGACCCGTCCCGGGGCCGGGCGTCCGGACTGGCTGCGCTGGCCACCGAGGCGCGCCGGCTCGGCATGGGGGTGCTGGTGGACATCGTCCCCAACCACGTCGGGGTGGCCCGGCCGTGGGAGAACGAGTGGTGGTGGCACGTGCTCACCCACGGTCCCGACTCGCCGTACGCGTCCGCGTTCGACATCGACTGGGCCGCGGGCGGCGGCAGACTGCGCATCCCGGTGGTCGGTGACGACGACTTGGCCGACGCCGGACGGGTCGACCACCTGCAGGTGCTCGGCGGCGAACTCCACTACCACGACCAGCGGTTCCCACTGGCGCCGGACACCGTCCATGGCACCGACGAGGACCCGAACGCCGTCCACGCCCGGCAGCACTACGAACTGGTCGGCTGGCGCGAGGCCGACCGGACGCTGAACTACCGCCGGTTCTTCGCCGTGAACACGCTGGTCGCGATCCGCGTCGAGGACGCGGAGTGGTTCGCCAAGTCGCACGCGGAGGTCCGCCGCTGGTTCGAGGAGGGCCTGGTGGACGGGCTGCGCGTCGACCACCCGGACGGCCTGCGCGACCCCGGCAAGTACCTCGACGACCTCGCGGCGCTCACCGGCGGCGCGTACGTGCTGGTGGAGAAAATCCTCGCGCTGCGCGAGGGCGAGGCCGGCGGCGTCGACGTGGAGGAGCTGCCCTCGACCTGGGCGACCGCCGGCACCACGGGCTACGACGCCCTCGCGCTGGTCGACCGGGTGCTGGTCGACCCGGCCGGCGAGGGGTCCCTGACCGCGCTGGAGGACCGCCTGCGCGGACGGACGGTGTCGTGGCCGGAGCTCGTCCACGACGGCAAGCTGACGGTGGCGAACGGCATCCTGAACTCCGAGGTGCGCCGGATCGCCCGCGAGGTGCTGGCCATGCTGGACGCCGCCGACGCCCCCGAGTTCGAGCACGTGGTCGCCGCGGTCGCCGAACTGCTCGCCGACTTCGAGGTCTACCGCTCGTACCTGCCCGAGGGCCGCGAGTACCTGGACGACGCGTTCGGGCTCGCATGGGAGCACCGTCCCGACCTCGGCCCGGTGTTCGACCGGCTCTACCCGGTGCTGGCGGACGGCGCGTCCGGACCCGCGCAACGGTTCCAGCAGACCTCGGGCATGGTGATGGCGAAGGGCGTGGAGGACCGCGCGTTCTACCGGTGGTCGCGGCTCACATCCCTGAACGAGGTGGGCGGCGATCCGGACGTGTTCGCCATCACGCCCGACTCGTTCCACGAGCTGATGGCCACCCGGTATGCCCAGTGGCCGGCCGCGATGGTGGCCGGCACCACGCACGACACCAAGCGGGGCGAGGACGTCCGCGCCCGCATCTCGGTGCTGGCCGAGGTGCCGGAGCTCTGGACGGCGGCGCTGGACGAGCTGCTCGCGCTCGTGCCGATGCCCGACCCGGGCTTCGGCAACCTGCTGTGGCAGGCGGTCCTCGGCGCCTGGCCCGCCGACCGGGACCGGCTGCGCGGCTACGCCGAGAAGGCCATGCGCGAGGCCGGCGAGCGGACGACGTGGACCGCTCCCGACGCCGGCTACGAGGCCGCGATCCTCGCCGCCGTCGACGCGGTCTTCGACGACCCGTCCGTGCAGGCCGTGCTGCAGCGGGTGCTGGATGCCGTCGTCGCGCCCGGCTGGAGCAACGCGCTCGCCGCCAAGCTGCTCGACCTGACCGTCCCGGGCGTCCCCGACCTGTACCAGGGCAGCGAGCTGTGGGAGCTGAGCCTGGTCGACCCGGACAACCGCCGTCCGGTGGACTTCACCGCGCGGGCCGAGCGACTGGCGACCGTGCGGGCGGGCGCCCGGCCCCCGTCGCCCGCCGGCATCGACGACGCCGGCGAGGCCAAGCTGCTGCTCTGCCACCTCGCGCTGACGACCCGCCGCGACCACCCGGACTGGTTCGCCGGCTACACGCCGCTGCCCGGACACGGGCCGGCCGCCGGACACCTGCTGGCGTTCGACCGGGGCGGTGTGGTCGCCGTCGCGACCCGGCTGCCGGTCGGCCTCGCCGCGGCGGGCGGGTGGTCCGACACCGTCCTGCCGCTGCCCGACGGCCGCTGGCGCGACCTGATGACCGGACGGCTGGTCCGGGTGGACGAGCGGGGCGCCGCCCCGGTCGCCGAGCTGCTGGCGCGCTACCCGGTGGCGCTGCTGGTCCGGGACGAGCGGCGTCCGGGGGAGCGCGGCCGGTTCGACGTGTGGGCTCCGCAGGCGGAGCGCGTCCAGCTGGTCGCGGGGGAGCGGACGGTGCCGATGCGCCGGGAGCCGGACGGGTGGTGGCGGCCGGCGGAGCCCGAGCCGCTGGGCCGGGTCGACTACGGCTACCTCGTCGACGACCGCACCGACCCGCTGCCCGACCCGCGCAGCCGCTGGCAGCCGCACGGCGTGCACGGGCTGTCCCGCACGTTCGAGGCGACCGGTTTCAGCTGGCACGACGAGGCCTGGACGGGACGGCAGCTCGCCGGCGGCGTGGTCTACGAGCTGCACGTCGGCACGTTCACACCGGAGGGGACGCTCGACGCCGCCGTCGCGAAGCTGCCGCACCTGGTCGACCTCGGCGTCGAGTTCGTCGAGTTGATGCCGGTGAACGCCTTCAACGGCGAGCACGGCTGGGGCTACGACGGGGTGGCGTGGTTCGCCGTCCACGAGCCCTACGGCGGTCCGGACGCCTACCGCCGGTTCGTCGACGCCGCCCACGGGCACGGGCTGGCGGTCGTCCAGGACGTCGTCTACAACCACTTCGGGCCGTCGGGCAACTACCTGCCGGTGTTCGGCCCCTACCTCGCCGACACCCACACCGACTGGGGGGCGGTGGTGAACCTCGACGGCCCGGACAGCGCGGAGGTGCGCCGCTACATCGCGGACAACGTCCGGTTCTGGTTCACCGACATGCACGTGGACGCGCTGCGCCTCGACGCCGTCCATGCGCTCGTGGACAGCTCGGAGATCCACCTGCTGGAGGAACTGGCGGTGGTGACCGCCGAGGCGAGCGCGCACCTGCGGCGTCCGCTGACGCTGATCGCCGAGTCCGACCAGAACGACCCGCGGCTGGTGACGCCCCGGCAGGGCGGTGGCATCGGCGTGGACGCGCAGTGGAGCGACGACTTCCACCACGCGCTGCACTCCGTCCTCACCGGCGAGGTGGACGGCTACTACGCCGATTTCGGCTCACTCGCGACGCTGGCCGCGACCTGCGAGCGCGGCTTCTACCGGGACGGCACCTTCACGCTCGCGGACGGGAGCACACGCGGCCACCCGACCGACGTGGCCACGCTGCCCGGCTGGCGGCTGGTGGTCTGCTACTCCAACCACGACCAGATCGGGAACCGGGCCGCCGGTGACCGGCCCGGGCACCTGCTGGACGACGACCAGCTGGCGTCCGCCGCGCTGCTCACCCTGACGACGGCGTACACGCCGATGCTGTTCCAGGGCGAGGAGTGGGCGGCGAGCGCGCCGTTCCCGTTCTTCTCCAGCCACCCCGAGCCCGAGCTGTCGGACGCCGTGACGACCGGTCGGCTGGCGGAGTTCGACCGGATGAACTGGGACCTGGACACCGTGCTCCGTCCCCAGGACCCGGACACCAACGCCCGCGCCCGCCTCGACTGGGCGGAGCCGGAAGTGGGCCGCCATGCCACGATCCTTCAGGTGCACCGCCAGCTGATCGCGTTGCGCCGCGAGCTGAGTGAGCTCACCGACCCGGCGATGACCGGCACGTCCTGCAGCTTCGACGAGGACGCCCGCTGGTTCCTGATGCGCCGCAACGGCCTCGCCGTGGTGGTCAACTTCGGCGACGCCGAGGCGTCGGTGGACCTGGGCGGCCGCCACTCCCTGCGCTGGGCGACCCCGTCCGGTGCCCGGCTGGCCGGCACGTCCGTCGTCCTGCCCCCGCACGCCGGCGCCCTGCTGCTGCCCCTGGCCTGACCCCGAGTTGGCGGAAAATGGGGACAGACCCCTTTTCCGCCACACGGCCTGGATGGAGGAAAAGGGGTCTGTCCCCATTCCCGTTCAGCGATACCTGGGCAGGGGGCCGTAGAAGACGTCGGTCGTCGGAGGCGCGAAGACCTGCTCGGGGTGGCGGCGGGCGTGCCAGGCGAGGAAGTAGCGGGCGGCGGGCGGCGTCCAGAGCAGGACGGCCGCCGCGACGGCCCAGGCGATGGTCGGCCAGGCCCACACGTTGAGAGTGAGCGACCCGAAGCTCAGGACCGCGGCGATGATCGCCGAGATCCGCGTCCAGCGGTAGCCGGCCCAGCTGTAGTAGCCGGTGATCGCCAGCGGGACGGCGATCAGCAGCGTGATCACGGTCACCGACACGGCGAGCAGCACCCGTCCCAGCGAACCCGGCTCAGTGACGAACTGGCCCATCAGCCAGGACGCCTCCGCGAAGCGGAACTTGTCGATCGCGCCCCAGTAGACCACCAGCAGCGCCCCGGCGATGTTGGCGACGCCCACGAAGCTGAGGACGCTCGCAACGCGCACCAGCCCGGGGATCCGCGGCTCGCCGGTGCGCGGGTCGTCCGGCACGCCGATCACCGGGACGGGCGGCGCCTCCAGGCTGGCGATCGTTGTGGACTCGTCCGCGGTCATCACACCTCCTGCTGGGTGGCCCAGCCTACGTCACCACGGATCGACGAGATGGGCCTGCATCGCCAGGCCCACCGCCCTGATCAGTACCGGGTTGCGGGCCTTGGCCACGGCGGGGAGCTCGAGGATGTCCCGGCCCAGGGCCAGGCCGAGGATCAGGCTGACGCCCAGCTGTGCGCGCAGCCGGGCGTTGCTGTGGCCCAAGGCCTCGGCGACCTTGACCAGCACTTCCTTGCACATGAACTCGCTGAGCGGACGCCGCGCGTTCTGGTCGGTCACGGCCGCGCGCAGCATCGCGGTGAAGCGGTCACCGGCACCCGGCTGGTCCCAGGCGTCGAGGAAGGCCGCGATCGTCCGCTCGCCGATGCTCTCCTCCGGCCCATCCAGGATGCGCCGGACGATCTCCTCCGCGTCCAGCGGGATGTCGAGGACGGAGCGCGCGAACAGGTCGGCCTTGTTGGCGAAATAGTGGTGGATCAGGGCCGGGTCGACGTCCGCCGCCCGGGCGATCGCCCGCAGCGAGACCTTCTCGTACCCCATCTCGGAGAAGAGGGTGAGGGCCGCCGCGATGATCGAGTCCCGCGTGTTGGCACGGCCGGGCCGCCGGCCCCGTGGCCGGTGCGCCTGGATGGTCACCGTCGTCCCCCCTCGTCCCAGCGCCGTATCCTCACGGATGTGTCTGCTCCGCGGTGGCCCTTCGTCGTCTTCGACCTGGACGGGACCGTGGTCAACACCATCCCGCTCATTATCGCGTCATACGGGCACGCGTTGGACAGCGTCTTGGGGGAAACGCCGACGCCGGAGGAGGCCCGGGGCTGGATCGGCCAGACGCTGTTCCGCACCTTCGCAGCCAACCACCCCGACCACGTCGAGGAACTGGTGGAGGCCTACACCGAGTTCAACCGCGGCCACCTCGCCGAGCTGCTCGAGGAGTTCCCCGGGACCCCGGAACTGCTCGACGCCCTGTCCGATGCCGGCGTCGCGACCGGTGTGGCCACGTCGAAGCGCCGCGACCCGGCCGAGCGCACCCTGCGGCAGGCCGGGCTGGCCGATCATCTCCCCGTGACGGTCGCCATGGAGGACACCCAGGCCCACAAGCCCGATCCCGAGCCGCTGCTGCTCGCGCTCGACCGGATCGGTGGACGTCCGGAGCAGGCGGCCTACGTCGGTGACGCCGTGGTCGACGTCATGGCGGCAAAGGCGGCCGGGATGACGTCCATCGCCGTCTCGTGGGGTGCGGCGTCGAGGGAGACCCTCGCCGCGGCCGAACCGGACCACCTGGTCGACACCGTCGCCGGACTGGCGTCCCTGCTCCTGGACTGAGCTTCTGGGTGGGTCCACGCCATCCTGTGAGTCCATCCACAGGTCCGGCGCCAGCTTCGGACAGTCATCCACAACCTGGCAATCGTGGCTTTCGGCTGCGTTGCCAGGAGCCCAGGCTGGACGGGTGCGCACTCCACGTCCCTGCATCCTGCCGAGCCAGCCCGCGTCCCGCGGCATGCTGCTGAACAGCGGTGTCACCGCGGAGATGATCCGCACTCAGCTGGCGTCTGGCCGCCTGGTCCGGGTCCGCAGAGGTGTCTTCCTCGACGCGTCCTGTTGGCCGGCGGACCCGGCGGGTCAACATCTGGTCCTGGCCCGGGCCGAGTTGGTCGTACATCCGGAGGCGGTGCTCAGCCACGAGACCGCCGCGCTCGCCTGGGGCCTGCCGCACCCTGGGTTCACGCCGTGGCACGACGCCGTGCCGGCAGTGACGCTGCCCGCGGAGACGGGCGCCAAGTCGCGCACTGGCCGGGTCCGGCATCACACCAGCACGTTTTCCGCCGGCCAGGTCACGAGGGACGCGGACGGCTATGCGATCACCAGCGTCGCTCTGACGGCCGTGCATGTGGCTGCCGGACTCGACGTTCCGCAGGCGCTGGTCGTGCTGGATTCCGCGGCCCGGATGCTCTGCGCGGGGATGGTGGCACAACCGCGGCGCGCCGACTACTCGAACCCACGGCTTGCCAAGGCGGCGCGGGAACTCCTGTCCGAAGCGGCTGGCGATCGCCGCCGAGCATGTCTGGGTGAGGCGATCGAGCTTGCCGATCCGGCGCGGGAGTCGCCGGCCGAGTCGCTGTCGGCGGGCTACATCCACCGTGCCGGCCTTCCCATGCCGCTCTTCCAGCAGCCGATCCGAACGCCGCTGGGCACGGTGTACCCCGACTGCCTGTGGCCGGACGCCCGGCTCGTCGGCGAGTGTGACGGCGCGGAGAAGTACGAGGATCGGTCGGCGGCCGTGCGGGAGAAGCAGCGCGAGCAGGCCTTGCGCGACCTGGACTATCGGATCGTTCGCTGGCTGGCCGCCGAAATCATGACCCGTCCGCAGGTCGTCATAGACCGGATCGCCCGCAAGTTGGGCCTGTGACCCCATTTCTGGTTGTTATCACGCCTTGGCTGCCACGGTTGTGGTTGTCGACCCAGGTTCTGGTGGTTATCAGCGGCGTGTGCGGGCGCACAACCACCACAACCTGGGTCCGGCACCGTCAGGCCGGCAGCATCGTCCCGGTCTCGAGGAAGCGGACGTGCCAGCTGTGCGCCTGGCGCAGGTCGTGCGGGGTGTGCAGGCCGTTGGCGACGGTGAGCGAGTAGTCGTAGTACTCGGCCAGCATGTCCCGGTAGGCCGGGTGGGCGCAGTTGTTGATGATCTTCTTCGCCCGCTGCTTGGGGGAGAGGCCGCGCAGGTCGGCCAGGCCCTGCTCGGTGATCAGCACCTGCACGTCGTGCTCGGTGTGGTCGTGGTGCGAGACCATCGGGACGATCGCGGAGATCGCGCCGCCCTTCGCCGTGGACGGGGTGACGAACGCCGAGATGTAGGCATTGCGGGTGAAGTCGCCGGAGCCGCCGATGCCGTTCTGCATCTTCGAGCCCATGATGTGGGTGGAGTTCACGTTGCCGTAGATGTCGGCCTCGATCATGC
>DAINOM010000145.1:0-8646 GCA_036735445.1 Propionicimonas sp.
CACCGGTCGGCTTGTCGTTCACGTAGAAGTTGCCGGCCGCGTGCCGCAGCGTCCGGCTCGCGGCCTGGACGGCGTCCCGATTTGTGGCGAAGACCGCGCCGGTCAGGGCGTACGCGGACGTGTCGTCGATCAGCCGGAGTACTTCATCGTACTTCGCGTCCTCGTAGACGAAGATGCCGAGGATCGGCCCGAAGTACTCGGTGGAGAGCACGTCCTGGCGCGGATTGTCGGTGGTGACCAGCGTCGGCCGGACGTACCAGCCCTCGCTGCGGTCGTACGTCCCGCCGGCGATCACCTGCGCGTCCGCGGACGACCGGGCGCGCTCGATCGCTCCGGAGAGCTTGTCGAACGCGCGCTCGTCGATCACGGCGGACGTGAAGTTCGTCAGGTCCCGGACGTCGCCGACGGCAAGTTCCTCGGTCCGGGCGACCAGGTCGTCGCGGATCCGGTCCCACAGGCTTCTCGGGAGGTAGCAGCGGGACGCCGCCGAGCACTTCTGCCCCGAGAACTCGAACGCGCCGCGGACGAGGGCCGGGACGACCGCGGCCGGATCGGCGGACGGGTGGGCGACCACGAAGTCCTTGCCGCCGGTCTCCCCCACCAGCCGCGGGTAGGCGCGGTAGCCGGAGATGTTCGCGCCGACCTGGCTCCACAGCCCCTGGAACACCCGGGTGGAGCCGGTGAAGTGGATACCGGCGAGCTCCGGGTGGCGCAGCGCGACCTCGGACACCTCGGCGCCGTGGCCCGGCAGCATGTTGATCACGCCGGCGGGCAGACCCGCCTCGGTGAGCAGGTCCATCCAGAACGCCGCGGAGAAGCTCTGGGTGAGCGCGGGCTTCCAGATCACGGTGTTGCCCATCAGCGCGGGCGCGGTGGGCAGGTTGCCGGCGATCGAGGTGAAGTTGAACGGGGTGATCGCGTACACGAAGCCGTCCAGCGGCCGGTAGTCGGTACGGTTCCAGACCCCCGGCGCCGAGATCGGCTGGTTGGCGTGCAGTTCCCGGGCGAAGGCCACGTTGAACCGCAAGAAGTCGATCAGTTCGCAGGCCGCGTCGATCTCGGCCTGCTGCGGCGTCTTGGCCTGTCCGAGCATGGTGCTGGCGTTGAGCCGGTCACGCCACGGGCCGGCCAGCAGTTCGGCCGCACGCAGGAAGATCGCGGCCCGCTCGTCGAACGGCATCGCCGCCCAGTCGGCGCGGGCGGCCTGGGCGGCATCGATCGCGGCGGTCGCGTCCGCTGCCGTCGCCTGGCGAACCCGGGCCAGCAGCGTCGAGTGGTCGGACGGCATCCGCACCTCGTGCACCGTCGCATCGCCGGATCCCGATGCACCGCCGATCACCGGCTCCACGTCGATCGGCCCGGCGGCGAGCCGGTCGAGGGTCTGGGTCAGGCTCGCCCGCTCCGGGGTGCCGGGGGCGTAGCTGCGGACCGGTTCGTTGACCGGCCTGGGTACCTGGGTGATCGCGTCCACCCTCCGACTCTATCGCCGCGCGAAGCCCGGTTCTGCCGGAGGTGAACACCCTCCACGTCATCCCGGCGAACGCCGGGATCCCCGGCACCCGGGCCAGCAGGACGGCCACAGAGATCCCGGGTCAAGCCCGGGATGACAGTCAGGCCCGGGATGACAGTCAGGCCCGGGATGACGGTCGGGCCCGGGATGACGGTCGGGAATGTGAACAGAAATGGGGACAGGTCCCATTCCCGTTCAGCTGGCGGCCGCCTCCTGGCGGCGCTTCTTGGCGGCCTCGACCGAGGCGCGCAGGGCCGCGACGAGGTCGACCACCTGGGCCTCCTTCGGCGCCTCCTCCGGTGCGGGCAGCTCCACGCCCTCCAGCTTGGCCTCGATCACCTTCTCCAGCGCCTCGCGGTAGTCGTCGGTGAAGCCGGCCGGATCGAACTCGCCGGACAGCTGTTCGATGAAGGCCCGGGCCATGCCCACCTCGGCCTTGCTCACCTTCACCTCGCCCTCGGGGGCGGCGAAGGAGCCGTCGCGCAGCTCGTCCGGCCACAGCATGGTGTGCATGCGCAGCACGTCCCCGACGGGACGGATCAGCGCGAGGGTCTCCCGGGAACGCAGCGCGACCTTCACCACGGCAGCCTTGCCGGTCTCGGCGAGGGCCTGGCGCAGCAGCACATAGGGCTTGGTGCCGACCTTCTCCGCCTCGAGGAAGTAGGTGCGGTCGAAGTAGGTGGGGTCGATCTCCTCCAGATCGACGAACTGCACGACATCCACGGTCCTGCCGTCGGCGGCGGGCAGGCCGGCGAAGTCCTCCGGCTCGAGGACGACCAGGCGTCCGTCCGCGGCCTCGTAGCCCTTGCGGATCTCCGCGAAGGGGACCTCCTCGCCACACACCTCGCAGACCCGCTTATAGCGGATCCGGCCCTGGTCGGCCGCGTGCACCTGCCGGAAGCTGATGTCCTTCTCCTCGGTGGCGCCGTACACCTTGACCGGGATGGTGACCAGTCCGAAGGACACCGCACCCTTCCAGATGGACCTCGGCATCGACCTCTCCTCCCCTTGACCAACCAGACTCGCCGCCGGCCGCCCGCGTCCCGACAACCTCGACGAGCGTTCCCCGGGGGACGAGCGGTTCCCCGGGGGTGACCGGACGGCTACCTGCTCAACCGGTACCCAGGTCGGCCCATTCCCCTGCGCCGTGCCACAGCAGGTCGGCCTGTTCCAGCAACTCCACCACGGCCGGCTCGTCCCAGGCGCGGGCGAGGTCCAGGCCGGACGCCGCACTGGCCGCCGCGGCGAGCCCGGGCGCGTTCGGCTCGTCCGCGAACAGGCTCTGCACCGCGGGGTAGGGCAGGTCGGTGACCAGCACCTCGCCGAAGTCCTCATCGCCGGCAGGGTCGGGACGGGAGTCGCCCTCGGCCACGGCCACCAGCCGCCGTCCGGTCGCCGCGAGGGAAGCCACCGACGCGACGAGCAGCGCGATGTGCTCGGCCTCGTCCGCGTCGGCGGGATCGAACGCCAGCGCAAGGCCGGGCGTGACCGCGTGCGCGCGGACCCGGCCGGGGAGCACGCCGCTGGTCGCCCAGTCCGCGAGCTGGGCGAAGGTCACCGGCACGAACAGCAGGCTCATCAGACCTCCGCCCTGAGTGCGCCGAGTTCTGCCGCCACGTCCCGCGCCCAGCGGCGCAGGGGCGCGACGGCTGCCGCGCCCAGCGTCACCCGACCGCGATAGCTGGTGATCGACACCCCGACCTGTTCGTCGTCGGTCGTCGAAGTCAGCGCGTACACCTGCCGCAGCTTCGCGCGGCCGAGGAAGCGCTCCTCCTCCGGGCCCGGCACGTTGCTGACCACGACGGTGTGCGGTCGGCCGGCGGCCACCGTGCCGGCGGCGACGGCGTGCAGGGTGGGCGGGGCGAAGCCGGCGAGCTCCACGAGGTTGCGCGCGGGCACGCTCAGTCCGGTGTCGGTCCGTGCCCTGGTCAGGGTGGCGATGGCGCGCAGCCGGTCCGGCGCCGAGACCGCGGTGACCGGCAGGCCGAGCCAGGACGGCGCCACCCGGCAGCCGATGGCGCTCTCCAGCACCGCCGGTTCCTGGACGGCGAGCGGCACCAGCGCCACCGGGTCGACCAGCGGACGGCCGTGGTCGGCCAGCCAGCCGCGTACCCCCGCCGTGGCCAGACTCAGCAGGACGTCATGGGTGGTGCAGCCGAAGGCCGTCCGCACCTCTGCCAGCACGTCCAGGTCGACCTCGACGCCGGCGACGTGCTGCGCGCGCGGGCTGGCGGCCACGGCCCGGACGGCGTTCTCCACCATCCCGAGCAGGCCGGTCGCGGCCCCCGACACCGCCCGCAGCGGGTCCTCCAGTCCGCCCAGCAGGTCGGCGATCCCCGGCGGCTGGGTCTCGGCCGGCTCCCAGTCGTCGCTCACCCCGAGGATGTCGGTCGGCGACGAGTCGAACAGCTCCTGCAGCAGGTGGACGTTGTCGTAGCCGTCCACCAGCGCCGGGTGCGCGCGCACGACGAGGGCCTGGGTCCCGGGACCGATCCCCTGCACGAGGGTGGCCTCCCACAGCGGGTGGCCGCGGTCGAGCGGCTTGACCAGCCGGTCGGCCAGCCAGTCCTCCAGGCGCTGGCCGGCGGCGAGGACGTCCTCCCGCACGTGGCCGGCCACGCTGAAGTTCTCGTCGTCGACCCAGCCGGGGACGGGCCAGCCGGCCACCAGGCGCCGGAACCGCGGCGAGTAGGCGATCCGCTCGGTGACCAGGTCGATCAGCTCGCGGCGGGTCAGCGGCCCCGACAGCACCGCCACGACCGCCTGCTGCCACGGTTGCGTCGCCTGGTCGCGGGCCAGGAGCGCGGCCTCCGTCGTGGTCACCGGGTCACTCACGCGTCCACCCTACTCACGGGGCTACTCCACGAGGTACGGCGGTGGCTGCAGCCCGAGGTCCTGCCAGACGAACCGCGGCATCCGGCCCAGCCAGCCGCGCAGCACGGTCTCGCACTGGTCCACAATCAGCAGGTCGTGCCGCTCGACCTCGAACACCACGACCGGCCCGGACGCCGTCCACCCGCGCGGACCCGTCGCGAGCAGCCACTCCATCATTCGCGGGTGGGTCACGTCGGAGGCGAACTTCGGGTCGTCGGTGCGCACGGTGAACGCCTCGTTGAAGTCGCTGCTCTCGAACTGCACCTTCCGGCCCACCCGGCGGCCGTTGACCGAGATCGCCGGCAGGCTGAACGGCAGCACGAAGCCGCACACCGGCTCGGAGTGGTGGTCGGTGACCGTCCGGGTGTGGGTGTGACCCTCCGAGTCCGTCGTGGTCTCGGTGCGGTCGGTCTTCCAGTGGTGGGTGAACGCGTCCAGCCGGATCCTGTCGCGGAGGCCGCGGACGAGGTCCTCGGTGCGGTGCCCGTAGCCGCCGGTGCTGACCGGGTACCAGTCCAGCACGCTGTCGTCCACGCCGACGTGCCGCCAGTCGGGATGGCCGTAGAAGGCGGACGGAGCCGGCCGCGGCACGCTGCGTCCGCTCAGCGCGGTGCTGGCGACGACGGCCTGCGCGATCGGGTCGAGGGCAGCGAGGAACGACGCCAGCTTCTCCGGGTCCTTCGGTGCCCCGGACGCGACCAGGTGGTTGCCGTCGATGCCGAGGTCGACCGCCCCGGTGGCCCGGGCGAACCCGTGGACGCCGGCGCCGGCGGCGGCCAGCAGGTCCGTGGCGAGGGACGCGTCCGTCGCGATCGCGCGAAGACCGCCGTCCTGCGCCTGGACGAGGCTGCGACCGCCGGAGGCGATCCCCGTCCGCGCGTGTTCGGCATCGCTGAGGAAGGCGTCCGGCAGCGCGAACGGCAACTCGAGCGCGGCGACCCGTCCGGAGTACTTCGGTCCTGCCCCGGAGTAGCCGTACTCGAACACCCGGAAGCCGAACCCGGCCGCCGTCGTGCCGGTGACCAACTCGTCGATCGACCGGCCGATGCCCATGCCGAACGGCGGCGCCTGCAGGTCGCCCACGGCGGTGAGCTCGGGCCGCGCGTCGTGCGACCAGCCGAGCGCCCGGACCTGACCGAGGTAGTGCCGGCGGCGGGCCAGCAGCACGGCACCCACCACGGCAGCCACGGCGAGCACGACGACCACCCAGAACCAGACGCTGTTCAGCACCTACCACCCCTCCGCTCGTCGGGCCTAGGGTAGGCGAGGTGCCGGGTGGCGCGCGGACGAACCGGAAGGACGACATGCGCAGGATCTTCGCGACGCTGTTCGGACTGCTGCTGCTCTCCGGCTGCACGGGACTCGCGCCGGTGGCGTCCGGCTCGATGAGTTCCACCGCGAACCTGGGCGTGCACATCACGCTCGCCGACGGCAAGGCCGATCCCAGTGGTGAACGGGTCGAGGCGGCGAAGGGCACCACGCTGGTGCTGACCATCGACTCCGACCGGGACGACGAGGTCCACGTCCACGGCTACGACATCGAGATCCCGGTGACGGCCGGCAAGACCGTGACGAAGGAGATCGTGCTCGACCAGGTGGGCCGGTTCGAGGTGGAGTCGCACGAGCCGGCGCTGACGATCCTGCAGTTGATCGTGTCGTGAGCCTGCTGCTCGTCCCGCTGCACGGCCTCGGTTCGCGCCAGGACCTGCCGCTTCCGTTGCCGCTGGCGGTCGGTGGCGCCGCGGTGGTGCTGCTGTTGTCGTTCGGCGTGCTGGCCCTGGCCTGGCGGGAGTCCCGCTGGCGCGCTGTGCCGGCGGGACGGGTGTTGCCCGCGCTGAGCCGCTGGGTCGACGCCCCGTGGGCACGGGTGGCGCCGGCCGCGGTGGGCCTGTTCGCGTTCTGCTGGGTGGGCATCGCGCTGTGGCTGGGCCAGGACCGGGTGACGAACCCCGTCTTCGGGTTCACGTACGTGTGGCTGTGGGTGGGGCTGGTGCCGCTGTCGCTGCTGTTCGGTCCGGTCTGGCGGCGGTTGAACCCGCTGACCACGCTGCTCGTGCTCGGGACGCGGCTGGGCCTGCCGCCGGAGGGCCTGCGGCCGCTCACTTCGACGGGCTGGCGACGGCTGGGCAGCTACCCGGCGGCACTAGGGCTGGTGGCGTTCACCTGGCTGGAGCTCGTCCAGCCGGACAACAACACGCTGCCGGTGCTGCGCTGGTGGTGGCTGGCGTGGGTGGTCGTGGTGCTCGCCGGAGGGGTGCTGTTCGGCGGCCGCTGGGTGGCGGCGGCCGATCCGTTCGAGGCCTATGCGGTGCTGGTTTCGCGCGCGTCCCCGTGGCAGCGGGTGGACGGACGGGTGGCGCTGGTGAACCCGCTGCGCCACCTCACCACGTCCCCCTCCCCCGCCGGAACGTGGGCCGTGGTGGCGGCGCTGCTCGGCGGGACGGCCTTCGACGGCTTCACCGGCACCTCCTGGTGGGTGCGCACCGTGCAGGCGTCCGACGTGCCCCGCGTGCTCTGGGGCACGGCCGGCCAGCTGACGATGGTCGCCCTGGTGGCCGCGACGTTCGCCCTCGGCGTCCGTGGCCTCGGCCGCCTCCGTGAACAGAAAGGGGACGGTTCCTTTTCCGTTCACCTCGACCTGCTGGCGGCGAGCGTGATCCCGATCGTGATCGGCTACGCGGTCGCGCACTACCTGAGCCTGCTCGTGCTGGAGGGCCAGCGGACGCTGATGAACCTCTCCGACCCGCTCGGCCTCGGGTGGAACGTCTTCGGGACGGCGGAACTGGGCATCAACCAGCTGTGGCTGGACACCCCCCAGATCACCGCCACGATCCAGCTGCTGGCGATCGTCGGCGGTCACGTCCTCGGCGTCCTCGTGGCCCACGAACTCAGCGTCCGCGTGCTGCCCGCCCCGCGCCGCGTCCGCGGCCAGGTCCCGCTGCTGGTCGTGATGATCGGCTACACCTGCGGCGGCCTGCTGCTGCTGTTCTCGCCGTAACCCGATCTCATTCCCGCTCCCGCAATCGCTGGTCGAGCCTGTCGAGCCCCGCCCGCACGCCCGCCAGGCACGCACCACTCCCGGTCCCTGAGGAGCGAGCGCCAGCGAGCGTCACGAAGGGCGCGGCGGCAGAAGTTATCCACAGATTTCGGCGGGGGTCTGGCGGACGGCGGGTCGCAGGATGCAGGTTGGCGTCCTACCCCAGGAGGCAACCGATGGACCCAGCCTTCGCGACGTGCCGGGCGGCGCCGCCGTCGCGACCGCCGGCGCTGCCGCTGCGCGAACCCCTCTGGTTCGACGGGCCGGAGCAGCCCGTCCTGCCGCTCACTCTCGTCCCTGACGTGGTCGAGGACACCCAGGTGTCGCTCGACCCCGACCTGCGCCAGCTCGCCACCTCACTGATGGCCGGCCTGGTCGAGGTCCTCGCCGGACGCCGGTCCGCCCAGCAGCTCGAACTCTGGGTGGTCCCGGACGTGCTCAGCCTGCTCGAGCACCTGCGCCGGGCCCGCGGCGGCGACGGGATCAAGCTGCGGTCCGTCCGGGTGCAGGCGCCCTCCGAGACCGCTCTCGAGGTGTCGGCACATCTCACCCAGGGGGACGCGTCCCGCGCGGCGGCGCTGCGGATCAGCCGACGGCGTGGCCGCTGGGTGGCCACGCATCTGGTGATCGCGCTGCGTCCGCGGGTGGTGCACCGCGCGGGCTGGGTGAACCCGTTCGGGGACTGAGCGCCCTTCGTGACGCGTCCTCGTTCCTCGGACGCTCCTCAGGGACCGTGGGAGGACGGGCCCTCGTTCCTCGGACGCTCCTCAGGGACCGCTGGACCGGTCAGGCGGACCTGCCGTGGCACATCTTGAACTTCTTGCCGGAGCCGCAGGGGCAGGGGGCGTTCCGGCCGACGCCGGCGTACGGGTCGGCGTCGGAGGCGGCCGGGCCCTGCTTGGTGGCCTCGCCGGTCTCGCTCGGGGCCGAGTACGCCATCGCCCGGGCCGCCCGGGGCTGCAGGCCCTTCGCCTTCAGCGTGGGCCGCTTCGTCAGCGCCGGCTCCTCGGGCAGCGGTACGTGGTGCTGCTCGAAGCTCTCCGTGCCGAGGTCGGGAATGTCGTCGTCCGGCCCGGAGGCCAGCAGGTCGCCCGCGGTGACCGGACGTCCGTTCGACCCCGGGACGAGGCCCACCTGGGGCGCCGGCTCGACCTGCACCTGCAGGTTGTAGAGGTAGCCGACGACCTCCTCCATGAAGGCCTCCATCATGGCGTTGAACATGTCG
>DAINOM010000145.1:8754-9127 GCA_036735445.1 Propionicimonas sp.
CTCGAACTCCCGCATGGTCTCCTCGCCGAGCGCCTCGGTGCGGGCGTCGTAGGCGGACTGCGCGTCGGCCTGGAAGTCCTCGACCAGTTGTTCGACGGTCAGGTCGCCCCGGCCCTCGTAGTCGGCGATGTCCAGGCTGACCGGGAACAGCGTGCGCAGCTGCGTCCACAGCGCGTCCAGGTCCCAGTCCTCGACGAAACCCTCGGTGAGCCCGCGGACGTACTGCTCCACCACGGTGTTCACGGTGCCGCGCAGCTGCTCCTCGACGTCCGCGCCCTCCAGGACGCGCCGCCGGTCGGAGTAGATCGCGTGCCGCTGCCGGTTCATCACGTCGTCGTACTTCAGCACGTTCTTGCGCATCTCGAAGTTCATC
>DAINOM010000146.1:0-6880 GCA_036735445.1 Propionicimonas sp.
GATCGTCGACCTGATGTACGAGGGCGGCATCGCCAAGCAGCGCTGGTCGATCTCGGACACCGCGGAGTTCGGCGACTACGTCTCCGGCCCCCGGGTGATCGACGCGTCCGTGAAGCAGCGGATGCAGGAGGTGCTGGCCGACATCCAGTCCGGCGCCTTCGCGAAGCGGTTCATCGATGACCAGGACGCCGGCGCCCCCGAGTTCAAGGCCCTGCGCGCCAAGGCCGAGCAGCACCCGATCGAGGCCACCGGACGCGAGCTCCGCGGCCTGATGGCCTGGGTGAAGTCGCACGACGACGACTACGTCGAGGGCACCGCCGCCCGCTGACCCTCGCACGAAGCCACAACGAACCCCGTTGCGTACCGAACTCGGTACGCAACGGGGTTCGTTGCTGTGGTGCCCCTGACGGCGTCTGGCAAGCTTGCCGCGTGAGCAGTGACATCGCCGTGGTGAACCGGGGCCTGACGTCGGCGGAGGTGGCCGACCGCGTCCAGCGTGGGCTGGCGAACGAGCTGCCGCCGCGCTCGGGCCGCACCACCTGGGACATCGTCAGGGCCAACGTCTTCACCCGGATCAACTACCTGCTGATGGTGCTGTTCGTCATGGTGCTGAGCACCGGGTCGATCGTGAATGCCCTGTTCGGCTTCCTGATCATCATCAACTCCGGCATCGGCATGGTGCAGGAACTCCGGGCCAAGAAGACCCTCGACAACCTGGCCGTGGTCGGGGAGGGCAAACCCACCGTCCGCAGGGACGGAGTGGCCGCCGAGATCCCGCGGGACCAGGTCGTGCTCGACGACCTGATCGAGATCGGGCCCGGAGACCAGGTGATCGTCGACGGGGAGGTCGTCGAGGCGTCCTACCTGGAGGTGGACGAGTCCCTGCTCACCGGCGAGTCCGACCCCCTGGTGAAGCAGCCGGGAGACGAGGTGATGTCGGGCAGCTTCGTCGTCGCCGGCGTGGGCGCCTTCCGGGCGACCCGGGTCGGGCACGACTCCTACGCGGCACGGCTGACGATGGAGGCCAGCAAGTTCTCGCTGGTGAAGTCCGAGTTGCAGTCGGGCATCAACCAGATCCTGCGGCTGATCACCTGGCTGCTGATCCCGGTCGGCCTGGCGACGGTCTGGGTGCAGTGGAACCAGCCGGGCACCTGGCAGGACCGCATCCTCGCGACCGCGGGAGCCCTCGTCCCGATGGTGCCCGAGGGGCTCGTGCTGCTGACGTCGCTGGCCTTCGCGGTGGGCGTCGTTCGGCTGGGCCAGCAGAACGTGCTGGTGCAGGAGCTGCCGGCGATCGAGGGCCTGGCCCGGGTGGACGTGGTCTGCGCGGACAAGACCGGGACGCTGACCGAGAACGGCCTGCAGTTCGGCGAACTGGACGTGCTGGACGGCGCCGAGGACGTCGTCCGCGGCGTGCTCGCCCAACTGGCCCACGCCGACCCGCGCCCCAACGCCTCGGTGCAGGCGCTCGCACACGCCCTGCCGCTGTCGGGGACGGCGTGGTCCACGACCGCGATGGCACCATTCACGTCGGCGAAGAAGTGGTCGGGGATGTCGTTCGGCGACCACGGCAACTGGGTGCTGGGCGCGCCCGACGTGCTCGCCCCGCACGGTGAGGTCGCCGACCGCGCCGAGCACCTCGGCTCCAGTGGCCGCCGGGTCCTGCTGCTGGCCGAGTCCGACCGTCCGGTCGACGCTCCGGACGCCCCCGGCACGGTCACGCCGAGGGCACTGGTCGTGCTGGAGCAGAAGGTCCGCCCGGAAGCCAGGGACACCCTGGCCTACTTCGCCGAGCAGGACGTGGCGGTCAAGGTCATCTCCGGGGACAACGCCACCTCGGTGGGCGCCGTCACGGGCTCACTGGGCGTCGAGGCCGGCGAGGTGGTGGACGCCCGCAGGCTGCCCGAGGACGCCGAGCAGTTCGCCGACCGGGTGCAGGCGGCCGGGGTGTTCGGCCGGGTGACCCCGCAGCAGAAGCGGCAGATGGTGGCCGCGCTGCAGTCCCGGGGCCACAACGTCGCGATGACCGGGGACGGCGTGAACGACGTCCTGGCGATCAAGGACTCCGACCTGGGCGTGGCGATGGGCTCCGGGGCCCCGGCCACCCGCTCGGTGGCCCAGCTGGTGCTGCTGGACGACAGCTTCGCCACCCTGCCGCATGTCGTGGCCGAGGGCCGCCGGGTGATCGGCAACATCGAGCGGGTCGCGAACTTCTTCCTGACCAAGACGATGTACTCGATCATTCTGGCGCTGCTGGTGGCGCTGTGGCGGCTGCCGTTCCCGTTCGTGCCGATCCACATCTCGTTCGTCGGCTGGTTCACGATCGGTATCCCGGCGTCGATCCTCGCGTTGGCACCGAACGCCGAACGGGCTCGTCCGGGCTTCCTGCAGCGGGTGATGAGCTTCTCGATCCCGTCCGGGGTGGCGGTGGCCGTGACGACGTTCGTCACCTACCTGCTGGTCGCCCCGCCCGCCGGCGCCGACGTATCGCTCTCGGTGCAGGCCAGCACCGCGACGCTGCTCACGCTGATGATCGGCGGCGCGTGGGTGATGGTGGCCACCGCCCGTCCGTACCAGTGGTGGAAGCTGTTGATGATCGGGTTGTGCGCGCTTGCGGGCTACCTGGTGATCTTCTGGCTGCCGTACCAGGTGCCGGGCTGGATCGCCGCCTGGCCGGCCCTGGCCCGGTTCGACCCGCAGCTGGACCCGTCCAATCCGGCGCTGATGGCCGTGGGCGCCTGGCTGGGACTGGCGGCCGTGGTGCTTGTGGAGGCGATCTGGTGGATCTCTGGCCTGGTCACCGGGGAGCGGCGGCACGTGTTCGGCAGCCTCGCCGACGATCGTGCGCGCAAGGTGGACTGAAACCGTCGTCAACGACGGTCTCAGTCCACCTTGTGGAAGCGGAAAGGGCGACCGGCGACGAGCCGGTGGGCGAGAGCGTTCAGCCGAAGTACTGGGTCCAGCGGACGCCGTCCCAGTAGCGGCGGCCGGGGCCTTGCGGGTTGGGATACCACCCGGGTGGCGCCGAGGCAGGCGGGAGCGCGGCCACCGGCCGGTAGCCGAGCATCGCGCCCATCAGCGGACGGTGCGCCGTGCAGGCCAGCACCAGGGCCACGATCCAGCCGATGACGGTCCAGCCGAACAGCAGGCTCACCAGGAAGACCGACCACTGGTTGGCCTTGCCGCGGCTCGCTGCGATCGCCCACGGCAGCATGTAGAGGCCCGTGATGATCGTGACGACCCACGAGACCACGACGACCGGCGTGCTGAGCGGCCGCTGGTCGGTCAGGGGTGCGACATAGGCCACCGGTACCGGCACCGGGGCCGGTCGCTCGACCGGTCGTGGGTACGGGTCGTAGTGGTAGGGCCCGCCGCTCATGTCTCTCCGTCCGCCACCGGCAGACTAGCGCTCAGCGGACGCGGGCGGCGATGTCCTCACCCACGACCGAAGTGGGACGGCGGGTCGTCCCGCGCTCGGCGATGTCGGCGTCCACCGCCGCCTCGATCCGCCGGGCGTCCTCCGGGCGGCCGAGGTGGTCCAGCAGTAGCGCCATCGACAGGATGGTGGCGGTCGGATCGGCGATGCCCTGGCCGGCGATGTCGGGGGCCGAGCCGTGCACGGGCTCGAACATGGACGGGAACTCACCGGTCGGGTTGATGTTGGCCGACGCCGCCAGGCCGATGCCGCCGGTGACCGCCGCGGCGAGGTCGGTGAGGATGTCGCCGAACAGGTTGTCGGTGACCAGCACGTCGAAGCGCTGCGGGTCCTGGACGAGGGCGATCGTGGCCGCGTCCACGTGCAGGTAGTCGGTGGTGACGTCCGGGTGCTCGGCCGCGACGGAGGTGAACAGCCGGTTCCACAGGCCGCCGGCGTTCACCAGCACGTTGTGCTTGTGCACCATCGTCACGTGCTTGCGCCGCTTCTCCGCCCGCGCGAACGCGTCCCGGATCACCCGCTCGACGCCGTGCGCGGTGTTGATGCTGACCTCCGTGGCCACCTCGTGCGGCGTCCCGGCCCGGAACGCGCCGCCGTTGCCGCAGTACAGGCCTTCGGTGCCCTCGCGGACCACGACGAAGTCGATCGGGCCGCGGCTGGTCACCGACTCGGCCAGCGGGGTCGGGATGCCCGGGTACAGCGTGGACGGGCGCAGGTTCACGTAGTGGTCGAACGCGAACCGCAGCTTCAGCAGCAGCCCGCGCTCCAGCAGGCCGGACGGGATCGCCTTCGAACCCGGTGCGGCGCCGACCGCGCCGAGGATGATCGCCTGCGACGCGGCGAGCTGTTCGAGGTCGGCCTCGGGGAGCACCTCACCGGTGCGCTGCCAGCGCTCGGCGCCCAGGTCGTGGTGGACGAACTCGAAGGCATCGTCGCCGGCGACGGCGGTGAGGACCTTCAGGCCCTCCGCCACCACCTCGGGACCGATGCCGTCGCCGGCGATGACAGAGATGACGGGCCTGCTGGCTGCTGCTGAACTCACCCGGGCGAGGCTAGTGGGGCGACCACAGACCGGACAGTCCCGTCTCACCACGCGCGATAGCATGCCGCCATGGCCCTGACGTTCCCGCTGCACAGCAACCCGTCCCCGGCAACCGACGATGATGTCGCCCGGGTGCTCGCCGACCCCGGTTTCGGTGACCACTTCACCGACCACATGGTCGTCGCGACCTGGACGCACGACGGCGGCTGGGGCGATGCGCTGGTCAAGCCGTACGGGCCGTTCCAGATGGACCCCGCGAGCGCCGTGCTGCACTACGCGCAGGAGGTCTTCGAGGGGCTCAAGGCCTACCGGCACGCCGACGGCTCGATCCACCTGTTCCGGCCGGAGGCCAATGCCCGCCGGTTCCGGGCGTCCGCCGCGCGGCTGATGCTGCCGACGCTCGACGTCGACGACTTCGTCACGGCCGTCGCCGAACTGGTGAAGGCGGACGCGCGCTGGGTGCCGGCCTCGGAGGGGGAGCGGAGCCTCTACCTGCGTCCGTTCATGTTCGCGTCGGAGGTGTTCCTGGGCGTCCGGGCCGCCCAGACCGTCACGTTCGCGGTGATCGCCTCACCGGCCGGTCCCTACTTCCCGGGCGGGGTGAAGCCGGTGGACATCTGGGTCACCGACACCTGGGCGCGCGCCGGGGTGGGTGGCACCGGCGCGGCCAAGTGTGGCGGCAACTACGCCGCGTCCCTGATCGCCCAGTACGAGGGCTACGAGCACGGCTGTTCGCAGGTGCTGTTCATCGAGGCCGCGGACAAGGACCGGGTCGAGGAACTCGGCGGCATGAACGTGTTCCTGGTCACGGCGGACGGCCGGCTGGTCACCCCCGCGCTCACCGGGACGATCCTCGAGGGCATCACCCGCGACTCGATCCTGACCGTCGCGGCGGACCTCGGGCTCACCCCCGAGGAGCGCCGGGTGACCCCGGAGGAGCTGTTCGGCGGCATCGCGGACGGCACCACGGTGGAGGCATTCTCGTGTGGCACCGCCGCGGTGGTCACCCCGATCGGCGGCTTCACGTCGGCGGACGGCGAATGGCGGCTGCCGGACAACGGCTCGCCGCAGACCCTGGCGATCCGCAACGGCATCCTCGACATCCAGTACGGCCGGGTCCCCGACACCCGCGGCTGGCTCCGCCGCGTGATCTGAACCGTCAACCCAGGGCGGCCAGGGCGGCGTCGTAGTCGGGCTCCTGGCTGATCTCGGGCACCTGCTCGACGTACAGCACCGTGCCGTCCGCGTCGGCCACGACCACGGCGCGGGAGAGCAGGCCGCGCATGCTCCCGTCCACCATGGTGACGCCGTAGTCGGCGCCGAAGCTCGACCGGAAGGACGAGCCGGTGACCACGTTCTCGATGCCCTCGGCCCCGCAGAACCGGCTCTGCGCGTACGGCAGGTCCGCGGAGACGCAGAGCACAAGGGTGTTCTCCAGCCCGGCCGCGAGCTCGTTGAACCTGCGGACGCTCCGCGCGCACACGCCGGTGTCGATGCTGGGGAAGACGTTCAGCACCACCCGCCGTCCGCCGATGATCCCTGCGCCGAAGTCCTCCATGTCGGTGCCGGTGAGGGTGAAGGCGGGAAGCTGCGTCCCGACTGCCGGGAGCTCGCCGATGGAGTGGACGGTCGCCCCGCGCCGCGTGAAGGTTGCCATGCTGAGATCGTAGTCTCACGCGGTGAAACGTCGGCCGTCGCACCACGAGGGACGGCAGACTCGCCCGGTGAGCCAGATCCCAGCCGCCCCGGACGCGTTCCACGTCTACGACACCACCCTGCGCGACGGCGCCCAGCAGGAGGGCCTGCAGCTCAGCGTCAATGACAAGCTGAAGATCGCCCGATACCTCGACGAACTCGGTGTCGGGTTCATCGAGGGCGGCTGGCCGGGCGCCAACCCCAACGACACGGCCTTCTTCGCTGCGGCCGCCGCCGGGCAGCTGCGCCTGAAGAACGCCACCCTGACCGCCTTCGGCGCGACCCGCAAGGTGGGGGTGAAGGCGGCCGACGACCCCCAGGTGCAGGCGCTGCTGGACGCCGCCACCGACGTGGTCTGCATCGTCGCGAAGAGCCATGACCAGCACGTCTACCGGGCGCTGCACACCACGCTGGAGGAGAACCTCGCGATGGTGGCGGACACGGTCAGCCACCTGGTCGCCAACGGCCGCCGGGTGTTCGTCGACTGTGAGCACTTCTTCGACGGCTACCGGGCCAATCCCGAGTACGCGCTCGAGGTCGTCCGCACCGCTGCCGAGGCGGGCGCGGAGGTCGTGGTGCTGTGCGACACCAATGGCGGCATGCTGCCGTCCTGGATGGGCGACATCGTCTCGGCCGCGGCCCAGGTCGGCGTCGACCTCGGCATCCACTGCCACAACGACACCGGTTGCGCGGTGGCGAACACCCTT
>DAINOM010000146.1:7035-9052 GCA_036735445.1 Propionicimonas sp.
GCACGCGTCCGCGATCAAGGTGGACGCGAACCTCTACCAGCACATCGACCCGACGCTCGTCGGCAACGACATGCGCATGCTGGTCTCGGACATGGCCGGCCGGGCCAACATCCAGATCAAGGGGTCGGAGCTGGGCTACGACCTGTCGAACCGTGAACTCGCGGCGAAGATCACCGACCGGGTGAAGGCACGGGAGATGGACGGCTACTCCTACGAGTCGGCGGACGCGTCCTTCGAGCTGCTGCTGCGCGAGGAACTCGGCCTGGCCGAGGAGTTCTTCGAGGTGCTCAGCTGGCGCGTCCTGACCGGGCACGAGGTGAAGCCGGAGGGCGACTCCGAGGCCGTGGTGAAGGTGCGCGCGAAGGGCGTCACGTACAGTCTCGCCGGCGACGGCCACGGCCCGCTGAACGCCCTGGACGTCGCGCTGCGGGCGGCGCTGAACCAGGCCTATCCGCACGTCGACGACTTCGAGCTCACCGACTACAAGGTCCGGATCCTCGACCAGGGCCACGGCACGGACGCGATCGTCCGCACCCTGATCGACATGTCGGACGGCGAGCGCACCTGGACGACCGTGGGCGTCGGCACCAACGTCATCGAGGCCTCCTGGGAGGCCCTGCACGACGGCTACCGCTGGGGCCTCACCCACCCGGCCAAGGTCGAGGACGAGCCCGAGGACTGAGCCGCCGTCCCGGGCAAGCACCAGTGTCGGCGGCGGCCGCGCCCTTCGTGACGCCGTCCGGCTCGTTCCTCGCCGGCCGGCTCCTCAGGGGCCGTGGGAAGCCACCCCTGGGAACCGATCCGAGGAGCGCGGGGGCCACCCCACGCTCCCTGAGAACCGATCCGAGGAGCGAGGAGGCCCACCCCACGCTCCCTGAGGAGCGATCCGAGGCCTACCCCACGCTCCCTGAGGAGCGATCCGAGGAACGAGGATCGCGTCACGAAGGGCCCGCAATAACCGTGGCGGCCCTCAGCCCGCGCTGATCCGCTCCAGGACGAGCGGCCGCCGCTCCACCGGCGCGTCCGCGATGGTGACGGCGTCGGTGAGTGCCGCCAGCCCCCGCTCCATCCGCTCGGGGGTGTCGGTGTGCAGTGTGAACAGCGGCTGGCCGGCGCGCACCCGGTCGCCGAGGCCGGCGTGCCAGGTGACGCCCGCGGCCGCCTGGACCGGGTCGCCCTGCGCGGCCCGTCCGGCGCCCAGCCGCCAGGCGGAGAGGCCGACGGCCATCGCGTCCATCCCGACGAGGTAGCCGTCAGCGGGTGCCACGACGTCCTCGGTGTGCCGGGCGACCGGCAGGGGAGCGTCGGGGTCGCCGCCCTGGGCGCGGATCATGGCGTGCCAGGTGTCCATCGCCCTGCCGGAGGCGAGGACCTCGGCCGGGTCGGTGTCGATCCCGGCGCAGGCCAGCATCTCCCTGGCCAGGGCGACGGTGAGCTCGACCACGTCCGCGGGCCCGCCGCCGGCGAGCACGTCCACGGACTCGGCGACCTCCAGTCCGTTGCCGGCGCTGCGGCCCAGCGGGGCGTCCATGTCGGTGATCAGGGCGACGGTGTTCACGCCCGCGGCGGTGCCGATGCCGACCATCGTCTCGGCGAGCGCCAACGAGTCGGCGAAGGTCTTCATGAAGGCGCCCGCGCCGGTCTTCACGTCCAGCACCAGCGACGACGTGCCCTCGGCGATCTTCTTGCTCATGATCGAGGCCGAGATCATCGGGATCGACTCGACGGTCGCGGTGACGTCCCGCAGCGCGTACAGCTTCTTGTCGGCCGGGGCGAGGCCCGATCCGGCCGCACAGATCACCGCACCGACGGACTCGAGCTGGGCGAGCATCTCGGCGTTGCTCAGCGAGGCGCGCCAGCCGGGGATGGCCTCCAGCTTGTCCAGGGTACCGCCGGTGTGGCCGAGACCGCGTCCGGAGAGCTGGGGGACGGCGGCGCCGCAGGCGGCCACGAGGGGGGCGAGCGGCAGGGTGATCTTGTCGCCGACCCCGCCGGTGGAGTGCTTGTCGACGGTCGG
>DAINOM010000147.1:0-9028 GCA_036735445.1 Propionicimonas sp.
TGCCGCCGCCCCAGATCCGGAGCAGGTCGACGCCGGCGTCCTTCGCCTGCTGGACCCGCTCGCGGTAGCGCTCCGGCGTGATCCGGCTGGGGAAGCAGTCGTCGGGGATCCAGTCCATGCCGCGGGCGAACAGCAGCACGTCGTTGACCCTGAGGCCGAAGGTGGCGCCGTTGCCGTCCGCGTCGGGAGTGGTGTCGAGCTCGACGCTGCGGAAGCCCGTCCGCCGCTGCACCCGGTCGAGCACCGCGAGGTCGTTGTGCAGGACGACCTCGACGTCGTACAGCGGCTGCTCGCCCAGCGAGTGCGGCCACCACGCCTGCACGCCGCTGACCGGGAGCACGACCTCGGTCCAGTGCTCGGCCGTGACGCCGGCCTCCGCCTGGACGCCGTGGCCCTTCAGCCGGACGGTGATCGAGGCGAACCTCAGGTTGCCCGTGGTCTGGACGTGCACGCGCAGCTCGCCGTCCCAGGTGCCGGCGGCGTTCTGGCTCGTGGTGGCGAAGACGGCCACGTCGGTCACCCGGGCCTGGCTCCAGCTGCGCAGGCCGATCGCCTTCCAGATGCCGGCGGTGACCAGCCGTGGGCCCCAGTCCCAGCCGAAGTTGCAGGCCATCTTGCGGACGAGGTTGTACGGATCGCGCTCGACGTGGACCCGCTCCCCGACCTGCCCGGCCATCGCCGCCGTGTACTCGCCGACCGGGGAGAAGGTGACCTCGATGGCGTTGCTGCCCTCGTGGAGGTGGCCGGCGGTGGAGAAGACGTTGCGGCGGTGCATGTTCACCGAGCGGCCGAGGGTGTGGCCGTTGCAGAAGACCTCGGCGACGGTGTCCAGGCCGTCGCAGAGCAGGTCGCAGTCGGCGTTGGTGAGTTCGGGCGCGTCCGCGGCCAGGTCGAACTCGCCGCGGTAGGTCCAGGCCTGCTCGCCGATCCAGTGCTGGTCGGCCTCGAACGTGGCGACGTACGGATCATCGATCAGGCCGGCGGCCAGCAGGTCGGTGTGCACGACGCCGGGGACGGTGGCAGGGATGCCGTCGAGGAGTTGGGGGCGCAGGGCCTCCGGCACGGCGGACCACCCTGGGGCGGTGGCGTCCGCACGAACAGTCCAGCGTGCGTTCGCCAGATCCAGCCAACCCTGCTCCACGAGTCCTCCTTGACCCTTGTGCGTGTTCCCGCGGACGTCCGACGAGTGCCATCGATGACCGCGCTCTCATCGCCGTTCAGCGGAAGGCTAGCATCGACCGCAAACGCTCTCATCAGAGTTTGCAGAGCCGTGGCCGTTTCGTTATCAGTCCGAGACCTGGCGCAGGTCACGCAGCGTTGCGGCCCGCCGTGGTGAATAACGTTTCAAAGGCCCCGCGGCGTGGCGTCGGGGTCATCTCGCAGTCCGAGACGTGACGCCGGGGGGCTCCAGCCCGCAGGCCCGCTTCGACAGGAATGGGGACAGGTCCCATTCCCGTTCACCGCTCAGGCGCGCGGGCCCTCTTCGGCCTGGGGCGACTGCTGCGCCTGGGGCGCGGCCGGCGGTGCCGCTGCCGGCGGCTCGACGGCGGACGGAGACTTGGTCTCCTCCTTGAACTCACGGATGGCCTGACCGGCGCTCTTGCCGAAGTTGGCGAGCTTGGCCCCGCCGAACAGCACCAGCGCCACCACCGCGATGATGACCCATTCCCAACCGCCCAGACTCGGCATGACGCTCTCCTCAACTCTCCAGGGCTCGACGACGTTCTGCCCCGTGCCCGCAGGCCGGGGTCCATCCTTGCAAATCTTCGGAGCGGCTGCTCATACGACCAGTGTGAACCGGGCCGCCAACAGGCTGCCGTTCCGGGAGTCGGGGCCGACGAGCAGTTCGAACCCGCCCGGCTCGACCACCCGGCGTGCGTCCGCGTCCACGATCGTGCACGCCGCCGCCGGCAGTTCGAACGACACCTCCGCGGACTCCCCGGGCGCCAGGACGACGCGGCGGTAGCCCTTCAGCTCCTTGTCCGCCCAGGTCAGGGACGTGACGAGGTCCCGCAGGTACCACTGGACGGTCTCCGTCACCGGCCGGTCGCCGGTGTTCGCCACGCGGACGGTGGCGCGGATCGTCCCGTCGATGCCGAGCGCGGTCTCGGCCAGCTCCAGCCCGGAGTACGCCACCCGCGAGTAGGACAGCCCGAACCCGAAGGGGAACGCCGGCTCCTGGGTCAGGTCGGCGTAGCGGTCGCCGTGCTGGCCGCGTAGCTCGTTGTAGTACGTCGGCTGCTGCCCGACATGGACGGGGAACGAGATCGGCAACCGTCCGGACGGCTCGATCTCGCCGAAGACCAGCTCGGCGACCGCCCGTCCGCCCATCGCGCCGGGGTTGAACGCCTCGACCACCGCCGCTGTCCGGGAGAGCAGGTCCCGCGGCAGCACCAGTGGCTTGCCGTTCACCAGCACCAGCACCACCGGCCGTCCGGTGGCGACCACCCGGCGCCACAGCTCCAGCTGGCCGCCCTGCAGTTCGAGCGTCGCGGTGGAGCGGCCCTCGCCGTTGAGCAGGACGTTGTCACCCAGCACCAGCACGACCACGTCCGCCGCCTCGGCCGCGGCCACCGCCTCGGCCAGCTCGGCCTCGTCCGGCGGCACCGGGGTGATCACCGGCATCCGCGGCTGACCGTCCTGGCCGGTCGGGCCGTCCGGGTGCGGCGACATCGTCGCGATGCCGCAGCCGTGCGCATGCGTCACCCGCCACCCACGTTCGGCCGCGAGCTCGCGCAGCCCGGCCAGCACCGTGACGGTGTCCTCGGGAACGTAGTCGGGACCCAGCCACGAGCACTGGCCCGAGCCGCCCGCCCAGTCGCCGAGCTGGGTGCCGGCGGCGTCCGCGTTGGGCCCGATCACGGCGATGGTGCCGGACGGCCCGGTCAGCGGCAGCGTGCCGCTGTTGGCCAGCAGCACCAGCGACTCGCGGGCGATCTCGAGGTTGGCCTGCCGGTGCCCGGCGCAACCGATCACCGCGCGCTGCCGCTCCGGATCGGGCGCGCCCGGGTCCTCGAACAGGCCGAGATCGAACTTCAGCGCGAGCACCCGGGCGACAGCGCCGTCGATGGTGGCCTCGGCCAGCAGCCCGCGGCGCACCGCCTCCTGGGCGCCCTCGTAGAACTGCGGCGTGGTCATGACCAGGTCGTTGCCGGCGTTCAGCGCCCGGGCGGCGGCCTCGGCGTGGTCGGCGCACACCTTCTGCTCCCAGACCATCCGGCCGACGTTGTCCCAGTCGGTGACCAGGACGCCGGTGAAGCCCCACTCGTCCTTGAGCACGTCGTTCAGCAGCCAGGAGTTCGCGGTGATCGGGACGCCGTCCATCGACTGGTAGCCGATCATGAACGTCCGGCAGCCCTCGCGGGCCACGCGCTCGAACGGCGGGGTGAACCACGAGCGGAGCTTGCGCCGGGAGATGTCGGCCTCGGAGGCGTCCCGGCCGCCCTGGGTCTCGGAGTAGCCGGCGAAGTGCTTGGCCGTGGCCAGCATCGCGGTCGGGTCAGCCAGACCGTCGCCCTGGTAGCCGGCGACCATGGCGGACGCGAACTCGCCGATCAGGAACGGGTCCTCGCCGAAGGTCTCGTCCACCCGTCCCCAGCGCAGGTCGCGGGCGATGCAGAGGACGGGCGAGAACGTCCACCGGAAGCCGGTGCTGGTGGCCTCGACGGCGGTGATCCGGGCAGCGCGGCGGGCGTTGTCCGGGTTCCAGCTGCAGGCCAGCGCCAGCTGGGTGCCGAAGATCGTCGCGCCCGGCCAGAAGGAGTGGCCGTGGATGCAGTCGTCCGCGAGCAGCAGCGGGATGCCGAGGCGGGTGGCGGCGGCGAGTTCGATCGCCCGGTCCATCCGGTCCGGCGGGATGTGCAGCAGCGAGCCCACGTGCGTGACCGAGACCAGGTCGTCGAGGTCGCCCTGGGCGTCCAGCTGCAGCAGTTGGCCGACCTTCTCCGGCAGGGTCATCCGCCCGAGCAGGTCGGCCACCCGTTGCTGCGTGGGCAGGGTCGGGTCGAGGTAGCCGGGCATTCCGCACTCCTTTGTGAGATCGCTCCCATAGACTGCCACACAGACCCGACAGAAGGACGATCAGATGCACCAGCAGGCCCGCAGGCTCCGTCCCGGACAGCGCGCGCAGCTGTTCGTCCACGACATCGTCACCGGTGCGGACACGCTGGTCGTCGAATCGAAGTCGGTGCTGTTCGAGGCGCCCAACTGGACGCCGGACGGCGACTGGCTGCTGGTCAACGGCGACGGCCTGCTGCAGCGGGTGCCGGCGACCGGCGGCGACCTGGAGCCGCTGGAGGTGCCCGGCCTGCCGCTGCTGAACAACGACCACGTGCTCTCCCCGGACGGGCGCACGGCCTACGTGTCCGGCTTCGACGGCCACCTGCACGCCGTCGACCTGGCCGCCCGCAGCCACCGGCGGGTCTCCAACGACCGCGGGCCGGACTTCGTCCACTTCCTGCACGGCGTGTCCCCGGACGACCGGCTGCTGGCCTACATCGGCATGGACCTGCTGCCGCACGGTGGCACCCGGACCAACATCTACACCGTGCCCACCGCCGGCGGACCGGACGCGCAGCTGACCGACGACGACGCCCCTGACGACGGTTCGGAGTTCAGTCCCGACGGGCAGTGGCTGTGGTTCAACTCCGAGCGCGGTGCCAGCGAACCGGGTCACGCCCAGCTGTTCCGGATGCGTCCGGACGGGTCGGGCGCCGAGCAGGTCACGCACGACGAGCGGGTGAACTGGTTCCCGCACATCTCCCCCGACGGCTCGCGGGTGGTCTACGTCAGCTTCCCGCCGGGCACCCTCGGCCACCCGGCCGACCTGGACGTGGTGATCCGGCTGCTGGAACTGGACGACGCCGGCGCGGCGTCCGGCTCCGCCCGTGACCTCGTCCAGCTGTTCGGTGGCCAGGGCACGATCAACGTCCCCTCCTGGGCCCCCGACTCCCGCCGCTTCGCCTACGTCGCCTACCCCTGAGCTGACTCCGGGGACGGTTCTCTTCTCGGTCCGCCCCACACCGGTCGTCGAGCTCGTCGAGACGCGGTGAACGGTGAAGAACCGTCCCCTTGCCGTTCACCGCCGGGGTGGACCGAGAAGAGAACCGTCCCCAGGTTGGGCGACTGTCCATCGGGATCGTTTTCACGAAAACTCCGTGAAAACGGCGCTAGGGTGCCTCTCATGACGCAACTGCGGATCAGTGAGGCGGCGGCGCTCCTCGGAGTGAGCGACGACACCGTGCGCCGGTGGATCGACGGCGGCCGCCTGACGGCCAGCCTGGACAGCTCCAACCGCCAGGTCGTGGACGGAGTGGCGCTCGCGGAACTCGCCCGGGCCGGACACGACACGGCGCTCGACGCCCTGGACGGCGGCGCCGGCCTGCGCAGCGCCCGCAACCACTTCACCGGCCTGGTCACGAAGGTCACGTCCGACGTGGTCATGTCGCAGGTGGAGCTGCAGTGCGGACCGTTCCGGGTGGTGTCCCTGATCTCCACCGAAGCGGTCCGCGAACTCAACCTCGAACCGGGGACGGTGGCAACCGCCGTCGTCAAGGCAACCAATGTGACCGTGGAGGCACGTAGATGACCAAGAAGCTCGCCGCAGCCCTCGCCGCCGTCCTGCTCCTCGCCGGGTGTTCCTCGGCGTCGAACGGAGCGCAACCGGCCCAGTCCGGAGAGGTCGTGGTGTTCGCCGCCGCCTCGCTGAAGGACACCTTCACCCAGCTCGGCAAGGAGTTCGAGTCGAGCCACTCCGGCGTGACGGTGAAGTTCTCCTTCGACGGCTCGGCGACGCTGGTCGACCAGCTCAGCTCCGGCGCAGCCGTGGACGTGCTCGCGACCGCGGACAAGCCGAACATGGACAAGGCGGTCACCGCCGGCCTGATCGAGGGCACCCCCGCGCAGTTCACCACCAACGTGCTCACGCTGATCGTGCCCAAGGGCAACCCGGCGGGCATCACCGGCCTGGACTCGTCGCTGGACGGCAAGAAGCTCGTCGTCTGCGCGGACGGGGTGCCGTGCGGCTCGGCGACGAAGAAGCTCGCCACCGCCCTCGGGGTGACCCTCAAGCCGGTGTCCGAGGAGTCGAAGGTGACCGACGTCCGCACCAAGGTGGAGTCCGGCCAGGCCGACGCGGGCATCGTCTACGTGACCGACGCGAAGGCGTCCGGCGACAAGGTGGAGAGCATCGCGATCAAGGACGCCGACTCCGCGCGCAACGACTACCTGATCGGCGTGCCGAAGTCGGCCAAGCAGGCCCAGCTCGCCGCCCAGTTCATCGAACTGGTCAAGGGCAGCCGCGGCCAGGAGGTGCTGAAGGCCGCCGGCTTCGGCCAGTAGGCTCCGAAGCGTGATTCGACCGGCGCTGCCGCGGTGGGTGGTCCTGCCCGCCGCGGCAGCGGCCGTCTTCCTCGCGGTGCCGCTGGTGGCGATGCTGTTCCGCGTGCCGTGGGCGAGGCTGCCCGCCCTGCTCGCTGCTCCCGAGGCGATCGACGCGCTCTGGCTGAGCCTGCGCACCTGCACCCTGACCGCGCTGGTGGCGCTGCTGCTCGGCCTGCCGCTGGCCCTCGTGCTGTCCCGGGCGCGCGGACGCTGGGCTGCCGCCGTCCGCACGCTGGCCACGGTGCCGATGGTTCTGCCGCCGGTCGTCGCCGGACTCGCCCTGCTGGTCGCGCTCGGCCGCCGGGCCCCGCTCGGCGCCTGGCTGGAGGCCAACGGCATCGACCTCGCGTTCACCACCGCGGCGGTGGTCGTCGCCCAGACCTTCGTCGCCATGCCCTACCTGGTGGTGTCGGTGGAGGGTGCGCTGCGCTCCGCGTCCGATGACTACGCGGTGGCAGCCGCCACCCTCGGCGCCGGGCCGACCACCGTGCTGCGCCGGGTGAGCCTGCCGCTGGTCGCACCGGCGATCGCGTCCGGCGCCGCACTGGCGTTCGCCCGCGCGCTGGGCGAGTTCGGCGCGACGCTCACCTTCGCCGGCTCGCTGCAGGGCACCACCCGGACGCTGCCGCTGGAGATCTACCTGCAGCGCGAGTCCGACACGGACACCGCGATCGCGCTGTCGGTGGTACTGATCGGGCTCGCCGCCCTGCTGGTGGCCGCCACGGCCCGGTTCAGCCGCGGTTCGAGGGAGTGGCTGTGACCGGGCTGGCCGTCCACGCTGCCGTTGCCGGCCGTGACGTGGACCTCGCGCTGGACGTCCCGTCCGGCTCGGTGGTGGCCGTCGTCGGCCCGAACGGCTCGGGCAAGACCACCCTGCTGCACCTGGTGGCCGGGCTGGTCGCGCCCACGTCCGGCACGGTGCGGATCGGCGAGCGGACGGTAGCGGAGACGGCCACGGGTTCGGCCGCCGTGACGGTGCCCCCGCACCGGCGTCACGTGGCGCTGCTGACCCAGCGACCCGCACTGTTCCCGCACCTGGACGTGCTGGCCAACGTGATGTTCGGGCCGCTGGCCACCGGCTCGTCCCGGACGGTGGCGAAGGAGCGGGCGCAGGCGGAACTCGCGGCGGTCGGCTGTGCGGAGTTCGCGTCCAGGCGCGCGCACCAGCTGTCCGGCGGCCAGGCCCAGCGGGTGGCGATCGCCCGCGCGTTGGCCACCGACCCCGAGGTCGTGCTGCTCGACGAGCCGATCGCCGGCCTGGACATCGCGGTCGCCGCGGAGGTGCGGCACGCGCTCGCCGGTCGCCTGCGCGGACGCACGGCGTTGCTGGTCACGCACGAGGTGCTGGACATCTGGACCATCGCCGACCGGGTGGCCGTGGTCGAGGCCGGGCGAGTGGTCGCCAGCGGCGCAACCGCGGACCTGCTGGCCCGCCCGCCGACGGGCTTCCTCGCGCAGCTGGGCGGCACGAACCTGCTGTCCGGCATCGCCGTCGGGACGGACTCGCTCGAGCTCGCGCCGGGGGTTCTCCTGCGCGGTCTCGCCGACGCGGACCAACCGCCGTCCCCCGGAACGGAAGCGCTGGCCAGCGTGCCGCCGGAGGCGGTCAGCCTGCACCTGGCCGAGCCCGGCGGCAGCCCCCGGAACGTGTTGGCCGCGGAGGTGACGGGCATCGAGCCACGCGGCCAGGTGGTCCGGGTGCACCTGGCGCTGGCCGGCCACGACCTGTCCGCGGATCTCACCGCCCAGGCCGTCGCGGAGCTCGCACTGCGGCCCGGGAGCCCGGTGCGGGCGGCCATCAAGGCCACGTCGGTCCGCCTGTACGGGCGCTGAGGTCGTCGCCGCGCGCCCTGCGGAGCTCGCGAGCCCGCAGGAAAACGGGACAAACCTGCCATGATCTGCCTGCTCCGCGGCGGGCTCAGGGGGTGAGCGCAACAGTGAGTAGTTCGTTGAGTGTTTCAGCTGGGGTGGCGTAGGCCAAGACTTTGCGGGGTCGGGTGTTCAGTAGCCGTTGGGCTTGGGCGACTTGCTGGTCGGTGATGGTGGTGAAGTCGGTGCCCTTGGGGAAGAAGTCGCGGATCAGGCCGTTGCTGTTCTCGTTGGTGGGTCGTTGCCAGGGGCTGTGCGGGTCGGCGAAGTACACCTGGGTGCCGGTGGCGACGCCGAACCTGGCGTGGCCGGCCATCTCCACGCCTTGGTCCCAGGTCAGGGTGGTGACCAGCTGGTCGGGCAGCCCACTGATCATCTCGATCAGCCGGCTGGTGACGGTGTCAGTGTCATGGGTACACACCCGGGAGATCAGGGTGAACCGGCTGCGCCGCTCGTTCAGCGTGATCAGGGCCGAGCGGCCCTCGGTGCCGATGACCAGGTCACCTTCCCAGTGGCCGGGCACGGCCCGATCAGCGGCTTCGGCGGGCCGGTTGCTGATCGTGGCCTCCCCGATCCAGGACCGGCCCGTCCGGGCCGGCAGCTTCGAGCGTGGCCTGCGTGAGGTGCGGCCCTGCCGCAGCGCCTTCTCCACCGCGAGTTCGTGCCGTAACCCGCCCGCAGCCTGGACATACAACGCCTGGTAGATAGTCTCGTGGCTCACCTGCCTATCGTGCTCGCCGGGATGGTCCCGCTTCAGCCGGCCAGCGATCTGTTCAGG
>DAINOM010000148.1:0-7276 GCA_036735445.1 Propionicimonas sp.
CCACCCGCGCGATCCCGTCGCCGGAGGTCACCACGGTGCCGACCTCGTCCCGGGTGGCCGTCTCGGGATTGAAGTTCGAAACGAACGTGTCCAGCGCGCTCCGGATCTCTTCCGGGCTGATGGTCAGTTCCGCCATTTGTGCACCTTCTGCTTTCGATTCTGATGAGTTAAGCCAGTTGGGATTCGGCAGCGGCCAGTCGTCCGGCGACGGTGCCCTCGATCACCTCGTCGCCCACCTGGACACGGGCGCCGCCCAGCACCGTCGGGTCGACCACGACCTGCAGGTTGACCTGCCGGCCCAGCTGCCCGACCAGGGCCGCGCGGAGCCGGTCCCGCTGCGCATCGGTCAGCGGCCGCGCGACCGTGACCACCGCGATCGCCCGCTGTCGCAGCGCCGCCGCCAGCTTCAGCTGGGCGTCCACGGCGTGCTCGAACGTCCGCGACGCCGTCCCCACGGCCCGCCGGGCGAGCGTGAGGGTCTCGGGACGGACCTTCGCCGCGAGCAGGTCGCTCACCAGCTGCCGGCGGGGTTCGATCCCGACGGCGGCCTCGTCCAGCGCGCCGCGCAACTGCGGCTCGGCGGCCACGGTGCGGGCGAACCGGAACAGCTCGTCCTCGACGGTGTCGAGCACCCCGGCCGCCTGCGCGTGCCCGAGCAGCGCGCGCGCCGCCTGCCGCTCGATCGCGGCGACGAACGCCGCGGCGCCGCCCCACTTCAGCCCGGCCGCTTCCGCGACCACATCGGTGGCGTCGGCGGAGACCCGGCCCGCGAGCAGCCCGCGGGCGAGCTCCCTGCGCCGGTCGTCCGGCATGGTCGGGTCGGCGAGCGCATTGCGCAGCCGGGCCTGCCCGGAGAGCAGGTCGGCCACCGAGAACAGCTCGTCCGCCAGGGCGGGGCTGAGCTCGTGGGCGTCCAGCGCCCGGTCGAGCTCGGACAGCCGGGCCTCGGCGGCCGCGTTCATGGCCGTTCCGCCTTCTCTGCGTCCGGCTGTGCCTCGAGTTCGGCGATGAACCGGTCGACGCTGCGCCGGGCCCGCTCATCGTCCTCGAGCGACTCGCCGACGATCCGTCCGGCCAGCTGGGTGGCCAGGCCGCCCACCTCGGTGCGCAGCGCGCCGACCACCCGGGCCCGCTCGGCGTCGATCTGCGCCTTGGCAGAGGCGAGCATCCGGGCCGAGTCGGCCTGGGCCTGGTCCTTGATCTCCGCCGCGATCGTCACCGCCTGCGCCTTGGCGTCCTCGCGGATCCGGGCGGCCTCCGACCGCGCGGACGCGAGTTGGGCCTGGTACTCCGCGAGGGCCTCGGCCGCCTCGGCCTGCGCCGCCTCGGCCTTCTCGATGCCGCCGGCGATCTCCTCCGTCCGCTCGGCGTAGGTCTTCTCGAACACCGGGACGACCTTCTTCGCGACGACCCACCAGACGATCAGCAGCAGGGCGATGCCGACGAACATCTCGATCGGGTGCTCCGGCAGGAGCGGCCCGAACGGGCTCGCCGCCTCGCCTTCGAGTGGAAGCACGACCAGCCTCACTGAATGGCGAACGCCAGCGCGATGCCGATGATGGCCAGAGCCTCAACCACGGCGAAGCCGATCCAGGCGGTGCCCATCATCGCGCCGCGGGCCTCGGGCTGGCGGGCGGTGCCGTTGATCACCGATGCGAAGATCCAGGCCACGCCGAGCGCCGGGCCGAGCGTGGCCAGCGCGTAGCCGATCATGTTGATCGAACCGGTGATTTCCAGGACGGGAAGCATGTCGGGTTCCTTTCGAGGGTTGTGAAACAGGTCAGTGCTCCTCGGCGATCGCCGAGGAGATGTATTGGGCGCTCAGGACGGTGAAGATGTAGGCCTGCAGGGCGGCCACCAGCAGTTCGAGCGCGAAGATGGCGAAGCTGAACACGATCGACATCGAACCGGCGGCGATGTAGAACGCCTGGCCCGAGGCCAGCAGCAGGCCGCCGCCGACGACGAAGACCATGATCACCAGGTGCCCGGCGAACATGTTGGCGAAGAGTCGCAGGGCCAGCGTGAACGGCCGGGCGACGAAGTTCGAGATGAACTCCAGCGGGATGATCACCGGCCACAGGAACACCGGGACGCCCTCCGGCAGGGTCATCCGCTTCATGTAGTTGAAGAAGCCGTACTTCGAGATGCCGGCCACGTTGTACATCAGGAACGTGACCAGGGCGAGACCGTACGGGAACCCGATCTTCGAGAACGTCGGGAACATGAACAGGAAGAACGACCCGAACAGGTTGTTCACGAAGATGAAGCTGAACAGCGCCACGAGGTACGGCAGGAACTTGCGGTAGTCGTGGCCGAGGATGTCGCGGGCGATGGTGTTGCGCAGCAGGTTGTACAGCTGTTCGCCGAGGAACTGCTTCTTCCCGGGGACGACCTTCTGGTCGCGCGCCATCCACAGCCAGAACGCGATCACCAGGATCGCGCCGATCACCGCCTGGGCGAGGTGGTTGTTCAGCCAGGCACCCTCCGGGTCGATCGCCGGGAACAGCGGACGGGAGGCGAAACTGTCCACGCCGGGTGGCCAGCCGTGCTCAGCGTCCCCTTCCAGCGGGACGAGCAGGCCGATCAAACCGGGCATCGAACCTCCTATCCGGTCGATCACTCAGACCGTCCGTAGCGCGCGATCACCAGATAGACGCCGGCAGCCATGCCAACGACGATGCCGATGGGCAGCCACCACGACGTGTGCAGCCAGTTGTCGAGCAACCAGCCGATCCCGCCGTAGAAGGCCAGCCCGGAGATGAGGATGCTGAGGACCCGCAAGCCGGTGTCCATTCCGCTGTGCTCACCCATGGCCCTTCGGACCTTACCAGTCAGGCACGGCTGACTTCATCCTCAGCAGCCCAATCCGGTCAGGCAATCCTTACTCGTCGTAGACCGGGATCCGCATTCGTGAGTAGACCCACAATTCGACGGCGAGCCAGCCGATCACCACGGCGATGGTGGTGGCGGCGACCGCGACGGGGTCCAGCCAGGCGACCCGGTCGGCGTTGTCCAGGGCGAGCGCCAGCAGCAGGCCGAGGACGGTCACCCGCAGCACGTAGGACGCCAGCGAGGCGATCAGGATCCGGCGCGCGGGCGCGTCCGCGACCACCACCTGCACGGCCTGGCCGATCGTGAAGAAGGCGATCGTCACCACCCCGGCGATCGCCGCGGAAAGCGCCCCGGGCCAGCCGCCGGCGAGGGCGAACGCGACGACGCAGGCCAGCAGCGCCGCGTGGCCACCGGCGACCCCGGCCATCAGCAGGCGCTGCGCCCTTCTCGTGTTCGCGCTCGGGCCGCGGCGTGCGTCCGGCTCAGCCATCCGCGGGCCGCGCTCCCCGGCGGCCCCAGGTCAGGTAGGCGGCGAGGGCCAGCCCGCCGAGGAAGGCCAGCACGGTCGCGGGGTGCGGCAGCAGGCCGAGCAGCACCACCCCGAAGGCCACGAGGGCCGACCAGAGCCAGAGCAGCGCGACCGCCTTGCCGTGGCTGTGGCCGAGGTCCAGCATGCGGTGGTGCAGGTGCTGCTTGTCGGCCTGGTACCACAGCTTTCCGGCCAGGGTCCTGCGGACGTAGGCGAGGATCAGGTCGAGGAACGGCAGCGCCATCACCGCCAGCGGGAGCAGCAGCGGCAGGTAGGCCGCCAGCGCGTTGGGACCGAAGTCGCTGAGCCGGGACGGGTCGATCTGCCCGGTCAGGCTGATCGTGGACGTGGCCAGCAGGAAGCCCAGCAGCATCGCCCCGGAGTCGCCCATGAACATCCGCGCCTTGTGGATGTTGTAGGGCAGGAAGCCCAGGCACAGGCCCACGGTCGCGGCCGTGATCAGGCTGGACGTGGTGGCCCGCACCAGTTCCTGCACGAACGAGAGCAGGTAGGCATAGGTGAGGAAGGCGCTGGCGCCGATCGCGACCACCCCGGACGCGAGCCCGTCCAGCCCGTCGATCAGGTTGATCGCGTTCACGGCGAAGAAGATGAACACGACGGTGAGCGCGATCGAACTGCCGTCGTCGAGGGAGACGATGGTGTCCGGCAGCGGGATCCAGTAGACCTTCACCCCGTTGAGCACCACCACGCCGGCCGCGAGCAGCTGGCCGGCGATCTTGGCGAGGGCGTTGAGTTCGACCATGTCGTCCATCACGCCGACGGCGCAGATGATCCCACCGGCGAACAGGATCGCGCCCGCATCGTGCGTGACCTGCGGGAAGCCGCCGAGCCACGGCAGCTGGGCGGCCACCAGCAGTGCCGCCGCCAGGCCGAACCACATCGAGATCCCGCCGAAGTACGGCACCGGCTTGGTGTGCACGTCCCGGTCGCGGACCATCGCCACCGCGTTGAACCGGAACGCCAGCCGCCGGGCCAACCCGCTCAGCAGGTACGTCACCCCCGCGGCGACCAGCAGCACCAGCACGTACTCGCGCATGCTCAGCCCTCGTCGGGAGTTGCGGAATCGTTCGTCGAGCTTGGCCTGCCCTGAGCCTGTCGAAGGGTCGAGACGCCGTCGGTGGTCTCGACAGGCTCGACCAGCGGTGGGGGCTCGACCAGCGGCTCGGGCTCCAGGTCGGGCAGTAGCGGGGCGAGCTCCTCGCGGGAGATCCGGCCCTCGCGCAGGATCCGCGGGGTGCCGGTCAGGTCGACGATGGTGGACGGGACGGCGTCCGAGGCGGGGCCGCCGTCCAGGTACACCTTCACCCGCTTGCCCAGCTGGCGCTTCGCGTCCTCGATGGTGGTGGCCGCCGGTTCGCCCGACACGTTGGCCGAGCTCACCGCGAGCGGGCCGGTGGCGCGCAGCAGGTCCCTGGTGAAGTCGTGGTCAGGCACCCGGACGGCGATGGTCTCGCCGCGGTCGCCGAGGTCCATCCGCAGGTGCGGGTGCGAGCGCACGACCAGGGTCAGCGCCCCCGGCCAGAACGCCTCGGCCAGTGCCAGCATCTCCGGGCTCACCTCGTCGGTGAGGGCACGCAGCATGCTGACCTCGGCGATCAGCACCGGCGGCGGCATGTCCCGGCCGCGCTCCTTGGCGTCCAGCAGGCCCTGGACGGCGTGCGCGCTCGTCGCGTCCGCCCCGATGCCGTAGACGGTGTCGGTGGGCAGGACGATGCACAGCCCGTCCGCGACGGCAGCGGCCGCGGCGTCGATGGCGGCCTCCGGGCCCGCGCTGATGTCCCACACCTTCGCCATACCGCTCATCCTGCCAGTTCGGGCGCCCGGACCGCGGTCACATATCGCGGGCGGTCGTTGTAGTCCGGGTGGTCGGCGACCTGGGCGAACGCACCGGTGGCGGCGAACAGTGCCACGACGGACTCGCCCTGCACCTCGGCGTGCTCGGCGCAGACGAAGCCACCGGGTCGCAGGAGCCTGCCGGCAACCCCCGCCACGACCTTGAGCGCGTCGAGACCGTCCTCGCCGGAGAACAGCGCGAGGTCCGGCTCGTGGGTGCGCACGTCGACCGCGACCTGCTCCCAGGCCTCCAGCGGGATGTACGGCGGGTTCGCGATCACCAGGTCGACCGTGCCGTCGAGTTGGGGGAACGCGTCCGCCATGTCGCCCTCGGCGAGCACGACACCCGTCCCGGCGAGGTTCGCCTCCGCCACCCTGGCCGCGTCCTCGGACAGCTCGACCGCGTACTGCCGGCACCCCGGACGCTCGGCGGCGATCGCCGCGGAGATCGCCCCGCTGCCGGCGCACAGCTCCACGACGACCGGTTCGCCGGGCAGGTCGCGCAGCCGGTCGATCGCCCAGCCGGTCATCAGCTCGGTCTCCGGGCGCGGGATGAACACCCCCGGGGCCACGGCGACCTCGACGGTGCGGAACCACGCCCGTCCGGTCAGGTACTGGACGGGCTCCCCCGCCGCCCGCCGCTCGACGAGCTCCGCGAGGGCGGCGGCCACGCCGTCCGGCACCTCGGCGACGAGAGCCAGCCGGGACGGCTCGACGCCGGCGGTGTGGGCGAGCAGGATCCGGGCCTCGGCGGCCGAGTCCAGGCGACGGGATGCGTCGGCGAGCAGGGCGGCGACGGCGGCCATCAGCTGGTGGCGCCGAGGCGTTCGGCGAGGTCCGCAGCCTGCAGGGCGGTGATCACGGCGGCGAGGTCGCCGGCGAGCACCTGGTCGAGGTTGTAGGCCTTGAAGCCGATCCGGTGGTCGGCGATCCGGTTCTCCGGGAAGTTGTAGGTGCGGATGCGTTCGGAGCGGTCCACCGTCCGCACCTGCGAGCGGCGGGCGGCGGACGCGGCGCTGGCCGCCTCCTCCTCCGCGCGGGCGACGAGCCGGGCGCGCAGCATGCGCATCGCCGACTCCTTGTTCTGCAGCTGCGAGCGCTCGTTCTGGCAGGACACGACGATGCCGCTGGCCAGGTGGGTGATCCGGACGGCGGAGTCGGTCGTGTTCACGCCCTGGCCGCCGGGGCCGGAGCTGCGGTACACGTCGATCCGCAGGTCGTCGTCGTTGATCTCCACCTCGGTCGCCTCGACGTCGGGCATGACCAGCACCCCGGCGGCCGAGGTGTGGATGCGGCCCTGCGACTCGGTGACCGGGACCCGCTGGACGCGGTGCACGCCGCCCTCGAACTTCAGCACGCCGTACGGCGCGTTCTCCGGGTCGGGGCTGCCGGCCGCCTTCACGGCGAGCGTGATCGACTTGTAGCCCCCGAGGTCGGTCTCCTGGGAGTCGAGCACCTCGACCTTCCAGCCGCGGGTCTCCGCGTAGCGGGAGTACATCCGGAACAGGTCGCCGGCGAACAGCGCCGACTCCTCGCCGCCCTCGCCGGACTTGATCTCGATCAGGCAGTCGGCGGAGTCGTTGGGGTCGCGCGGGGCCAGCAGCCTGGCCAGCCGCTCCTCCACCCCGGCGAGCTCGGCGGCGATCCCGTCCGCCTCCTCGGCGAAGGAGGGGTCCTCCTCGGCGAGCTCGCGGGCGGCCGCGAGGTCGGCGGACAGCTGGTCGTGGGCGGAGAGGTTCTTCACGATCGGGGTCAGTTCGGCGTAGCGCCGTCCGATCCGGCGGGACGCGGCGAGGTCGGCGTGGATCGCCGGGTCGGCCAGCTGCTGCTCCAGCTGCGCGAACTCCTCGCGCAGGCCCGCTGCGGCCTCGAACATCGCGCCTCCCTCTCCGTTCCAGCGTCGCTCCGGGCCGGGCCCGGGCCTGTGTCCGCCATGGCAAACGCCGGGCCCCAGGTCTCCCTGGTGCCCGGCGTCGGTGCAGCTACTTCTTGCCGGCCTGCTGCTTGGCGTACCGCTTCTCGAAGCGGGCGACGCGGCCGCCGGTGTCGAGGATCTTCTGC
>DAINOM010000148.1:7286-9000 GCA_036735445.1 Propionicimonas sp.
GTCACCTGGGTCTCCACGTAATCGGGGTGGATGCCCTGCTTCATGGTTTCTCCTTTTCGCAGCCCCGGGTCGCCGTACAGGTGTGGGGCTGGATGAACCCCGTGGCGTGAACCGGAACCGACCTCCCATTGTGCCCGATCCGGCGCCAGCCACCAAACCGCCGACGCCCACGTCCGAGTTGTCAGAACCTCACCCGGCCACAGGCGGCGGAAACTCTGACAACTCGGACGTGGGTGGGGCAGAGTGAGCCGCATGGCGACGATCCCCCACGGACTGGAACTGGTGGCCCTCACTCCCGACCGGCTGCGCGACGTCCTCGAACTGGACACGTGGGCCTTCCCCACGTCCGACAGCATGGACGACCTGCTCGCCGTGCCCAGCCCGCTCAGCTGGGACCGGACCTTCGCCCTGGCCGATCCCGCGCAGCCCGGCCAACTCGTCGCCATGCACGCCTCCTACCCGTTCGGGAACTGCCCGGTGCCGGGCGGACGGCTGGCGGTCGCCGGACTGACGTGGGTCGCCGTCCACCCGCAGTGGCGGCGGCGCGGGCTGCTCAACGCCATGATCGAGACCCACTTCGAGCACTGCCGGGACCGCGGCGAGCCGCTCTCGCTGCTCTACGCCGCCGAGCCGGCGATCTACGGTCGCTACGGCTACGGGCTGGCGTCCCGCAACGTCGAACTCACGCTGAAGCGGCGCGCAGCGCTTCGTCCGGTTGGGGGCGCCAACGCTCTCACCGTCCGGCTCGAGACCGTCTCACCAGAGCGGCACGGCGAGCTGGTGACCCGGCTGCACGGCGGCGTCGACCGTCCGGGTTGGGTCACTCGCGAGAGCCCCGAGTTGCAGGCGATGTGGCTGCACGACGCCCCCATCTTCCGCGGAGGGCGCGAGGTCCAGCGGATCCTCGTCGTCGAGCGGGACGGTGAGCCCGTCGGCTACGCGCTCTTCCGTCGCAAGGGCGACTGGGGAGCGGCCGGGCCCGAGGGATCGGTGCGCGTGCAGGAGGCAGTCGCCGCGGACCCGGCAGCGGCGTTCGTCCTGTGGTCGCGGCTGCTCGACCTCGACCTGACGACGGAGATCACGTCCGGACAGCTCGCCCTCGACGACCCGCTGCTCAGCCTGCTGGTGGACGTGCGCGCGGCCCGTCCGAGCGAACACGACAACCTGTGGGCCCGGATCATCGACCTGCCGACGGCACTGGCGGGTCGCCGGTACCAGGCACCGGTCGACGTCGTGCTGGAGGTCACCGACCGGCTGCTGCCGGCGAACGCCGGACGGTGGCGGCTCACCGCCGACGCCTTCGAGGTCGCCCGGGTGGAACCCACCGATGCCTCCGCCGATCTCGCTCTCGACGTGCGCGAACTCGGCGCGGCCTACCTCGGCGGCACCTCGCTCGCCGGACTCGCGGGGGCCGGCCTGGTCACGGAGCGCACTCCCGGCAGCCTCGCCCGGGCCAGCGCGGCCTTCGGCTGGCCGGTGGCGCCGGTAGCCAGCTGGATCTTCTGACCCGAGTCACCTGCACAACAACGTGGAGGACTTCCGGCGACTACACCGGGTAAGTCTCCACACTGTTGTGAGTGGGGCGAGCGGCTACTCCGGGTTCGGGGTGGTCCGGGAGATGACCTGCAGGAACTCGCGGTTGCTCTGGGTCTTGCGCATGCGGTTCAGCAGCATCTCCAGGCCGGCCTGCGGCTCCTGGGCGCTGAGGACGCGG
>DAINOM010000149.1:0-8966 GCA_036735445.1 Propionicimonas sp.
CCAGTGAGGAGACGACTCCCCCGGTGACGAATACGTGCTTGGTCTGAGTCGAGTTGCCCACGGGCCTCCAGCCTATAGGGGCCGGACGGGAGACCCACAATCCGACGCTCCGCTGGACAGCCGCCACCCCCTGCCGACTTGTCAGAAGCTCCGCCGGCAATAGCGGGCCCAGATTCTGACAAGTCGGCGGTCGGGTCAGCCGCGGTGCGGCACCTCGGAGCGGGGAACCACTGTCGCCTCGGCAGCGTAGTAACCCGCCGGACCCTGATTGGGCAGGTGGAACGACGTGCCGTCGTCCAGGACGAGGGCTGTGCCCGCGTCGTAGCCGGCGAGTCCGTACACCCACAGCGTCCGGTGTACCTCGCTGGCGCCGGTGAAGCGGATCACAGTGATCCGACGCTGCTCCAGCTCGGCGGCGCTGTACGAGCGCAGCGCGAGCCGGTCGTACGGGAAGGCGGTCTGACAGAGCGTGCGCGCGTCGTCACCCTCGAGCACGTGGAGGTCGGCAGCGGCGTGGTCGCCGTAGGTGTTGAAGATCTCCACGCGGGTGACGTCGTCAGGGCACGGCGCGAAGGCAGTGGTGGAGGATGCGCACGCGCCGAGCAGGGTGACCATCACCGCCCCGGCGACCGTTCCGACCATGGTGGCCCGCCAGCAGCCGGCCCTCACGGGATGCTCACCTTCGGCCACTGGGACGCCTCGGCGGGCGTGTTCGCGGCCGGATCGGACGGGGTGCCGGAGTCCCCGACGGCGGCACCCCAGGTGGTGCTCACGACGGCTCCGTCCGGCCAGCTCACGACGACATCGTTCGGTTCGATGAACACCTGGGTCAGCTCCAGCGCACCTCCGTCGCGGAGGACGAACCGCAGGCCGGCGGTCTTGCGTCCGACGAGGTCGGATGACGAATGCGCCAACGCCTTCACCGGCATGTCGGTGAAGGCCTTGACCAGGTCGTCGATCTCTCGCCGATCGGTCACCAGCGATCTCGTCACGCTGCGCGGCTGCGGAGCGTACGCGTACAGGTAGACCTCGATCGACGCGACATCGCTGGACCCGATGCCGATGTCCCTGCTGGCGGGCGGGGTGCAACCCACCAGCAGGAGCGCCACGCCGAGGAACGATGCAACTCTCGTCGGCACCACCCACTTCATGCGCCTGGGCCCTTCATCACGCATCGCTCAGTCGTTGGCTGACGCCAGCAGCTCGCGCGCGTGGGCGAGGCTGGAGTCGCTCGACTCCAGGCCGCCCATCATCCGGGCGAGGGTCTCCAGCCGCTCATCGTCGGTGACCAGGCGGACGCCGCTGGTCGTCACCGATCCGTCGTCGGACTTCGCCACCACGTAGTGGCGGTCGGCGAACGCCGCGACCTGGGCGAGGTGTGTCACCACGATCACCTGGCAGCGTTCGGCGAGCCGGGCCAGCCGCCGGCCGATCTCGAGGGCGACCGCCCCGCCGACGCCGGCGTCCACCTCGTCGAAGACGAAGGTCTCCCCGGACGCCTCCGTGGCCAGCACCACCTCCAGGGCCAGCCGGACGCGGCTCAGCTCGCCGCCCGACGCCACCTTTCCCAGCGGGCCGGGCGCGCTGCCCGGATTGGCCGAGAACAGCAGGCTCACCTGGTCGGCGCCGTTCGGTCCCAGCTCGGACGGGGTGAGTTCGAACGCCAGCCGCGCCTTCGGCATCGCCAGCGCCGTGAGTTCCGCCGCCACCAGGCGGGCCAACTCACCGGCCGCCGCCTGCCGCTGGGCGGTGATCCGGGCCGCGGTCGACCGCAGCCGCTCGTCCAGCTCGTCGATGGTCGCGCGCAGTTCCACGACCCGCTCGTCGCCGGCATCCAGCTGGGTGACCCGGCCGACGGCGTCGGCAGCCCAGGCCAGCACCTCGTCGACGGTGTCGCCGTACTTGCGGGTGAGGTGGGCGAGGTCCGCCCGGCGGCCGGCGATCCACTCCAGGCGCAGCGGGTCCGCGTCCAGGCTCGCGGCATAGGACGCGAGCGCGGACGCCACGTCGGCCAAGCCGGCTGCGGCCCCGGCGAGCTCCTCCGCGATCGGCGCCAGCTCCGCGTCCTTGTCGACGGCGGACGCCAAGGCCTTGCGGGCGGCCCCGGCGAGGCTGAGCGCATCGGGTGTGTCGTAGGCGTCCTCGTCGCCGGCGAGCGCCACGAGCGCCGCGTGCGCGGCCTGCCGCAGGTCGTCCACCGCCTGCAGCCGGACGGCCTCGGCGGCGAGCGCGCGGTCCTCGCCCGGCTGCGGATCGACCGCGGCGATCTCGTCGAGCCCGAACCGCAGCAGGTCGAGCTCCCTGGCCCTGGCCTGGGACTGCGTGGTGAGTTCCGCGAGTTCCGTCGCCGCCGCCCGGCGCGCCGCATAGTCGGCGCGGTACGCCTCCAGGTCCGCGGCGAGCGCCGGCCCGGCGTAGCGGTCGAGCACCTCCAGTTGCCGCTCCGGCGTGCCCAGTCGTAGCTGCTCGGACTGACCGTGCACGGTCACCCACTCCCCGACCAGCGCCGCACCCGTGACCAGCGGCACCTGGGCTCCGCCCACCGCCATTCGCGACCGGTTGGCCCCCAGGTGGCGGCTGACCAGGACCTCGCCGTCCTCGGTCTCCGCACCCAGTTCCGCCAGCGGCCCGGTCTGGTCGGCCGCGACCTGCCAGCGTCCCTCCACCAGCGCCCGGGACGCGCCGGAGCGGACCAGCCTCGGGTCGGCCTTCGCCCCGGCCAGCAACGCGAGCCCCGTGACGATCATGGTCTTGCCCGCGCCGGTCTCGCCGGTGACCGCCGTGAACCCGGGACCGGGCTCGATGGTGGCGTCGCCGATCACCCCCAGATCGGCGATCCGGAGCTCAGCGAGCATGGGCCGCGTCCCGTTCGGCGGCACCGCGCCAGCCGTCCACCGGCAGGCCGAACTTGCGCACCAGGCGGTTCACGAACGGCTGGACGGACGTGCGGGCGAGCCGCAGCCGGTGCTGCCCCACCGTGGCCACGATCTCCATGCCGCCGGTGACGTCGGTCGTCCGGCGTCCGTCGCACCAGACCACGCCGCCGGGACTTCCTCCCGGCAGCATCTCGATGGAGACGACGGTCTGCTCGCCCAGCACCAGCGGCCGCGCGAACAGCGCGTGCGCGCTCAGCGGCACCAGCAGCAGCGCGGACAGGTCCGGCCAGATCACCGGGCCGTGCGCGGAGAAGGCGTAGGCCGTGGAGCCGGTCGGGGTCGCGACCAGCACCCCGTCCGTGGCCCACCGGGACAGCGGCCGGTCGTCGATCCGCACGAGCACCTCGATCATGCGCTCGCGGGCGAGTTTTTCCACCGAGATCTCGTTGATGGCGAAGGAGCGCCACAGCTCCTCCCCGCCCCGTTCGGCCCGCACGGACACCTCGATGGTCATCCGCTCCTCGACCTCGTAGTCGCCGCGGGCGACGTGCTCGATCAGGGTGGGCACCTGTGAGGACTCGAGTTCGGCGAGGAAGCCCACGTGGCCGAGGTTCACGCCCAGCACCGGCACCCGCCGGGGCAGCGCCCACTCGGCAGCGCGCAGGATGTTGCCGTCGCCACCGAACACCACCACCAGTTCGCAGGACGAGCCGTCCTCCCCGTCCAGTTCGCGCAGGTCCGCGCCGGGCACCCGCGCGGCCAGCGGAGCGAAGTCCTCCGCGAAGGCGAGGCAGGCGATGCCCTTGGCGTTGATCCCGGTGATGAACTCCGCGGCGGCCTCGATCGCCGCCGGACGCAGCGGATGGATGGTGACGGCGACCTGCCTGCGCTGGGAGTTCACGGCCCCAACCCTAACCCGGCCCGCCCACACCGCGGGCCGCAGGGAGGAAGTGGACGAAGTACTCCCGGTTGCCCGACTCGCCCGGCAGGTCACTGTCGCCCTGCCAGGCGGCCCGCCAGCCCAGGTGCCGGGCCGCCGCCACGACCCCGGCCACCGCGCGCTCGCGCAGCCGCGGGTCCCGGACGACACCGCGATCGTCCAGGCCCGGGCGGCCCACCTCGAACTGGGGCTTCACCAGCAGCAGTGCGCTGCCGTCCGGTGCGACCACGTCGAACAACGGGCCCAGCAGCAGCGTCAACGAGATGAAGGACACGTCGCCGACGACCAGGTCGACCGGTTCACCGTCGAGGTCCGCGAGGGTCAGGTCTCGCAGGTTCAGCCGCTCGCGCACGGCCACGCGGGCGTCCGCGCGCAACGCCGGCGCCAGTTGGTCGTGGCCCACGTCCACCGCGTAGACGCGCCGCGCCCCGGCCTCCAGCAGGACCTGGGTGAACCCGCCCGTGGACGCGCCGGCGTCCAGCACCCGCGGCGGCACGACGACACCCGAGGCCGCGAGGGCGGCGGCGAGCTTGTGCGCGGCCCGGGAGACGTAGTGGTCGGCGCCGGAGACCTCGAGCCGGTCGTCCGCGGACACCGTCCGGGCCGGTCGACGCGCGACCACGTCGTTGACCGTCACCCTGCCGGCGCTGATCGCTTCGGCGGCCTGGCCACGGGAGCGGGCGAGACCGCGTTCGACGAGTGCCCGGTCCAGCCTCACGGCCGCGGCGCGCGCAGTGCCTGCTGCAGCACCTCGACCGCAGCGGCGAGCTGCTGGTGGTGCTCGGTCACCGGCCCGTCCAGACGGACCGCGGCCAGCGCCTCGTCGATCTCGGGCACACCCGTGGTCGGCGGCGCGGACGTGGTGGGTTCGGTCACGGCGGCCATATTACGACTCGCCCAGCCCCCGGGCGGCCAGTGCGGCGCCGACAGCCTGCGCCTGCCCGACCGCACGCACGACCACCGGTGTGACCAGGGCGAACAGGTTGCGGTCGCGGCCGCGGGCCTGCGCGGCCTGGCGCACCTGGTCGAAGGTGTCGAGCAGCAGCGGCACCGATCGCACCATCACGGCGATGGCGAGGCCGATCATCTCGGGGTCGGCCCCCACGAGGCGCAGCGGACGCAGGAACCGCACGAGCGCGTCGACGAGCACCGGCCCGGGCGTGGTGAGCGTCAGCAGGCGGCTGGCGTAGATCGCCGTGACGAGGTTCACCGTCACCACCACCGCGGCATCGGGCTGGCCGACGACGAGGTGGTAGGCCGCCAGCACGGCCAGCAGGATCCACACCGCGGACGGCAGCACGAAGGTGAGCCGGAGCGGCGTCCGCGCCGTGGCCAGCAGCAGCACGGACGCTGCCAGCGCGGCCAGGCTCGCCACCGGGTGGGCCACCGCGAGGACGGGGACGGTGAGCGCGAGCAGCAGCAGGTACTTCCAGCCGACCCCCAGCCGGTGCAGCCACGTCCGGCCGGGGACGTAGAGCCCGAAGAGGTTCACGGTCGCACCAGCCGCACGTAGGCGGCGACGGCCTCCGCCGGCTCCCCGTCGGCGACGACCCGGCCGCCGTCGATCACCAGCACCCGGTCGGCCTCCGCGGCCAGGTCGAGGTCGTGGGTGGCGAACACCACCTGCTGCTCGAGCGCGGCCAGTGCGGCCCGGACCAGGTCGCGGTTGCGCAGGTCCAGCAGCGTCGTGGGCTCGTCGGCGACCAGGACCCTGGGTCGTGCGGCGAGGACGGAGGTCAGCGCGACCAGTTGCCGTTCGCCTCCGGACAGGTCGTAGACACTCTGCTCGGCCACCTCGGCGAGTCCGGCGTCCGCCAGCAGCCGCAGGGCCTCCGTCCGGCGCTCCGACCGGTCGCGGATCAGCGGGCGCAGCGACAGTTCCACGTCGTCGGCCGGGGTGGCCAGCACCAGCTGCGCCAGCGGGTCGGTGAACACGAAGCCCACCAGCTTGCGCACCTCGCGTCCCTTGCGGGCGGTGTCCAGCCCGTGCACGAGCACCTCGCCCGTACTGGGCAGCACGAGGCCGTTGAGCAGCCGCAGCAGGGTGGACTTCCCCGAGCCGTTCGCCCCGATCACCGCCACGCGGCGCTCCGTCAGCTCCAGTGTCGTCGGCGCCAGCAGTTCCCGCGTCCGGGTCTGGCCGGACGCGGGCAGGCTGACGCTGACGCCGGCGCCGCGGAGCTGGATCAACTCAGGCCACGGCGGGCCGGCGCGCGACCAGCAGTGCGGGGAAGGCCTTGTGCACGGCGACAGCGACCGCGGCGGCGGCGAACATCTTCGCCACGTCGCCGGGCCAGTACGGCAGGTCGGCCAGGAAGGCGGCCGGCAGCGACAGCTGCAGCACGACCATCATGCCGACGATGCCCGCGGCGTGGATCACCAGGGAGCCGGCCAGACCTGCCAGGAAGAGGCCGAGGTACTGCTTGGCGCCAGTCCAGCCGACGAACAGCCGGGCCAGGGCACCGGCGACGAGCGCGCCGAGCGGGAAGGCCAGCAGGTAGCCGATCGAGGGCTTGCCGAACACGGCCACACCCGCGGCGCCCCCGGCGAACACCGGCAGGCCGGCGAAGCCGACGGCGAGGTACAGCAGGGTGGCCAGGAACCCGCGCCACGGGCCCAGCACGAGGCCGGCCAGCACGACGGCGAGCGTCTGCAGGGTGATCGGCACCCCGACGCCCACCGGGATGGCGGGAGTGAGCGAGAAGGCCGCGATCAGCGCGGCGAAGACTGCGACGAGCGCGAGGTCGGTGGCGGAAGTCGTCTTGGCGGTAGCGGGCACGAGGGGTCTCCTGTCGGTGTCGGCCCGGGAAGGATACCGGGCGGAGGCGGACGTCAGCGCACGCGTTCGAGGGCGGCGAGGGCCGCGGAGCTGTCCAGCGCGGGGTCCCGCCACGCCAGGTGGGCGACGGCCCACAGCGCGTCGAACTGGGCGGGCAGGCCGTCGGGCACGTCGGCGAGCGTGATCCGACCGTCGTGGGCCTCGGCCACCTGCCCCCGGCAGACGGCGTGGTGCGCGCCGATCTCGACGTCCCGCGCCGGCTCGAGGAGCGCACGGACGTCCGCCCCGATGTGGGTGGGGCGTTCGCCCGGTCCGGCGGCGACCAGGTCGGCCTTGCCGTGCGCGCCGGTGAACACCATCAGCGAGTCGATACCGGCGTTGGCCGCCCCGACGATGTCGGTGTCGATCCGGTCGCCGACGAAGATCGGCTGGGCCGCGCCGGTGCGCCGGATCGCCTCGTCCAGCATCGGCCGGAACGGCTTGCCGAAAATGGTGGGTTCGCCGCCGACGGTCAGCCCGACCACCGCGACCGCTCCCCCCGCTCCGGGCACCAGCCCGCGCTCGGTCGGCCGGGACGCGTCGTCGTTGGTGGCGTACCAGCGGGCGCCGGCCTGGATCGCCAGGGCCGCCTCGTCCAGGCGCGGCCAGGTCATCGCGGGGTCGTAGCCCTGTACGACCGCGTCCGGGAGGTCCGCGGCGGTCTGGACGGGCACCAGGCCCGCCTCAGCCACCAGGTCGGCCAGGCTGGCGGTGCCGGCCACGAGGACTCTCGCCCCCTGCGGCAGCTCGCGGGCCATCCGGGCGACCGCCACCTGTGCGCTGGTGAGCACGTTGGCGGCGTCGGCGTGGAAGCCGAGGCTGTTCAGCTGGTCGATCACCACCTGCGCGGCGCGGGCGGCGTTGTTGGTGACGAACATCACCGTCTTCCGCCTGGCCTGCAGGTCAGCGAGGGCGCTCGTCGCCCCCTCGACGGCCAGCGGCCCGAGGTAGATCACCCCGTCCAGGTCGAAGAACGCGGCGTCGTAGCCGTCGATGAGCGCTGTCACTCCTCGGACTCCTCCGCGGTCCCGTCCGGATCCTCATCGGTGTCGTCCGGCAGGTCGTCCTCAGTCTCGTCGTACTCGATGACCAGTCCGCGCAGCGCCGCCAACCGGTCCTCGGCATCGGTGGACTGGTCAGGGTCCAGCCGCACGACGGCGTCGAACCAGCGTTCGGCCTGTTCGCCCTCGCCGGCCCGTTCGAGCAGGTCGGCATAGGCGTACCGCAGTCGAGCCCTGGCCACCTTGGGACCACGCGCGCCGATCCGTTCGATCTCCGCCTTCAGCAGCCGCAACGCCTCGTCACGACGCCCGGTGTCGACCCGGACACCGGCCTCGACCAGCCGCAGCTCCACGAGCTGGGGAACCTCGGGATTCGCGGCCAGTCCCTCCTTGATCAGCTTCAGCGCCGCCTGGTGCCGGCCGAGCGCGCGCTCGCAGTCCGCCATCGCCGGCAGGTACTCGTCGCCGCCGCGCATCCGCCGCAACGCACGGAACTCGGCCAGTGCGGCGGAGTACTCGCCGGCGGCGTAGGCCGTCTCCGCGGCCGCCTCCCGGGTGATCGGCAGCCGCGCCGCGCGTCGCCGGGCGGCCTCCGCGTGAGCGTGAGCCAGCACGGGATCGCTGTCGATCAGCCGTCCGGCCATCAGCAGGTGGGCGCCCACCGCCTCCGCGCGCTCCGCGGAGAGACCCCGCAGTTCCGCCCGGACGCCGCGCGGCAGCTGCCGCAGATCCAGCCCCTTCGGAGTCTCGGGTTCGTTCGGCTTCGCGGCGAGCCCGGGACGGGGTGCCTCCCACGGACGGTCGTCAGGTCGCGCCTCCCGGTAGGGCCGCTCGCCTGGTCGATCGCCCGACCTGCTCTTGCTGTAGGGGCGGTCCCCACCACCCTCGGCCGGCCTGCTCTTGGCGTACGGTCGATCTCCGGACCGTTCCGCGGCACCAGTCTTGCGGTAAGGGCGATCCTCAGAGCGTTCGCCCGGTCCGCTCTTGCGGTAGGGACGGTCCCCACTACGGCCAGCCGGCTCACTCCTGCGGTAGGGACGCTCACCCGACTGCTCGGCCGATCCGCCCTTGCGGTAAGGACGCTCACCTGTGCGCTCGCCCGGCCTGGTCTTGCCGTAGGGGCGATCCTCCGAGCGTTCACCCGGCCCGCTCTTGCGGTAGGGACGATCGCCTGAGCGTTCCGCCGGCCCGTCCTTGCTGTAGCGACCATCGCTCGAGCGTTCGGCCGGCTTGCCCTTGCTGTAGCGACCATCGCTCGAGCGTTCGGCCGGCTTGCCCTTGCTGTAGCGACCATCGCTCGAGCGTTCGGCCGGCTTGCCCTTGCTGTAGCG
>DAINOM010000150.1:0-8938 GCA_036735445.1 Propionicimonas sp.
GACGGTTCTCTACTCGGTCCAGGTGCGGAGGGGGACGGTTCTCTACTCGGTCCAGGTGCGGAGGGGGACGGTTCTCTACTCGGTCCAGGTGCGGAGGGGGACGGTTCTCTACTCGGTCCAGGTGCGGAGGGGGACGGTTCTCTACTCGGTCCAGGTGCGGAGGGGGACGGTTCTCTACTCGGTCCAGAACCATGGGGACGGTTCTCTACTCGGTCCGCCTGGACCGAGTAGAGAACCGTCCCCGGTGATGGACGCGGCGGCCAGCCGCTCGCCCAGCGCACGGACGGCGTCGACGAGTTCGGGGCAGCCGAGGACGTGGAAGGGCGCCGGGATCGTGGCGAGGGTCTCCGCGTACCAGGCGGGGTCGCTGGTGGTGCCGAGCAGGCGGCAGTGGTGCTCGTCGACCGGCTCCAGCCGTCCGATCGTCGCCGAGAGCCAGGACATCTTCTCGAGCGGGGCGTCGATCAGCACTTCCGTGGCGTACTCCCAGCCGACGGCGAAGTTCCGCTCCAGCAGCGCCACCGGGTCGAGGTCGTCGGGCGGGGTGAACTCCCCGTCCAGTTCCTCGACCGTGCGCACCCGGTCGACGCGGTAGGTGCGGATCTCGCCGGTGCTCAGCCGGCGGCAGACGAGGTACCAGCGTCCCTGCCGCACCACCACCGCCCACGGCTCCACCCGCGTGGACCACTCGGCGCCGGCCTCGGTGCGATAGCCCAGCCGGACCAGCCTGCGGACGGAGCTGGCGTGCACCAGCTGCCCGGTGATGGACGGGTCGGGCGACGCGGCGTACCGGTTCACCACCGGACGGGCGGTGCGCCGAACCAGCTCGGCCTGCGCCGCCACCGCCTCGGGCAGCGCCCGCATGATCTTGCGCAGGGCGTTGCCCACCGGGTCGGTGGTGTCGGCGGCGTCGTGGTGGCCCTCCAGCACGGCCATCACCATGCCGAGGGCTTCGGTGGCCGTGAACACCAGCGGCGGCAGCCGGACGCCACGTCCCACCGCGTAGCCGCCGTGCCGCCCCCTGGTGGTCAGGACGGGGATCTCCGCCTCGCGCAGGATGCCGATGTAGCGGCGCGCGGCCCGCTCGGTGACGCCCAGTTCGGCCGCGAGCTCACCCGCGGTGGCGCCGGGCCGGTTCTGCAGGTGCTCGAGGACCAGCAGCGCGCGGGCCGTCGGACTCGTCCCGTCGGGGTGGGGCATCGCGACCTCCGCAATCGTGCGTACCATCGGCTCCGAATAATCCGGAAGCAGAACGTCCGGTATCGATTCTACGGTCGGAGCATGACCCAGGGAATCACGTACCGCAGCACCATCCAGTCCATCGCTCCGGTCCTGCCGGTGAGCCGTCCCGCTCACGGGAGCCCGTGGCAGGGCCTGCGTCGGCTGTTCCGGCCCGACACCTGTGCCGTCGGACTCCCGCCCGTCCTCGTTCGCGACGTCGACCCCGACCTGCACGCCGCCACCACGGAACTCACGTCCGCCTGGCAGCGCCTTGACGGTCATCTGCGGCCGTCGATCTACTGAGGACGATGGAGTTCGAGTTCACCGCGGAGGTGATCGAGTGGCGCGGACCGGCGCCCTACTACTACGCGGTGGTGCCGGACGGCCCGAGCGAGGCGATCCACGAGGTCGCCGGCGCGGTCACCTACGGCTGGGGCGTGATCCCCGTCGACGCGTGGCTCGGCGACACCCACTTCACCACGTCCCTGTTCCCGAGGGACGGCGGCTACCTGCTGCCGCTGAAGGACGCCGTCCGCCGTCCCCTGGCGATCTCGGTCGGCGACCGCGTCGCCGTCCGGATGAGCCTGGCGGTCCGCTGAGCGGACGGTCCACGCCCACCCGTCATCCCGGCGAACGCCGGGATCCCCGCACCCGAACAGCGATCCGGGCAGCGGGGATCCCGGGTCAAGCCCGGGATGACGTAGTAGGCCGGGATGGTGAGCGGACAGCCCACGCCCAACCGTCATCCCGGCGAACGCCGGGATCCCCGCACCCCAGCAGCGATCCAAGCGGCGGAGATCCCGGGTCAAGCCCGGGATGACCTGGCAGGCCGGGATGGTGCGGCTAGCTGACCTGGCGGACCAGGGCCTCGGCGGAGCCGATCATCATGGCGGTCTCACGCTCCCAGTCGGGTTCCTGGCCGCGGAACGGGCCGGTGGCCAGCGAGATGATCACGGCGGCGGAGCGCAGCCGCAGCTCGGTCGCGTCCACCCTGGTGTCGAAGACCGGCACCCACCGCCGGATCAGTGAGTGCACGCGCGCTTCCTGGGTGGCGTTCATCCGCTGGATGGTCGAGAGATGCGCGACCAGGCACGCCAGGTCGTCCGCGCGGCGGCCGGGACCGATGGTGTCGGTGTCGAGCAGCCCGCAGACCCGGCCGCCGCCGACGTGCACCTGGCCCTCGTGGAAGTCGCCGTGGGTGGGCTCGTTGCCGGTCGGAATCCCGGCCAGCCCCTGTCCGATGGTGTCGACCAGCCAGTCCAGCCGCGACTGGAGCGCCGGCATCGCTGCCGCGACCATCCGCGCGTAGTGGGAGACGGCGTCCGACCAGGGCGGACGCCGGTCCAGCAGTGCCACCGACACCGGCATGGCGTCCAGCAACTCGATCAGCGCCTCCGCGGAACAGGGCTCGGCCGCGTCGAAGATGGCCCTGGCCAGCGGACGGCCCGGCAACTCGCGCAGTACCAGCAGGTGGTCGTCCGTGGTGGCCGCGACCTGGGCCACCGGGAGTCCCGCGTCCGCGAGCAGGCGGTGCCGCGCGAGCACGTCGTCGAACAACCGCGCCCGCAGCACCTTCACGTAGACCACCTCGTCACCGCAGGCGACCTTCACCACCGCCCGGCGGCGCGGCCGGTAACCGATCATCTGCAGGCTGAGATCGGACGGCACCACCGGCCGGGCGAAGATGTGGTGGGCGTTCGCCAATTCGGCCATCGACTCGGCGTAGGCGGCGCGGGCGAGGCCGGGCAGATCCGGGTCCTGGGGATAGATCCAGACCGCGACCTCGCGCTCCCCGTCCGCGAAGATCTCCGCAGCCGTGTCGGTGTCCGCGGGTCCGGACGCCCGCGCGCTCACGCCGAGCAGTTCCTCGCGGCGGCCGTAGGGCCAGTCGACCAGGGCGGAGTAGGTCGCCGTGGTCGACTGGGCGGGATTGGCGTCCACGTGGTCGAGCGCCCAGGAGACCAGCGTCCCACCGGCGTGCTGGACGGCAGCGGCGAGCAGTGACCCGACGTCATCGGAGGTGAGCAGCACCGAGCCATCGGGGTCCGACGCGGGCACGTCACCTCCTCCTCGACGCTGGGGGCAGGGCAGCAGACTACTTCCGCGAGGGAGATTACTGGCGCGTCGGCCGCAGCTCCTAGCTTTCGGCGTCCACCGGGCCGAGATTCGTGATCCGGAGCCGCGCGGCGCGGCGTCCGTCCAGCTCGGTCACACGAAGCTCGAAGCGCCGTGGCGGCTCGTGCTCGTGCTCGGCCGCCAGCGTCACCACGCAGCTGTCCTGCACCTGCGGCAGGGTGCCGAGCTGGGCCATCACGAAACCGGCGACGGTGTCGTAGGGGCCCTCCGGGAGGACGAAGCCGACCTGCTGGGCGAAGTCCTCCAGCGTGACGAGCCCGTCGAGGTCGATGGTCGCGTCATGGTTGGCGGTCGCGGGGCTGGCGGCGATGTCGAACTCGTCGGTGATGTCACCGATCAGCTCCTCGACGAGGTCCTCGATGGTGACGATGCCCGCGGTGCCGCCGTACTCGTCCCGGACGATCACCAGGTGCTGTCTGGTCTGGCGCATCTCGGTCAGGGCGCGCAGGATCTTCACCGTCTGCGGCAGGGACGCCACCGGCCGGACCAGTTCGCGGACGGGGGCGTTGCGCTCGGCCGGATCGAGGTCGGCCAGGTCCCGGACGTGCACGAAGCCGATCACGTCGTCGAGGCTCTCCCCGATCACCGGGTAGCGGCTGTGCGCAGCGCCCTGCACCTCGCGAATCGCCTTGTAGGCGGGCATCCCGCCGTCCAGGAAGTCGACCTCCGTGCGCGGGATCATGGCTTCGCGCAGGCTGACCTGGCCGGCGGCGAACACCTCGTCCACGATCTGCCGCTCCTCGTCGCCGAGGGTCAGCGAGCTGCCCACCATCTCGCGCAGCTCCTCGTCCGTGACCTCCTCGCGGGACGCGTTCGGGTCGCCGCCGAGCACGCGCACCAGCAGGTCGGTGGACTTGCCGAGGAACCAGATGACGGGGGTCGCGAGCCGGGCGATCGAGTTCACCATCGGTCCCAGTGCGATCGCGAACGTCTCCGCCCGCTGCATAGCGAGCCGCTTGGCGGTCAGCTCACCGATGACGATCGAGAAGTAGGAGATCACGATGGTGATCAGGACGAGCGCCAGCGGTGCGGCCACGCCGTCCGGGACGCCCCAGCGGATCAGCACGACCGAGAAGCTGTCGGCGAGGGTCGCGCCGCCGAACGCCGCGGACAGGAAGCCGGCCAGCGTGACGCCGATCTGGACGGCGGAGAGGAAGCGGTTGGGGTTCGCGGTCAGCTGGGCGACGGTCTGGCCGCGCTTGCCGCGGGTGGCCAGCTGCTTGATCTGCGACTCCCGGAGCGAGACCAGCGCCATTTCGGCGGCCGCGAACACACCCCCGATGACGATGAACAGCAGGATCAGCAGGATGTCGCTGACGATCGGACTCATGCCGGGTCCCCACGGAGCTGTTCGGAGTGCAGCGGAGGAGAAGAACTGCGTGGGGCGCTCACTGCGGGGTCCCCACGGAGTTGTTCGGAGTGCAGCGGAGGAGAAGAACGGCGTGGGGTGCGTTCATGCCACCGCCGCAGGATGAGGGTCGTCCACGCGCAGATTCTAGCGAGAACGGGGTCGTCGCCCGCGCGGTGCTAGCCTCGCCGCCATGTCGAGCGGGGGTTTCCGGTTCGCCCGGGGCAATCTGGGCAAGCTGCTGGGCATCCCCCGCTACGCCGCCGGCGCGCTGCGGGCGCGGGCGACGCGACGCGATCCCGGGCTGTGGGTCGTGGGCAGCGCGTTCGGCCCCGCGGACGGTGCGCTCGCGTTCTACCGGGCGGCCGCCGCCCTGCCGGACCCGCCGCGGCTGGTCTGGCTCGCCCGGACGCCGGAGGAGGCAGTCAGGGCCCGGGGCGCGGGCGTGGCCGAGGTGATCGACCGCGACTCGCGGGAGGGCTATCGGCTGACCCTGCGGGCGGGGCTGGCCGCGGTGACGCACGGCTTCGGCGATGTGAACCGCTACGGACTCTCGGGGGCGGTGATCGTCCAGTTGTGGCACGGTGCGCCGCTGAAGAAGCTGCACGCCGACTCCCCCGCCGTGACGACACTGGGCGGGCTCGAGCGCGTCCCCGGGGTGTCCCGGCTGATGCGGGCCGCCTACCGGCGCGGCACCAGCCGGATCTCCCTGTTCCCGACCGGCAGCGGCTTCTTCGCGCCGTTCCTGGCCAGCGCCTTCCACCTGCACGGCGGGCAGGTGCAGGTCACGGGCGAGCCGCGCGCCGACGTCCTGTTCGCCGGGACGGAGGACGAGCGGCGCGCCGCCGCCCGCGCGGTGCTGGCCCCTCACCTCGGCGACCATGCCGGCAGCCGGGTCGTCCTCTACGCACCCACGTGGCGGGACGGCGACCCCGACCCGGGCGTGCCCACGGCCGAGCAGTGGCAGCGGATGGACGCGGTGTGCGAGCGCCTCGACCTGGTGATGCTGATCCGGCCGCACCCGCTGGGTGTCGGCGACTACGACCACACGTCCGACCGGGTCCGGCTGCTCACCGCCGAGCGGCAGCCGGAGTCGATGCCGCTGCTGTGGGGCCTGGATGCCCTGGTCACCGACTACTCCTCGATGATCGTCGATTACGCCGCGACCGGCGGCGCGATCCTGCTGCTGGCGCCCGACCTGGCCACCTACCGCGCCACCCGCGGCCTCTACGTCGACTACCGGTGGCTGTCGGGCGGCACGTGGAGCACGAACTGGGACGAGGTCCTCGACCGGCTGGAAGCGGTGTTCACCGATCCGGACGTGGCCGCGGCGGCGTCCGCGCACAGCCGCGACCTCACCACCCGGTTCCACGAGTGGCAAGACGGCCGCTCAGCCCAACGAGTGGCGACGATCGCCGCGGAACTCGTCCGCCGTCGCTTCGCGTCCTGACGCCTGCTGCCGAGTTGTCAGAAGCTCTGCCGGCGGGAGGCGGCTGAGACTCTGACAGGTCGGCGTGAGGGTCAGCGGCGAAGGGGCAGCGACGCGGGGGGTCAGCGACGCGAGGGGTCAGCGGAGCCGGGAGCGGTCGACCGTCGTCTCGGCCCCGGTCAGCCAGCCCTTGATGAACCCGGCGCCCCAGGCGAGGTGCATGGTGGCCAGCACGACGACGTTGAGCACGCGGTCGACCAACCCATCCCCGCCGAGTCTGGCCATGCCGACCGCGCTGACCCCGGCCAGGTAGCCGAGCGACGGGACGTGGGCCAGCGCCCAGCCGGCGCCACGCGCGATGCCGAGTAGCTGCAACAGGCCCACGACAAGGCTGAACGCGACGAGGACGGCGACCGCCGGCGGCGGCAGGTAGCGCCACGGCGTCGACTGGTGGCGGCGCACCAGGTGGCCCCGCCAGACCCCGGTGGCGAACATCTGGCGGCGCAGCGCCGGCCAGTTGTCCCGCGGCCAGTAGGTGACCTTGAGCTTCGGAGTGAACAGGATCCGGTGGCCGGCGGTGCGGATGCGGTGGTTGAGCTCCCAGTCCTCGGCGCGGCGCAGCGACTCGTCGTAGAGGCCGACCTCGTCCAGCACCTCCCGGCGGAACACGCCGAGGTAGGCCGAGTCGGACTCCTGTTCCTCCTCGCCGTGGTGCCAGGAGCCACCGCCGAGTCCGAAGGGCGAGTTGTAGCCGCGGGCGACGGCGCGCTGGAACCGTCCGCGTCCCCTGGCGACCATGACGCCGCCCACGTTCGCCGCGCCCGTGCGGCGCAGGATCTCGACCGCCGCGGCGGTGTAGCCGGGCGGCAGTTCGGCGTGCGCGTCGACGCGGATCACGACCGGGTGCCGCGCGGCCCGGATGGCCAGGTTGAGCCCGATCGGGATGTCGGTGCGCGGGTTGGCGACCAGCCGCACCCGTGGGTCGGACGCGACGAGCTCGGCCGCGACCGCGTCCGTGGCGTCGGTGGACGCTCCGAGCGCGAGGATCAGTTCCTGTTCGCCCGCATACTCCTGGGAGAGGACGGCCCCGACCGCCTCAGCCAAGTGCGCGGCCTCGTTCAGCACCGGCATCACGTAGGAGACGGCGACGTCGTCGGGGAGCGGCTTCAGCTCTGGACGCGTCGCTGCTGCAGGGCCGGAACTCACCCGTCCATCCTCTCATCCCTCGCCGACTTGTCAGACGCTCAGCCGGCCATAGGCGGTCGTGGTTCTGACAACTCGGTCAACGTGGGCACGCCGAGGGCCAGCAGATCGCGGACGAGGTAGGCCGGCTCATGGCGGACCTCATGGTTTGTGGCACGCAACACCCGCTTCCTCCCCACGACGATCGACCGCTCGCGGCGCATGTCGGCCTGCCAGTGGAAGGCATCCATGTGGTGCTTCCCGTCGACCTCGAGCACCACCACCTCACCATCGGCGAGATCCCACTCAGCGTCGAGGAACCGCCACACACCGGACGAGTCCCGTCGCGGCACCTGGCGATCCGGCGCCGCCAGGTCGAACTGGCGGCACATCTTGGCGAGTTCGAGTTCACCCAGGGCATGCGCACCCGAGGCGGCGTCGCGGACGGCCTCGCGAAGATACTGCTTGTGCCGGATCCGACCCACGGTTCTCAGGGCTTCGTCGAGTTCGTCGCTGGTCACCAGGCGCTGCTGGACGGCGGCGCCGACCATCGCCACCGCGAACCGCGGATGTGGCTGCCACGCCGCGGCGTCCAGCACCGAGCGGGCAGTCGGCGTCCGCGGCAGGCCGTCGGCGAACATCGTCTGTTCGGGGTGCAGGCGCCGCGACTCATGGACCCGGACGCCGTCCAGCGGCGTGACCTTGCTGCCTCGGGGAACAACCAGGTGGACCAACCAGGCCTCACTGGCGAAACTTCGAAATCCGGCCAACTCCAGCGACGTGTGGCTGCCGAGGGCACACTCACCGGCGTCCAGGACCGCCATCCACATCAGCTGGCGCCGGCTGGGCCCGGCGTTCTGCAGCAGCACCACTTTCTGGCCGATGGCGAGCCAGCGTTCTGCGCGCACGTTGGCCTCGATGCCGTGTCGGCCGAGCCCGACGCTCGCCAACTGCTCCCGGTGGACGACCCCCGCCTGACTCGACGCCAGCGACGCCAATTCGGCCGACCAGCTGCTTCGCGCATACACACCTGCACTATCGGCAGGACCGCCGAATTCGCGTCAGCAGATCTGGCCGACTGTGGATAACTGCCGGATGTCCACAGACCCACCGGCCGACTTGTCAGAACCATCGCCGCCTATGACCGGCTGAGATTCTGACAAGTCGGCCGGAGGGGTCACGCCAGCCGGGCGGCCAGGTTCTCGTCGAGGGCGGCGAGGAACTCCTCGGTGGTCAGCCACGGCTGGTCGGGACCGACGAGCAGGGCGAGGTCCTTGGTCATCTTCCCCTCCTCCACGGTCGCCACGCAGACCTGCTCGAGGGCCTCGGCGAAGCCGGTGACCTCAGGCGTGCCGTCCAGCTTGCCGCGATGCTTGAGGCCGCCCGTCCACGCGAAGATCGAGGCGATCGGGTTGGTCGAGGTCGGCTTGCCCTGCTCGTGCAGCCGGTAGTGCCGGGTGACCGTCCCGTGGGCGGCCTCGGCCTCGACGGTCTTCCCGTCCGGCGTCATCAGGACGGACGTCATCAGTCCCAGCGAGCCGAAACCCTGCGCGACCGTGTCGGACTGCACGTCGCCGTCGTAGTTCTTGCACGCCCAGACGTAGCCGCCCTCCCACTTCATC
>DAINOM010000151.1:0-8912 GCA_036735445.1 Propionicimonas sp.
CCAGGACGTGCTGTTCTACGTCCGCCAGAAGCACCAGGACCTGCTCACCCAGCTCGCGGTGTCGATCCAGAGCTACCTGGCCATCGACATCATCATCAAGAACAACGTCGAGCTGATCAAGGGCGTCGACCGGGCGTCCACGACCACCGTGTCGGCGCTGCGCACGGCCGTCATCGTGGCCCAGGCGCTGGGCAACCAGAAGCTGGTGCTCGACCAGATCACCGCGCTGAACACGACGACCTCCGAGATGATCCAGCGCACCTCCGAGATGCTGAAGGAGAACTCGGCGCAGATCCAGGAGCAGGCCGCGTCGTCCACGATCGGCATCGAGCAGCTGCAGGCCGCGTTCGCGAACATCTACTCGACGATGGACTCGATCGACCAGTTCAAGCTGAAGGCGCTCGACACCATGGCCGCCACGATCGGCACGCTGGAGACCGAGGTCGCCAAGAGCAAGGCCTACCTCGAGCGCGTCGCCCAGCAGGACACCCGCGCAGCCTCGCTGCCCGCGCTCTCGATCGACCGCTGAGGAACAGATGGGCTTCTGGGACCGGGTGCTGGGACGCGAGGAGCCGCTCGAGCCCGAACAGCAGGAGCAGACGGCGGCCGCACCGACGGCCACCGACATCAGCTCCTCGCTGGACGGCGTCGAGCGGCTTGTCGCCGACCCGGTCGTGCCCGGCGTGGTCCGGGCGCGCGCGCTCGCGATCACGCGGACGGTGCGCAAGACCCTGCCCCGGCTCGACCTCCTCGGACTGGGCAGCTACGACTCCTACTCGGTGGTGGCCACGGCGACCGACTACCTGCCGGAGGCCATCGGCGCCTACCTGCGCCTGCCACGGGACTGGGCCGACTCGCGTCCCGTCGAGGGCGGCAAGACGTCGCTGCTGGTCCTGGTCGACCAGCTCGACCTGCTCGCGGTCACGATGGACGCGATCTACGACGCCGCCAACACCACGGACGCCGCAGCCCTCGTCCGCCACGGCATGTTCCTCAAGGCCCGCTTCGGCCACGCCCAGGCCCCCGACCTGAACCTCGCCATCCCCACTGAGCCCCCGGCCCCTGCGCCAGGCGCCAGTGAGCCCCTCCCCCCAACGGTCCCTGAGGAGCCGAGCGCCGGCGAGCCCCTCCCCCCAACGGTCCCTGAGGAGCGTCCGAGGAACGAGGACGCGTCACGAAGGGCCTCCGAAGGCAGCACACCATGACCACCCCGACGCTCTCCGCGGCCCTCGCCGCTCTCGCCACCGCGGCCTCCGCGGCCGGCCTCGACCCCACCGCGGCGACGGACGAGGGCCGGGTGCTCGCCGCCGCGGTCGCCGAGTCGAACCGCGGCGCGTTCGTCGACTGGTGCCGGGAGATCGGCATCCCCACGTCCGCCGAGGCGTTTATGGACGCCGCGGTCCGCGGCCGCCGCTACCGCGCCGCGCCGACCCCGCTGGCGAGCCAGGCCGCCGCCTCCGGGAATGCGAAGGCCGCCGGCTACGCCCACGCTCTGGCCGACGTCTGTCACGCCGCCGCGACCCTGGGCGAGGCCGGTCCCGCGGCGCTCGGCGCAGCCAGCCTCGCCGCAGCCGCCCAGCTGCCGGGCACCGGACGCTCCACTCCGGCCACCCCGCTGTCCACGGACGACGCCGCACAGCGCGAGTTCGTCCGCCAGGCGCCGGCGATCCTCACCGACGTGCTGGCCCGCCTGCACGAGAGCCAGGACCGCCTGCTCGACGTCACCCGGCTCGACCCCGCCGCCGGCGGTGCGTTCCCCGGACTCGGCGGCGCCCCCTTCCCGACTCCGACCACTCAACCGCTCCCGGGGGAGCCGGCGAGGAACGAACCGGCGTCACGAAGGCGTCGTCCTGAGCCTGTCGAAGGGGCCGACGACGAGATCCCCCAACCGCTGGCTGAGCCTGTCGAAGCCCCGACGCCGGAGGAACCCGAAGAGCCCGAGAAGACCGTCGAGGAGTGGCTGGCCGAGCTCGACGAGCTGATCGGCCTGACCCGGGTGAAGACCGAGATCCACCGCCAGACGGCGATCCTGCGCGTGGACTCGCTGCGGACGAAGGCGGGACTGAAGAGTCCGACGATGACCCGGCACCTGGTGTTCACCGGCAATCCCGGCACCGGCAAGACCACGGTCGCCCGGCTCGTCGCCGGCATCTACAAGGCGCTCGGGCTGCTCAGCAAGGGCCAGCTGGTCGAGGTCGACCGCTCCGAGCTGGTCGCCGGCTACCTCGGCCAGACCGCGATCAAGACCGCCGAGGTGGCCGGGAAGGCGTACGGCGGCGTCCTGTTCATCGACGAGGCGTACGCGCTCAACGGTGACCAGTACGGCGAGGAGTCGATCAACACCCTGGTCAAGGAGATGGAGGACCATCGCGACGACCTGGTGGTGATCGTCGCCGGCTACACCGCTCCGATGGAGGAGTTCATCTCCAACAACCCGGGCCTGGCGAGCCGCTTCCGCACCACGATCGGGTTCGACGACTACACCGACGAGGAGCTCCGGCAGATCTTCACCCAGATGGCCGCGAAGGCCGACTACGACCTCGGCGACGGCGTGCTGGACGAGTTCAACCGGCAGCTGGCCGACCAGAGGCGCGACGAGACCTTCGGCAACGGCCGCTACGCCCGCAACCTGCTGGAGGCGGCGATCGGACGGCACGCCTGGCGCCTGCGCGAGGTGGAGGAGCCCACCCTCGAGGAACTCCGCACCCTGCTGCCCGAGGATCTGCTCGACGAGCACTCCACGGCCCCCGAAACGCCCCCGGTCCCTGAGGAGCCGAGCGCCAGCGAGGCGTCACGAAGGGCCCCCAACCTGAGCGACCTCACCCCGCCGACGTCCGCCGACCCGATCGAGCCCGTCGAGTTCCCCGCACCGCCGACGGAGCCGTCATGACCGAGGTGACCGCGTCCCCCGGCGTCGCGACAGCGGAGTTCCCGCCGCCGATCCCGTCCCGCACACCACAGCTGCTGCGGCGGCTGCAGGTCGCGGTGGCGCTCGCCGTCCTGATCGCGGGAGCGGTCAGCGTGTGGGTGATCAGCGACCTGCGCAACGACCTCGCCGCCGCGCCCAACCTCGCCCAGCAGTACGCGCGGCTGGGTCAGGTCCAGCACAGCCTCACCCGGGCCGCGGACCTCGCCGCCCGCAGTGTCGTCGCCGGGCAGAACCCGGAGGGGAAGGCCGCGGTGGCCGCGGTCGAGGAGGTCGCGACGGCGAATGCGCTGCTGATCGCGGCCGCGAAGGACCGCCCGCAGGACGCGGACGCGCTCGCCGAGCTCAGCCGCAGCGTGCTCGATTACTCGGTGAACATCCACGCCGCCGCGGGCGCGAGCCGGACGGCGGCACTGCCCCTGCTCGCCGGCGCCTCCGACCAGCTCGACAACCTGGCGAGCCAGATCGGCACCCTCCAGAAGCAGCTCAGCACCGAGGCGCAGGCGCGTCCCTGGAGCCAGGGCTCCCCGGCCGCCCTGCTGGTCGCGCTCGCCGTGATCGCGGGCATCGGGTGGGTCAGCTGGGTGCTGGCGCAGCGCAGTCACCGGGTGCTGAACGTCGGCCTGGTCGGTGCCGCCGTCGCCGTGCTGCTGGTGCTCGGCATGACCACCGCGGCGCAGGGAGCGGCCTCCGCCGCGTCCGACACCAGCCGGAACGTGCAGTTCACCCACGTGGTGAACGCGACGACGGCCGTCACCGAACTCGACACTGCGCAACGCGTGCTGACCACCGCCGTGCTCAACCAGACCTGGACGACGTCCGCGGGTTCGGCGTTCACGAAGGCGTTCGATGCGGCCGGCGCCGCGGCCGACCAGGAGAGCATCTCGGGGCTGAAGGCTGTCGACTCGGCGAAGTCCTCGCTCGTCACCCAGATGACCAAGGGCGACTGGAAGGCGGCGTCCGCGGCCCTGCTCGGCGACGACAGCAAGAGCGTGGCCGGGGCGGCGAATGCGTTCCGCGACCGCGCCGAGGCCGTGGTGGGTGCGGCCACCGCCACCGCTGCGGACGAGCCCCAGAGCGCCCGCTCTGGCCTTGTCCTGCAGTTGGTGATCGCGATCATCCTCGCCGTCGCCGGGGCCGTCCTCGGCGTGATCGGCATCGACCGACGGCTCAGGGAGTACCGATGAGCACCCCACGCAGTTCTTCTCCGCCGCTGCGCTCCCCCGAACAACTCCGCGGGGACCCCGCATGACCACCGTGTCCCCCGCCGCCCCCGGCCAGCTCGGCGTCGCCGCGCGGCCGGCCGACCTGCTCGCCTACCTGGGCCGGCTGGACGCCTGGCTGGGTGGCCGCCGCGCCGAGCTCGACGCGCTGGACGAGCAGATCGTCTCCTCCGGCCGCCAGACCGAGCTCACCCAGGACATGGCGCTGGCCCTCGCCCTGTGGCAGGCGGCGAAGACCCGGCAGAACCTGCTGCTGGCCACCTGGGACTCCGGCCGAGTCGGCCAGCAGGAACTCGAGCGGCTCTCCGCCCTGATCTGGGGACGGCTCGACACCGCCGGCAGCGAGGTGGCCCAGCTGCAGTCGATGTCGGTGTCCCTGCCCGAGGCCGGGCGCCTGTGCGACGCCCTGGTCGCGCAGCTGCGCACCCGTCTGGACACCGATCCGAATGCCGAGCAGCAGCAGATCCGGCTGCGCGACCTGCGCGCCCAGCTGGAGCGGATCCGCGACCAGGTGAAGCTCGAACCGCCGGCGCTCGCCCCCGCCGCGCAGGCCAAGCTGGCCACGCTGGCAGCCCGCACCACGGACCTCGGGGAGAAGCGGACGCGCGGCGGCGACATCGGCGGCCTGCTCGGCACGCTGGAGATCGACGCCGCACGGCTCGAACGCGACCTGATCGTCGGCGCGGCGCAACGGCGGGAGGCCCGCGACCTGCTGACCAGGGCACGGGAGCAGCTGGCCGAGGCGTCCGCGCGGGAGCAGGCGGTCCGCGCGCTCGCCACGCAGGTCAGCGCGTCGGTCTGGCCGGCGCCGGACACCGTCCTGCCGAGCGTGGCAGGGCTCGGCCCCGTACCGAACACGCGCACCGCCCTGGTGGGCTACGTCGACGGGCTCGCCCGGGTGGACGCCCAGCTCACCGACGCGCACGCGGCCCTGGCCAGCGCGCTCACCCAGCGGGACGCGGCCGCATCCCTGCTGGCGGCTCTGCAGGCGAAGGCCAACGGCCTGGGCCACGCGGCCGACGCCCACCTGCAGGAGATCGCCGCGGCGGCCGCCAGCGTGCTGGCCGGGAGCCCGGTCGTGCTGCCGGTCGTCCAGCAGCTCCTGAGCGCGTTCTCCGCGCAACTCGACTACCTGTCGGGGAGCCGTCGATGAAGTGCGCCCAGCCGGGCTGCACCGGCACCATCGTCGACGGCTACTGCGACGTCTGCGGCATGCCCGGCACCACCATGCCGGTCGGTCGGGGCGTGCCGGGCAGCCGGCCGTCCGTCCGGGCCACCGGCGCCTGCCGGCAGCCGGGCTGTCCGGGGCACATCGTGGACGGCTACTGCGACGTCTGCGGCGCGCCCGACGCCCCGCCGGAGTCCCCGTCCGCGCCGCTGTCGCCCGGCACCTCGGTGACCAGGACCTCCATCCACCTCGGCTCGACCGCGCTCGGCTCGGCGCGCGCGACCTCCTTCGGCGGCCGGCCCAAGCGGCACACCAGTTCGGAACGGCTCACCACCGGACGGATCGGGGCGGGGCTGACCCGCGTCCCGCCGGCTCCGGCGATCGACCCGAGCAAGGCGGTGCTGGCCAATCCGGAGGTGCCGCTGGACGCCCGGGTCTGCGCACGCTGCGGCGTCAAGGTCGGCCAGGGCGCGGAGAACGTGGCCTCCCGGTCGGAGGGCTTCTGCCCGTCGTGCGGGGCGCCGTACTCGTACACGGTCAAGCTGCAGGCCGGGGACGTGGTCGCCGGGCAGTACGAGGTCGTCGGCGCGCTGGCGCACGGCGGCATGGGCTGGATCTACCTGGCCAAGGACCGCAACGTCTCCGGCCGGTGGGTGGTGCTGAAGGGCCTGCTCAACTCCGGTGACCGGGACGCCGTCGCCGCCGCGATCGGCGAGCAGCGCTTCCTCGCCCGGGTGGAGCACCCCCAGATCGTCGAGATCTACAACTTCGTCACCCACGACAACGCCGGCTACATCGTGATGGAGTACGTCGGCGGCCGCTCGCTCAAGCAGTTGCTCAAGCAGCGGATGACGGCGAACCACGGCGAGGCCGATCCGCTGCCGGTCGACCAGTCGCTGGCGTTCCTGATCGAGATCCTGCCGGCACTGGGCTACCTGCACGAACTGGGCCTGCTGTACTGCGACTTCAAGCCGGACAACGTGATCCAGGTCGGCGACTCGCTGAAGCTGATCGACCTCGGCGGCGTGCGGCACATCGGCGACGAGGACTCGGCGATCTACGGCACGGTCGGCTTCCAGGCCCCCGAGGTCGCCACGCTCGGCCCGTCCGTCGCCTCCGACATCTTCACGGTGGGCCGGACGCTGATGGTGCTCAGCGCGGAGGTGCCCGGCTACCAGACCGAGTACGAGTCGCGGACCCCGCCCGCGGACGAGCTGCCGGCGTTCGCCGCGCACGACTCGCTGTACCGGCTGCTGCTCAAGGCCTGCGCGCCCGACCCGAACGACCGGTTCACCTCCGCGGAGGAGTTGCGCCTGCAGATGCTGGGCGTGCTCCGCGAGGTGGTCGCGACGGCCACTCCCGGCGTCGCCACGACGGCCGCGTCCTCGGTGCTGTTCGAGGCGCCGACCGTCGCCAGCGAGCGGTACGGGCAGCGGCAGCAGCTGCCGCGGCTGCGCCCCGACCCCTCCGACCCGCAGGCCGCGTGGCTTTCCCGGATCAGCGTCGAGGACCCGGTGCAGCGGCTCGCCGCCCTGTCCGCCCCGCCGTCGGTGTCACCGGAGGTGCTGCTCGCCCGCGGCCAGGCCGCACTGGAGGCGAACAACCCCAAGCTGGTGGACGAGTGCGTGCGCAAGCTGCTGACCAACGACCCGTGGGAGTGGCGGGCGGTCTGGCTGGCCGGCATCGGCGCCCTGCACGCGCGGGACTACAAGACCGCGCAGAGCTCCTTCAACGCCGTCTACGGCCAGGTGCCCGGCGAACTCGCACCCAAGCTGGCGCTGGCGCTGGCCTGCGAGCTGGGCGGCGAACTCGACATCGCCGAGGGCCTGTACCGCACCTGCGCGAGCACGGACGCGGCGTACGTCACCCCGGCGGCCTTCGGGCTGGCCCGGGTGCGGGCGGCCCGCAACGACCTGCCGGGATCGCTGGCGGCCCTCGAACTCGTGCCGAGCACGTCTCGCGGCTACCCGGAGTCGCAGCGGCTGAAGGCGCGGCACCTGGTCACGCTGGCCGCCGACGGCGACGGCATGGACGAGGCGTTCCAGGCGATCGCCCAGGCACGGCTCGAACCGGAGACCGAGGCGCAGTACGAGGCGTTGCTGTACCGCCGCGCGTTGACGCTCACCGGCAACGGGAACCCCCTGCGGCTGGGCGGCGAGACCCTGACGCCCGCGATGCTGCGCGACCGGCTCGCCGGCGCCTACCGTGACCTCGGCCGGCTGGCCGACGACCCTGCCGTCCGTGCGGGCTACGTCGATGTCGCCAACTCCCTTCGTCCCTGGAGCCTGCTGTGACTGATTCCGAGTGGCCGACCCTCCCCCAACCGCTCCCTGACCTCCCCCCACCGCTCCCTGAGGAGCCGAACTCCCCCGTCCCCCAACCGCTCCCTGAGGAGCCGAGCGCCCGCCCCCCGCCGCTCCCTGAGGAGCCGAGCGCCAGCGAGGCCAGCGAGGCGTCACGAAGGGCCCCCACCTGCCCCGACTGCGGCGCCCCGATCGACCCGGCGGCCTGGTACTGCGAGGCGTGCGGCAACCCGCTGATCCCGACGGCACCCGCACCGGCGCCCGCGCAGACGCCGCCCGCCGACGCGCCGTCCACGCAGACACGGCGCCTGGGTGCGCGGGTCAGCCATCTCACGTCGTGCCCGGTGTGTGGCGGCACGGTCGGCTCGGACGGCTACTGCCAGACGTGTGGCGCCAAGGCTCCCAGCGCTCGCGACCACTTCACCGCGACGCCCGCCGAATGGGTCGGCGGGGTGTGCGACCGCGGCGTCCAGCACCATCGCAACGAGGACGCGATGGCCCTGTGGGCGCAGGACGGCCGGGCGGTGCTGGTGGTGTGCGACGGGGTGTCCACCAGCATCGACTCCGACGTCGCCGCGATGGCCGCGGCTGAGAAGGCACGCGACGTGCTGGTCGAGCGGCTCGGCGGCGCCGACCTGGACGACGCCGCCATGGCCGGGGCGCTGGTGGCCGCCACCGCCGAGGCCAACGCCGCGGTGGTCGCCACGACGGCCGCGGACAGCACCAACGCCGCGTCCGCCACGTTCGCCGCGGCGGTGGTGGTCGGCGACCGGGTGCACTACGCGAACCTGGGCGACTCCCGGGTGTACTTCATCGGCGGCGCGCAGCAGCAGCTGCTGAGCGTGGACGACTCGATGGCGCAGGCGTTCATCGCCGAAGGCATGGCCCGTGAGGAGGCGGAAGCCCTGCCGCGTGCGCACGCGATCACGAAGTGGCTGGGCCGGGACTCCCTCGACATCGTGCCCCGCACCGGCGTCCTCGCGGTCCCGGAACCGGGCTGGCTGGTGGTCTGCTCGGACGGACTGTGGAACTACGCGTCCGCCCCGGAGGAACTGGCCGCCCAGGTGGTCGAGGCGGCGGCCGACGCCGGGGATCCGACGACCACCGCCCAGCACCTGGTCACCTGGGCGACCGCCCAGGGCGGCCACGACAACATCACGGTCGCGCTGGCCCGCGTCCCCGCGCCCGTCCCCGAACCTGCGTCGCCTACTCTGGGAGCGGCAGTCCCCAGCGAACCGAAGGAGCAGCCTGACCATGGCTGAGTTCACCTCCGCCGTCTACCAGAACGAGTT
>DAINOM010000152.1:0-8905 GCA_036735445.1 Propionicimonas sp.
TTGGCACGTGCGCCCGCTTTCGTTCCGTCCGGCAATCGCGACCGCTCAGTCTAGCGGCCCGCCGAGATCCCGGCGAACGCCCTCAGGTCATCCCGGCGAACGCCCTCAGGTCATCCCGGCGAACGCCGGGACCTCCCCCGGTGACTGCCACCTTTCACGGCATATCGGGAGGATTGGTGCGGGCGTCCGCGGTGACTGCCAGGATCCCCGGCATACCGAGCTCGGAAATGGGCGAATAGCCCGAAGAACCTGGCAGTCCGCCGCGATCTTGCCCGCTACGGCGGTGGGATGCCCGGAAAACTGGCAGTCAGGGCTTGGCGAGCGGATCGGCTTCCGCCCTTCGTGACGCCGTCCTCGTTCCTCGGACGGCTCCTCAGGGACCGGGCGGGTAGTGTCGACGGCTCCTCAGGGAGCGGGCGGGTTTCGACGGCCCCTCAGGGAGCGGGTGGGTTGGCGCCGCAGACCGGCCAGCAGGTCGGCCTTGGCCTGGGCTCTCGGCAGCGAGTGCTCGGCCATCCAGTCGGCGGTGGCGTCACCGCCGGCGTTGCGGAGGCCGTCGATCACCTGGCCGACCACCTCGGGCGTCTTGTTCTGGCTCATCTTCGCCTTGCCGTCGAGCCGGGTGATCCGCAGTTCCACGCCGACGATCGCCCGCAGCAGCTTGTCCACCGCCGCGGATTCCATCGCGTCCACGGACGCGTCGCCGTGCGCTGCGCTGAGCCGGCGGACGGCCCCCAGCAGCCACTCGCGCTCGCGATGCACCACCAGTTCGCCCCACGCGTGCACGGTGACGTAGTTCCACGTCGGCACGTTCGGAGCACCCGGCCGGCTCAGCCATTCCGCATCCACATAGTCGCCGGGCCCGTGCAGGATGAACAGTGCCTCGACCGGGGCGTCGGCTGCCGCCCGCCACTGGTCGTTCACCAGCGAGAGGTGGCCGACCAGGCGGCCGTGCGGGCTGCCGTCCGCCTCGTGCAGCATCGGGACGTAGGTGGCGACGAGACCGTCCGGCCCGGACGTGACCAGGTCGCCCGCCGCGCCGGACGCGAGCACGGTCGCGATCTGCCCTTCGGTCATGGCGAAGTGTGCGGGGACGTACATCAGCCCTCGTTGAGGCCGAGGAAGGCGTCGGCGAGCAGTCCCTCCGGCGGCCCGGAGACGATCGTCGGCACGCCAAGGGCGGCGAGCAGCACGAACCTCAGGTTCGAGCCGCGGGTCTTCTTGTCCAGGCTCATCGTCTCCCGCAGGCTCAGCCACGCGCCGTCCGGGTAGGCGGTGGGCAGGCCGGCGAGCGACAGCACCCGCCGATGCCGGGCGACGAGTTCGCGGTCGATCAGGTCCAGGCGCAGGGCGAGCTCCGCGGCGTACACCATGCCCACCGACACGGCCTGGCCGTGCCGCCACAGGAAGTGCTCCTGCCGTTCGATGGCGTGGCCGAGCGTGTGGCCGTAGTTGAGCGCCTCCCGGCCGATGTCGCCGCCGGACGACGTCCGCTCCCGCAGGTCGGTGGCCACCACGGCGGCCTTGACCGCCACCGCCCGCCGGATCAGCTTCGCCTGCCGTTCGCTGGCCGGACGCAGGGCGTCCTCCGGGTCCTCCTCGAACTCGTCGAGGATCGCCGGGTCGGCGATGAAGCCGCACTTCAGCACCTCGGCCATGCCCGAGCGCAACTCGTCGTCCGGCAGGGTGGCGAGGAAGTCCAGGTCGGCGAGCACCGTGAACGGCTCGTGGAACGCCCCGACGAGGTTCTTGCCCGCGGACAGGTTGATCCCCGTCTTGCCGCCGACGGCCGCGTCCACCATCGCCAGCAGCGACGTCGGCAGCGCCAGGTAGCGCACCCCCCGCAGCCAGGTCGCCGCCACGAAACCCGCCAGGTCGGTCGTCGCCCCGCCGCCGAGACCGAGCACGGCGTCGGAGCGGGTGAAGCCGGCTTCGGCGAGGGCCTCCCAGCAGCGCTGCAGCACCTCGGCGGTCTTGCCCGCCTCGGCCTCGGGCACGCGGATCGCGGTCACCTGCTGGTCGAGGCCTGCCGTGATCGCCGGCAGCAGCGGTGCCAGCCCGGGCGGGTGGATCACCGCGACCCGCTCCACACCGTCCAGGAACTGCGGCAGCAGCTTCGACACCCCCGCACCGACCAGCACCTGGTAGGGCTGGTCGGTGGCCACGTCGATCGGCTCCCAGGTCATCGCACGGCTCCTTGCAGTTCGGAGATGGCTGCCGCCACCTCGACGGCGGTCAGCCGGTCGGTGTCCACGACGTAGGTGGCCACCGCCGCGTAACAGGGTGCCCGTTCCGCGAGCAGGGCGTCCATGCGATCCCGGATGGCGACCAGTGCGGCCATCCCGAAGCTGTTCATGCCCAACCGCCGCGTCGCGATCGCGACGGACGTCCGCAGCCACACGACCGGCGCTCCGGCCAGCGCCTCGCGGACGGCTGCGGAGTCCACGGCGCCGCTGCCCAGCGCCACCACGCCGGGACCGGCCAGCGCGGCCAGCGACACCCGTTCCTCCACCGCCCGGTAGCCGGCCTCGCCGTCGGCGAACGCCTCCTCGGCGGACTGGCCGAGTTCGGCCTCGACCAGGTCGTCCACCTCGACCAGCGGCAGGCCCCGCTGCCCCGCGAGCAGGGCCGCGACCGTGGACTTCCCGGAACCCGGGATGCCGACCAGCACGAGGTCGGGACGGCTCAACCGAGGCGCCGCTCGGCCAGCCGGGCCAGGTAGCCGGCGTGGTTGCGCCGCACCTCGGCCAGCGAGTCACCACCGAACTTCTCCAGGGCGAGTTCGGCCAGCACGAGGGCGACCATCGCCTCGGCCACCACCCCGGCCGCGGGCACCGCGCACACGTCGGAACGCTGGTGATGGGCCTGCGCCGCCTCGCCGGTGGTCACGTCGATCGTCCGCAGAGCCCGCGGGACGGTGGCGATCGGCTTCATCGCCGCCCGGACGCGCAGCACCTCGCCGTTGCTCATGCCGCCCTCGGTCCCGCCGGACCGGTTGGACAGCCGGTGGACGCCCGAGTCGGCGGGCAGCATCTCGTCGTGGGCGAGGCTGCCCCGGGTGGCGGCGAGGGCGAACCCGTCGCCGACCTCCACGCCCTTGATCGCCTGGATGCCCATCAGTGCGCCGGCGAGCCTGGCGTCCAGCCTGCGGTCACCCTGGGTGTGCGAACCGAGGCCCGGCGGCAGTCCGTAGGCCAGCACTTCGACCACCCCACCGAGGGTGTCGCCGTCGGTCTTCGCCGCAGCAATTTCGGCCAGCATGGCCTCACCGGCCGCGGCGTCGAAACAGCGGACGGGGTGCGCGTCGATCGCCGCCAGGTCGTCCGGCCCCGGCAGCACGGAGCCCGTGCTCTCCACCGGGCCGATCCGCACCACGTGGCTGAACACCCGGATGCCGAGGGCCTGCTCCAGGAAGGCGGTGGCAACCCGGCCGAGCGCGACCCGGGCCGCGGTCTCGCGGGCGGAAGCGCGTTCGAGGATCGGCCGGGCCTCGTCCCAGTCGTACTTCTGCATGCCGGGCAGGTCGGCGTGGCCGGGTCGTGGCCGGGTCAGGGCGGCGTTGCGGGCCAGCGCGTCCAGTTCGTCGGCCGGGACGGGATCGGGCGACATCACCGTCTCCCACTTCGGCCACTCGGAGTTGCCCACCTGGATCGCGATCGGAGATCCCAGCGTCTCGCCGTGGCGCACGCCGGCGAGGATCGTCACCTCGTCGGCCTCGAACTTCATCCGCGCGCCCCGACCGGTACCCAGCCGGCGCCGGGACAGAGCGTCTGCGATGTCGGCGGACGTGATCCCGACATGGGCCGGGATGCCCTCGATCGTCGCGACGAGGGCCCGGCCGTGCGACTCGCCGGCGGTCAGGTAGCGCAGCATGGACCCGCTACTTGCCGTTGCACTTGTCGCGGTTGGCCTGGGATGCCTGGCACCACTGCTGCAGCTTGGCCGAGTTCACGTTCTGCTCCTCGAGGGTGTTCGCGAACGCGGTCTCGCCGGTGTCCAGGTTCACCACGGTGAAGTACAGCCAGGTGCCCTCCGCGGGATGCAGGGCGGCGTCCAGCGACTTCCGGGCGGGCGAGGAGATGGGTCCGGCCGGCAGCCCCTTGAACCGGTACGTGTTGTAGGGCGAGTTGATCTTGCGCTCCTCGGCCGTGGTGAACACCCGGCCGGTGATCTTGTTGGCGTAGGCGACCGTGGCGTCGGACTGCAGGAGGATGCCCTGGGCCAGCCGGTTGTAGAACACCCGGGCGATCTTGGCGCGGTCCTCGTCGTTGCTGCCGGCCTCTCTCTCGATGATGCTGGCCATGACCAGCACCTGGTACGGCGTGTAGCCCAGGGCCTTCGCACCGTCGAGGAAGGAGAGTTCGTCCGCCACCCGGTTGAACTGCTTCGTGGTCAGCTTGATCACCGATGCCACAGCCGGCTTCTCCGGCAGCTCGTAGGTGTCCGGGAACAGGAAGCCCTCCGCGCCACGCTTGGCCCAGTTGGGCAGGCCCAGCTTCTTCCAGTCCTTGAGTGCCTTCGTGAAGTCCTTCTCCGGCAGACCGCTGGCCTTCGCCATGGCCTTCACCGACTCGGTCAGCCGCAGCCCCTCACGCAACGTCATCCGGTTGTGCACGACGTTCTTGGGGTCGAGCAGCATGGCCAGGGCGACCTTCGCCGGAAGCTGCGTCTTGAGGTTGTACTTGCCGTACGGGATCGACGGGTTGCCGTTCGCCGCCGCCTCGCGCGTGAAGGCCTTCGTGGTCTTCACCACGTCCGCCTGGACGAGGATGTCGGCGATGTCGGACAACGCCGCCCCCTTCGGAATGGTCACCTCGACCGGCGCGATGCCCTCGCCGACGTAGTCCTCCGCCGTCCGGTACTCCATCCACGCGTCCTGCGCCTTGGAGTAGACGAACCAGCCGCCGGTGACGAACACGGAGAGGGAGAGCAGCACGGCGAACGCCGAGCGGACCTTGTACCAGATCTCCTTGTAGTCCAGCTTCCCGGTCTCGGGGTCCTTGATCTCCCCGGGGAATCGGTTACTCATCCGCAGGAGTCCTTCCTTCCGCCGGTTCCGGGAGGAGCTCCCCCGGGGGCCGGCCGGTCGTGCGTTCGTGGTGCAGGGTCTGCTCCAAGAGTGCCACGGCCGCTGCCTGGTCGATCACCGGGCGCTGCCGACGGGTGTTGCGTCCGGCCCCGGACAACTGCCGGGACGCGGTCACCGTGGTCAGTCTCTCATCCACCAGCCGGATCGGCACGCCGGGAAGGACAACGGCGAGTTCCGCGGCCACCTCCCGGACGGCGATCGCCGCCGGACCCTCGGCCCCGGCCAGGTTGCGCGGCAGCCCCAGGACGACCTCCAGCGGCTCGTACTCCGCGACCAGGCCACGGATCCGGGCGAGGGCGTCGGCACCGGCCGGCACCGTGGTGACGGGGTGGGCCAGGATCCCGTCCGGGTCGCTCGCCGCGACCCCGATCCTGGCCTTCCCCCAGTCGAGGGCCAGCCGGACGCCCCTGCGCACGATTAGCCGGCCAGCGCGGCGCGGATGTCGGCCAGGGCCTTCGGCGCGGCGTCCACCTGGGTGCCACCGCCCTGGGCGAGGTCGTCCCGGCCGCCGCCGCGGCCACCGAGCGCCGCCGCACCAGCCGCGACCAGCGCGCCCGCCTTCGCACCGAGCGTCCGGGCGGCGTCGGTGGTGGCCACGATCAGGACGGCCTTTGCAGCCGGTCCTGAGCCCGCGTTGTCCTGAGCCTGTCGAAGGGTAGAAGGGCCACCGATCAGCGCCACCACTCCCGCACGACCGCCGAACGCACCCCGCACCTCCATCGCCAGGGTGCGCAGGTCGTCGGCCGGAGTCCCCGGAAGGTGCCTGGCGACCAGTTCGTAGCCACCCACCTGCTCGGCCGCGGCGACCAGCGCCGGCACGTTGCCGAGCAGCTCGCGCGTGCGCAGGCTCGCGATCTCCTTCTCGGCGGCCTTCACCTGCGCCACGAGCTTCGCGACCCGGTCGGTCAGCTGGTCGGGCTGCACCTTCAGCAGGTCGGCCAGTCCCGCGACGAGGGCGCGCTCCTTCGCCAGGTGCGCGAACGCGTCGGTGGAGACGAACGCCTCCACCCGGCGCAGGCCGGAGCCCACCGACGACTCCCCCAGCAGGCTCAGCAGCCCGATCTGCGACGTGCGCTCGACGTGGGTGCCGCCGCACAGCTCACGGGACCATGGCCCGCCGAGTTCGACCATCCGGACGATGTCGCCGTACTTCTCGCCGAACATCGCCTGCGCCCCGAGCGCCCTCGCCTCCGCCAGCGGCAGCTCCCGGGCGGTCACCTCGTAGTCGGAGCGGATGGCCTCGTTGCTGACGCCCTCCAGCTCCTCCTTCAGCGTGACGCTCAGCGCCTGCGGCGAGTTGAAGTCGAAGCGCAGGTAGCCGGGCTTGTTGTACGAGCCGGCCTGGTGGGTCGACTCCCCCAGCAGCTGCCGCAGCGCCGCGTTGACGATGTGGGTCGCGGTGTGCGCCTGGCACGCGCCGGCCCGGGCCTGCGCGTCGACGGCCGCGACCACCCGCGAGCCCGCCGCGAGTTCGCCGTCGTCGACCCGCACCTTGTGTACGACCAGTCCCTGCACCGGACGCTGCACGTCCAGCACCTCGAGGCTGAGGCCGTCGCCGGTGATCAGTCCGGAGTCGGCGTCCTGGCCACCGGCCTCCGCGTAGAACGGGGTCTGGTCGAGGACCACCTCCACGACGTCACCCGGCACGGCGCGGTCGACCAGCCGGCCGTCCGCGACGATGCCGCGCACCTTCGCGTCCGCGACCAGGTCGGTGAAGCCGAGGAACGGCACCTCGCCCTCGGCGCGCAGCGTCCGGTACGCCTCGGTCGCCGTGGCAGAACCCTTCTTGGCCTTCGCGTCGGCCCGCGCCCGGTCCTTCTGCTCCTGCATCAGGCGCCGGAAGCCGGCCTGGTCGACGCTCAGCCCCTGCTCGGCCGCCATCTCCAGCGTGAGGTCGATCGGGAAGCCGTAGGTGTCGTGCAGCGCGAAGGCCCGGTCGCCGGAGATCTCGGTGGTGTGCTCCGCCCGGGCCTGGCCCGCGGCGAGGTCGAAGATCTGGGTGCCGGCCGCGAGCGTGCGGCGGAACGCGTCCTCCTCGCCGTACGCGACCTGGCTGACGCGCGACCACTGCTCGGCGATCTCCGGGTAGGAGGCCGACATCAGGTCGCGGCTCACCGGCAGCAGCGCGGGCAGCACCGGATCGGTGACGCCGAGCAGCCGCATCGAGCGGACGCTGCGGCGCAGCAGCCGGCGCAGCACGTAGCCGCGCGCCTCGTTGCCGGGGGTGACGCCGTCGGTCATCAGCATCAGCGACGACCGGACGTGGTCGCCGACCACGCGCAGTCGGACGTCCGACTGCGGATCGGCGCCGTAGGTCGTGCCCGCCAGCTCGGCCGCCCTGGTGATCACCGGGAAGATCTCGTCGATCTCGTACATGTTCGCGACGCCCTGCAGCAGGTACGCCGTGCGCTCCAGGCCCATGCCGGTGTCGATGTTCTTGCTGGGCAGCTGCCGGGCCACGTCGAAGTCGTCCTTCGCGCGGACGGCGGACAGCTCCTCGGTCTGGAAGACGAGGTTCCAGATCTCCAGGAAGCGGTCCTCGTCCACGATCGGCCCGCCGTCCGGGCCGAACTCGGGTCCGCGGTCGATGTAGATCTCGCTGCAGGGACCACCGGGACCGGGGACGCCCATGTGCCAGTAGTTGTCCTTCAGTCCCCGGCGCTGGATCCGCTCGTCCGGGATGCCGACCTTGCGCCACAGGGCCGCGGCCTCGTCGTCGTCGAGGTAGACGGTCACCCAGACCTTGTCCGGGTCGAAGCCGTAGTTGCCGTCGGCCGGCGAGCCGGTGACGAGCTCCCAGGCGTACTCGATGGCGCCTTCCTTGAAGTAGTCGCCGAAGGAGAAGTTGCCGTTCATCTGGAAGAACGTGCCGTGCCGGGTGGTCTTGCCCACCTCCTCGATGTCGAGCGTGCGGACACACTTCTGCACGCTCACCGCGCGGTCGTAGGGGGCGTCCTCCGCGCCGGTGAAGTACGGCTTGAACGGCACCATGCCGGCGTTGACGAAGAGCAGGGTCGGGTCGTTGTAGACCAGCGGCGCCGACGGCACGATGACGTGGCCGCGAGCCGCGAAGTAGTCGAGGAAGCGCTGGCGGATGTCAGCTGTTTTCATGGTCGATTGTCCTTGTCGGGAGCGGCGCGGAGCGCCGGTACTGCGGAAGCGGATGGTCCTCCTGGACGAGACGGTCCGGTGTGCCGGACGGGTTCACTCGTCCAGGCCGAGAGCCTCTCGCAGTTCGCCCTCGCGGGTGTCCATCGCCTCGCCCATGGTGGTGAGGAACTCGCCGACCCAGTCGACCAGCCCGCTGCGGCTCTTCTCGATCTGGTCGGCCACACCCTTCGGCGTGAAGCGCTCGTAGTACTCGCGACCCTTGACCACGATCAGCGCGGTCAGGCCCACGCCGACGGCGAACCAGAACAGCCGCTTGCCCATCACTTGACCTTCTTCTTGCCGCCGGCGGCCTTCCTGCCGGTCACCGCCTGGCGCACACCGTAGGTGAACGCCGCGGTCTTGATCAGCGGGCCGCCCAGCGTCGAGGCGAACAGCGTGGAGAGCTGGGCCGCGTTCTCACTGACCACGGTCGCGTGCTGGCTCACCTTCGCGACGTCCTCGGTCACCACGCTGAGCTTGCCCAGCTCGGTGTTGGTCGCCGTCACGGTGCCCTTCAGCTCCTGCAGGATCGGCACCGAGTTGTGCCCGAGGTCGCGGACGGCGAGGCGGAGTTCCTCCAGCACCCTGCCGAGCTTCAGCAGCGGGACGGCACAGAACACGACGAACGCCACCGCGGCCACGGCCGCGATCAGGCCGGCGATCTCT
>DAINOM010000153.1:0-8901 GCA_036735445.1 Propionicimonas sp.
CCCGGAGGCGAGCGGCTTGGTGTACTCGTTGCCGGTGAAGCCCTTGATCTGGCCCGCGTCCTTGGCCTCCTGCACCACCGCCAGCGCCGCCGCGAACTGCTCGGCGGTGACGTCGGCGAGGTTCACCCCCTGCTCGATCAGCACCACCCCGACCGTGTCGCGCATCTCGGTGAGCATGGTCACCTTGCCCTTCAGCGCCGGGTCGTGCAGCAGCTGGTCGACGCTGGTCACCTTCCGTCCGCCGGTCGCCTTCGGGTTGTAGGCGATGCCGACGAAGCCGCTCTGCCACGGCAGCGAGTAGACCCGGCCCGGGTCGAACGGCACGTCCTTCATGGACGGTTCGAGGTTGGCCAGGTTCGGGATGTTGGCGTACTCGAGCGGCTGGACGTAGCCCAGCCGGATCAGCCGGGCGACCATCCAGTCGGTGCTGATCCAGGTGTCCCGGCCGGTGTCCTGCCCCGCCTCCAGCAGCGGACGGACCTTCGCGAAGAACTCGTCGTTGTCGTTGTAGTCCTCGTTGTAGTTGACCTTGATGCCGGTGTCCTTGGTGAAGCCCTGGATCGACGGGTGCTTCCCGTCGTCGTCCACGTCGATGTACTCCGGCCAGTTCGACCAGTTCACCACCTTGTCGGTGTCGGACTTGTCGGGCGCGGCGACCGGCGTCCTGCTGGCCGAGCCGGACGCCCCGGGGTTTCGGCCGGGCGAGCCGCAGCCGGCGAGCAGCCCGGCGACGGCCGTCCCGGCGATGCCGGCCAGGGCGGCGCGGCGCGAGATCGCAGAACGTGCGAACGAGGTGAACAGCGGATCGGCTGACCGGTCGGGCATGCGGCGCTCCTTCGTGGACGATGGGTCAGGATTCGATGTTGGCCATGACGTGCTTGATCCGGGTGTAGTCCTCGAAGCCGTACATGGAAAGGTCCTTGCCGTAGCCGGAGCGCTTGAAGCCGCCGTGCGGCATCTCCGCGACCAGCGGGATGTGGGTGTTGATCCACACGCAGCCGAAGTCGAGCTCCTTGCTCACCCGCATGGCGCGGCCGAAGTCGCGCGTCCACACGCTCGAGGCCAGGCCGTACTCGACGCCGTTCGCCCAGGCGACGGCCTGGGCCTCGTCGGTGAACGACTGCAGGGTGATCACCGGGCCGAAGATCTCGGACTGGACCGCCTCGTCGTCCTGGCGCAGCCCGGAGACGACGGTGGGCGCGTAGAAGAAGCCGGCGCCCAGGTCGTCGCGGCGGCGTCCGCCGGCGACGAGGTCGGCGTGGTCGGGCAGCCGGTCGATGAACCCGGCCACCCGGGCCAGCTGGGCGGAGTTGTTCACCGGGCCGAACAGCGCGTCCGGGGTGTCGGGCGGGCCGACCACGGTGTTCTTCGCGTAGTCGGCCAGCGCCGCGGCCAGGTCGTCGTGCAGCCGCTGGTGGACGAGGACACGGGTGGCGGCCGTGCAGTCCTGGCCGGCGTTGAAGTAGCCGGCCATGCCCAGGCCCTCGGCGGCGGCCTCGAGGTCGGCGTCGTCAAACACGATGCAGGGCGCCTTGCCACCCAGTTCGAGGTGGACCCGCTTCAGGGCGGGCGCCGCGCTCGCCGCGACCTCTGCGCCCGCGCGCACCGAGCCGGTGATCGCGACCAGCGCCGGCGTGGGGTGCTCGACAACGAGGCGTCCGGTGTCCCGGTCGCCGGTGACCACGTTCAGCGTGCCCGGCGGCAGGAACTCGGCGGCCACCTCGGCCAGCAGCAGGGTGGTCAGCGGGGTGGTCTCGGCCGGCTTCAGCACCACGGTGTTGCCGGCGGCCAGCGCCGGGCCGATCTTCCAGGCCGCCATCATCACCGGGTAGTTCCACGGCGTGACCTGGCCGACGACGCCGATCGGCTCACGGCGGATCCAGGAGGTGTGGCCGGCCAGGTACTCGGCAGCCGCGCGCCCCTCCAGCACGCGGGCCGCGCCGGCGAAGAAGCGCAGCTGGTCGACCATCGGCGGGATCTCGTCGGACGCGGTCAGGCTCAGCGGCTTGCCGGTCTGCCGGGCTTCCAGCTCGACGAACTCCTCGGCGCGGGCCTCGACCGCGTCCGCGATCTTCAGCAGGGCGAGCTGCCGCTCCGCGGGCGTCGTCCGTCCCCAGGTGGTGCGGAATGCCTCGGCGGCCGCGGCGTAGGCGGCGTCCACGTCGTCGGCTCCGGAGATCGGAGCCCGGGCCACCACTTCGGCTGTCGCCGGGTCGACGACGTCGCTGAACGCGTCCGCCGCCGGCTCGGCGTAGCCGCCCCCGATGAAGTTGCGCACCGTTGCCGCCTCAGTCATCCGGCCCCTCCGATCGAACCCTTGATGAGGAAGAATCTTGCAGCGAGGCCGCCGAATCCGCAATCGTTCTTCCGTAATTATTACGAAAGTCGTAGCAAAATTGGTTTGCCAACTCCGATGCTCGCAGGGCAGGATCAGCGCATGGCACTACCTCGCAGCGAGGGCTCGACGAACGGCGACCAGCCGCGACCGGCTGTGATCGACGCCACCAACAAGCGGATCATCGAACTGCTGCAGTCCGACGGCCGCAAGCCGTTCGTGAGCATCGCCCAGGATGTGGGCCTGTCCGAGGGAGCGGTGCGCCAGCGCGTCCAGCGGCTCACCGACGCCGGCGTGATGCAGATCGTCGCGGTCACCGACCCGCTGGTGGTGGGGTTCACCCGGCAGGCCATGATCGGCATCCGGACGCGCGGCGACGTCGGCCCGATCGCCGACCAGCTGTGCGCGATCCCCCAGGTCGACTACGTGGTCACGACCGCGGGCAGCTTCGACCTGCTGGTCGAGGTGGTGTGCGAGGGGGACGCGGAACTGCTCGACCTGCTGATGACCCGGATCCGCACCGTACCGGGCGTGACCGACACCGAGACCTTCGTGTACCTGAAGCTCAACAAGCAGCACTACGACTGGGGAACCAGATGAGTATCGAGACCACTGTCCCTGCCGTCCCGGAGGCGGCGCTGGGCGTCACGGACGACACCTTCGGGGTGGCGGCGCCCGAGGCGACGGCGACGACCCGGGACGGCACGCCGCTCGCGGTGGCGGCCCGCGACCACCTGTGGGGGCACTTCACCAGGCACTCGGTCTACGAGCCGGCCTCGGCCGGTGGCAAGGGCGCGGAGGTGCCGGTGATCGTCCGCGGAAAGGGCCACCGGATCTGGGACGACCGGGGCCGGGAGTACTTCGACGGGCTGGCCGGGCTGTTCACCGTCCAGGTCGGCCACGGGCGGGTCGAGCTGGCGGAGGCGGCGGCGAAACAGGCGTCCCAGCTGGCGTACTTCCCGCTGTGGAGCTATGCGCACCCGGCCGCGATCGAGCTGGCCGAGCGGCTCGCGGGCTACGCGCCGGGCGACCTCAACCGGGTGTTCTTCACCTCCGGCGGCGGCGAGGCGGTCGAGTCGGCGTGGAAGCTGGCCAAGCAGTACTTCAAGCTGGTCGGCAAGCCCACGAAGACCAAGGTGGTCTCGCGGTCGATCGCGTACCACGGGACGCCGCACGGCGCACTGTCGATCACCGGCATCCCGTCGGCGCGGGCCCCGTACGAGCCGCTGGTGCCGGGCGCGCTCAAGGTGCCGCACACCGGCTTCTACCGGGCGCCGGAGCACCTGCGGGACGACGAGTACGCGTTCGGCCAGTGGGCGGCCGACCGGATCGCGGAGGTGATCGAGTTCGAGGGTCCGGACACCGTCGCGGCGGTGTTCCTCGAGCCCGTGCAGAACTCCGGTGGCTGCTTCCCGCCGCCGCCGGGGTACTTCGAGCGGGTCCGGCAGATCTGCGACGAGTACGACGTGCTGCTGGTGTCGGACGAGACCATCTGCGCGTTCGGCCGGATCGGCTCGATGTTCGCGTGCACCGACTACGACTACGTGCCGGACATCATCACCTGCGCGAAGGGGATGAGCAGCGGCTACTCCCCGATCGGCGCGATGATCGCGTCCGAGCGGTTGTTCGAGCCGTTCCGGACGGGCACGACGACGTTCGCGCACGGGTACACCTTCGGCGGGCACCCGGTGTCGTCCGCGGTGGCGATGGCGAACCTCGACGTGATGGAGGCCGAAGGGCTGAACGCCCGGGTGGCGTCCCTCGGCCCGGCGTTCAGGGCGTCACTGGACGGCCTGCGCGACCTGCCGATCGTCGGTGACGTGCGTGGCGCCGGCTACTTCTACGGCATCGAGCTGGTCAAGGACCGCGAGACCAGGGAGACGTTCGACGAGGCCGAGTCGGAGCGCCTGCTCCGCGGCTTCCTGTCGAAGGCCCTGTTCGAGGCCGGCCTGTACTGCCGCGCCGACGACCGCGGCGACCCCGTGATCCAGCTCGCCCCGCCACTGACGATCGGCGAGCCGGAGTTCGCCGAGATCGCCGGCATGCTCCGTTCCGTCCTCACCGAGGCCAGCGACTTGCTCTGACCCGGTTCGGGGACGGTTCTCTTCTCGGTCCACGGGTGGGGTTGGACCGGAAGGAGAACCGTCCCCGTTCCGCTGAACAGTAAGGGGCGGATCCCTTTCCGTTCACCCGATCATCGAGCCCGCCACCCAACCGATCATCGAGCCCGCCACCAACCGATCATCGAGCCTGTCGAGATGCCGGCGACAGGCCTCGACAAGCTAGACCAGCGGTTGGCTGCCGGGTGGACCGAGAGAGGAACCGTCCCCGGCTTCCGCGACCGCTGCGGGGTGGCGGAAAAGGGGTCTGTCCCCGTTTTCGTTCAGGCGTGGTCGGCGAGGGGGTCGGTGCAGGCTCCTCCGCTGAGCTGGACGGTGGTGAAGCCCGTCGGCGTCCATTCGGCGATCACGCAGCGGACGGCGAAGTACACCTGCCAGGTGTAGCGCTCGAGCGCCTTCGTCTCACCGCGGTAGCTGATCGCCGTGGGCCGGCCCGACTCGCGGACGAGGTCGGCCAGCTCGGCGTCCCAGGTCGTGTCGCGGTGGCGGTCGTAGTCGGCCAGGGTCGTCCCGGCGAACAGCTGGTCCAGGCGCTCGACGGCGGCGGCCTGCCCGGCGGACGCCGCCCACGCCGGCCCGCCCACGCCCACCGCCGCGGCGACGGCCACCCCCACCGCCAGCTTCGCCACCCTGGCCAGACCGACCCGCCGGTCGACCAGCAGGTCCCGGAGCAGGCGCACCGCGGTGGCCGCACCGGCCCCGATCAGGGCGCCCGCGGTGTTGGCCAGCAGGTCCATCGCGTCGTTCGCGCCCACCCCGATCAGCGGCTGGGCCACCTCGATCGCCAGCGAGCAGAGTGCCGCGATCCCGGTGACCCGCAGCGGTGCCGGCCACAGCAGCGTGCCGAAGACCGCCGGCGGCACGAACAGGACGATGTTCAGCGCCACCTCGGTGCTGACCTGCCCGATCCGGATCCGGCCGAGACCCCAGTCGCCGAAGCATGCCCAGCAGCTTCCCAGCGGCGGTTCACGGAGCAACGTCGCGACGACCACCAGCCCGATGCTGACCAGCAGCAGGAAACCGAGCAACTGCTGCGCACGGCCAGGCAACCGGTTCCGCAGCAGCCACGTGCCGACCGCGGCGACCACCACCGCCACCAGCACCCCCGCGAGCACCCGGGGACCGGTGAAGAGCGCGATGTAGTTGCTCACGCAGGCTCACCGCCGCCCGCCTGATCACCGACGAGCGCGGCCGTGGGCTCCAGCTCGATCGGACGCGTCGCTTCCAGCTCCTCGATCGGCCGCGTCCACTCCCAGCCGTCCGGACGCTCCGTCGCGGACAGAGGGCGTCCGGCAGGCAGGTCGACGGACGCGGTGAACCGGTCCCCGTCCACGGCGAGGGTGAGCGATGCGCCCATCAGCCGGGCGAGCCGGTCGGCGATGAACAGGCCGAGCCCGCTGCCCTCGCTGTGCCGGGCGGCGTCGCCACGGACGAACTGCGACAGCAGCTCGTCCGCCGAGGCGAAGATCGGCTCGGCGGTGCGGTTGGAGATCGACAGCCGCACCGTCCCGGGCAGCCGGTGCAGGTCGGCGTGGACACAGGAACCGGGCTTGGCGTACTTGACCACGTTGCCGACGAGGTTCTCCAGGATCCGCCACAGGTGTTCCCCGTCCGCCTCGACCATGTCGTGCCCGGCGGCCGGCCCCACCCAGGTCAGCCCGCGGGCGGCGAAGGCGTCGTCGAAGTCGCCGGCGATCTGGCCGAGGATCTCGGTCACCTCGATCGGCTCCAGGCGGACGGGCAGGTTGCCGGCGCTCGCCCGGGACGCCTCCAGCAGGTCGCCGATCAGCACCTTCAGCCGGTCGGCCTTGCGGCCCAGCACCTCGGTGTACTCGGCGAGCCGCGGATCGTCCAGGTCGAGCTTGTCGATCAGGTCCACGTAGTTGACGATCGACGTCAGCGGCGTACGGATGTCGTGGGTGACGTTGGTGATCAGCTCGGCCCGGAACCGCTCCTCGCGCAGCCTCGCCTCCACGGCGCGTTCCTTGGCGACGGTGATCGCGATCAGGTCCCGGCACAGCACCGCGACCACGGCGAGAGCCAGGACGGGCAGGGCGACGCCGGAGAACCACCCCCAGAGCCAACTGGGCATCGAGACATCGAGGGGGTAGGCGTTCATCGTGCCCACCAGCACCGCGTGGACGCCGTTCACGAACAGCAGGACCCCACCGACCACCACGGCCAGGATGAAGATGCCGGAGAACTGGCGCAGGGGAAGGGTCTCGAACACCCTCGGCCAGAAGATCGTCCGCCGAATCGTTCCGGCCCGCAGCCGCACCAGGGTCGTGCACCACCCGTAGGACGCCAGCACGGCCAATCCGGTGAGGCAGACGACGTGCCAGAAGGAGTCGTAGCGTCCCCGGACGAACAGCCCGGCGAGCAGTGTCCCGCCGACCACGATCCCCAGCACGACGAAGAAGTAGTCCAGCCGGTGCAGCCGGCCGCGGGCGCGGCGTCCGGCGTCCCAGAAGCAGGCGACGCTGGCGACGACCGCGGCGGTGAGGAAGACGGCCAGCTCGAGCCGTCCGTCCGACAGGTGGGTGCCCAGCGGCAGCGGCGTCCGGTCGAACACGCCGCGGTAGTTCGCGAACGGCTGCACCCGCGCGTACAGGCCGGTGACGAGCGCCAGGGCTGCGACCGTGAACGACCCGATGGTCAGCACCGTCGGGACGACCCGCCTCACTGCGCCACCACCTTGTAGCCCAGGCCGTAGACGACCCTCAGGTAGCGGGGGTGCTTGGGGTCGGCCTCGATCTTCTCCCGGATGTGCCGGACGTGGACGGCGACCGTCCGGCCGGGATCGAACGCCGGCTCACGCCACACCGCCTCGTAGATCTGTTCGGACGAGTAGACCCGGTCGAGGCTGGAGATCAGGTGCCGCAGGATGCCGAACTCGAGCGCGGTCAGGGCGACCGGGACGCCGTCCACGCTGACGGCCTTGCGGTCGTCGTCGACCTCGAGGCCGCCGGTGCGCCAGACGTGGCCGTCCTCACCGGTCGCCGGGAGCCCGCCGAGCTGGGTGTAGCGGCGCAGCGCCGAGCGGACGCGGGCGAACAGCTCCAGCGGCGAGAACGGCTTGACGATGTAGTCGTCCGCCCCGACGTGCAGGCCGAGGACGCGGTCGGCCTCCTCGCCCTTGGCGCTCAGGAACACGATCGGGACGTTCGAGGTGCCGCGGATCCGGGCCGCGGCGCCGATGCCGTCCATCCCCGGCATCATCACGTCGAGCAGGACGAGGTGTACCGGCGTGGTCCGCACCGTCTCCACCGCCTCCGCACCGTCACTGGCGCTCACCACCTGGTAGCCCTCGCCGGTCAGGTAGATCCGCAGGGCTGCGACGATGTCGGGGTCGTCGTCGCAGACCAGGATCGTGTAGGGCTGGGGTGCCTGCGCCATGCCGTCCGTCCGTTCCGGTCGTGTGCCTGCCATCATGCCGCGCCGCTTCTCATCGGGCGGCCTCGTACTCTTCAAGCGCGAGGTGTCGTTGGTGGCACGCCTTGGCCACCGCCGTCCCGACGTAGCGGTAGTGCCACGGTTCGTAGGAGATGCCGGTGACCTGCTCCTTGCCGGCCGGGTAGCGCAGGACGAAGCCGTACCGCCAGGCGTTGCGGGCCAGCCATCGTCCGGCCTTGCTGGCGCCGAATTTGCCCTGGCCCACCTTCAGGTCGGCGAGGTCGACGGCCAGACCGGTCTGGTGCTCGCTGTGGCCGGGCCGCTGGACGAAGGACTTGTCGTCCGCTTCGTCCCACAGCTCCTGCTGCTCCTCCGCCGTCCGGTAGCCGCTGGCGACGTAGAGCTTGGTGTGCCCGGCCTGCCGCGCGGCGGCGAAGAGCTTCCCCAGCGGACGTTCCACCTCGGCGGCGACCTTCACCTGCGCGTCCGCCACGGGCACCTTGTTGACAAGCGGGACGAGCTCACCGACGGCGAAGTCGGCCGGCAGCGGACGGTCGGCATTGACCACCAGGACGGCGTCGCTCTGGCGATTCCGGGACGCGTCGTCGGACGCCCACCCCGCGCCCGTCCGCAGCCAGATCAACCCGATCCCGACCACGAGCGCCAGCGCGAAGGCCGCCCGCGCGAGCCGCCGTCCGACCGCCGAGGTTGTCATGCCCCGACTCCACCAGCCCGTCCTTAAGCCGCTGCGGCAAGGGTCTTAAGTTCCGCTTAAGCCCGAACCCGCCCTTCGTGACCCGCCACTCGCTGCGCTCCCGGCGCTCCTCAGGGACCGATCACGTCATCCCGGCGAACGCCGGGATCCCCGCAGCCCGTCCAGCGACCCGCTTCACGCTCGGGTGGAAGATGACCGGAAGGGGGACGGTTCTCTCCGTTCAGGTGGACCGAGTAAGGAACCGTCCCCAAGCTCGGTGGACCGAGTAAGGAACCGTCCCCAAGCTCAGATGCCGACGTCCTCCAGCATCTCGGTGACCAGGGCGGCGATCGGGGAGC
>DAINOM010000154.1:0-8624 GCA_036735445.1 Propionicimonas sp.
CACGACCTGCTGATCATCGAGGACAACCCCTACGGCCTGCTCACCCTGGACGCCCAGCCGATCCCCGCGCTGCGTTCGATCGAGGACGAGAACGTGGTCTACCTCGGGTCGTTCTCGAAGATCTTCGCCCCGGGCTTCCGGGTCGGCTGGGCGCTGGCGCCGCACGCCGTCCGGGAGAAGCTGGTGCTCACCCAGGAGGCGGCGACGCTGTGCCCACCGGTGTTCAGCCAGTTCGCGATCGCCACGTACCTCGAGGAGTTCGACTGGCGCGCACAGATCACGACGTATCGCGATATGTACCGGGAACGCCGGGACGCGATGCTGGCCGGACTGCGCGAGCACATGCTGGAGGGCACCACCTGGACGCATCCCGAGGGCGGCTTCTTCGTCTGGGTCACGCTGCCGGAAGGGCTCGACTCGCAGGCCATGCTGCCCCGGGCCGTCACCGCCCGGGTCGCCTACACCCCCGGCACGGCGTTCTACGCGGACGGGATGGGCAGCCGGAACATGCGGCTGTCGTTCTGCTTCCCCACCCCGGAGCGGATCTACGAGGGCACCCGCCGCCTCGGCCAGGTGCTCGAAGCCGAACTCGAGCTGCACCGCACCTTCGGCCTCGGCGTCGAGGCCGCCCGCCACCACGACCTCACTGCCGGACCGGCACCCGACATCAGTTAGGCACACCATGAACGACACTCCTGACCACGGCCCGATCGTCGTGCTCGCCGGCGGGCTCTCCCACGAGCGCGACGTGTCCCTGCGCTCGGGACGCCGCGTCGCCCAGGCCCTGCGCGACCAGGGACGGGAGGTGGTCGAGTCCGACCTCACGCCCGGCCTGATCGACCTCCTGCGCAGCCTGGAGAACCCGGTGGCCTTCCCGGTGCTGCACGGTGGCGTCGGCGAGGACGGCGGCCTGCAGCAGGTGCTCAGCCTGCTCGACGTCGCCTACGTGGGCTCCGAACCGGCCGCGTGCCGCCGGTCGTTCAACAAGGCCGTGGGCGGTCCGCTGCTCGCCCAGGCCGGACTGGCCCGCCCGCAGCAGGCCGCGCTGCCGCACGACATGTTCCGCGAGCTGGGCTCGGCCGCCCTGGTCGCTGCCCTCGGCGAGCGGATCGGCTTCCCGATGATCGTCAAGCCCGCGCGGAGCGGCTCGGCGCTGGGCTGCGCGAAGGTGTCGTCGACCGAGGAGCTGCCGTCGGCGATGGTCGGCGCCTACGCCTACGGGGACCTCGCCGTGATCGAGGAGTTCATCGACGGCACCGAGGTGGCGGTCACCGTCGTCGAACTCGACGGGACGCCGCGCGCGCTGCCGGCGGTCGAGATCCGGCCCAACTCCGGCATCTACGACTACACGGCCCGCTACACCGCCGGCGAGACCCGGTTCATCGTGCCGGCAACGCTGGGCGACGAGGCGGCCGCGGCGTGCGCCGACCTGGCGGTGGCCGCGCACCGCCTGCTGGGGCTGCGCGACCTCTCCCGCGCGGACATCATCGTCCGCCCGGACGGCACCCCGGTGCTGATCGAGACCAACGTCGCCCCGGGCATGACCGAGACGTCGCTGCTGCCGCAGGCCGTCGAGGCCGCGGGCCACGACTTCGGCCACGTCTGCGCGCAGCTCGTCGACAACGCCTGGGCCCGGCACGTGGCCTAGCCGATGGACACCCGCGTCCGCCAGTGGCTGGTGGCCGTCCTGGGGACGGTGGTGTGCGTCGCCATGCTCGGCCTCGGCCTGTGGCAGATGCGGGTGTTCGAGGACAAGGAGAACGAGTCGGCGGCGCTGCGCGCGCAGCAGCCGCCGGTGGCGCTGCTCGATCTCGTGAACACCGACGGCACCGTGGGCGACGTCTACGGCAAGCGGGTGACGGTGGCGGGGCGCTACCTGCCGGACCAGCAGGTCCTGGTCGTCGGGGAGGACGGCGTGGTCCGCGTGCTGAGCGCGTTCGCGGTGGACGACGGCCGCGTGCTGCCCGTGGTTCGCGGCACGCTGCCCGCGGGTGCCCGGATCCCGGAACCGCCGACCGGACGGCTCACGCAGGGCGGCATCTTCCTGCCGTCCGAGCCCGGCGCCGACCATTCGGTGCCGGCAGGCGCGCTGCCGTCCGTCCGGCTGCCGGCGCTCGCACAGGACTGGCCGCAGCAGCTCCTGCCCGGGTTCATCACCTTGCCAGCGCAGGATTCGGCGACCCAGGGGCTGGGCGAGGCGACGGTCAGCCTGCCCACGGGCGAGGGCTCGATCCAGAACATCGGCTACGCGCTGCAGTGGTGGGTGTTCGCGGCGTTCGGGGCGTTCATGACCGTCCGGTTCGTGCGGGCCCTGGGGACGAAGGGGACGCTGGGTACGCTGTCGAGCCAGGAGGAAGAATGACCGAACCCATCGCCACCGACATCCCGCCGATCACCCCGGCGGAGGTCCCGGGAGTCCGCGGTGCACTGCTGCGCTATCGCGTGATGGCCTACCTCGTCGGCACGCTGCTGGTCGTGCTGGTCCTGGTCGGGGTGCCGATGAAGTACCTCGGTGGCAACGGCCTCGTGGTGACCCTGACCGGCGTGCCGCATGGCTGGCTCTACATGGTCCTGCTGGTCACGGCCTACGACCTCGGCCGTCGCGTTCGCTGGCCGTGGGGTCGGCTGATCGTGATCGCCCTGGCCGGCACGGTGCCGTTCCTGTCGTTCTGGGCCGAGTACTCCGCCCGCAAGGACGTCCAGGCGCGGCTACGTGAGGCCACTGATCATGCGCCCCAAGTCTGACGAACGGTCTCCAGCACTCCCTGAAAAGCTCAGCGGCGACGAGCGGCCACTGGGCCGAGAACCGATCCCTGAGGAGCCGAGCAGCGAGGAACGAGCCGCTGGGCGTCACGAAGGGCGCCCGGCACGCCGCATTGTCGACCTCCCGCCGGAGCGCCACGCCGAGGCTCTTGCCGTCCTGCGTGCCGGCTTCGCCACCGTGGCCGCCGAGTTCGGCCTGACCGCCGAGAACACCCCGTCGAACCCGGCGTTCTGGACCGGCGCCGAGCTGGGTCGGCTGGTGGCGCGCGACTACCAGCTCTTCGGCGCGGAGATCGGCGGACGAGTCCTCGGGTGCGCCTTCGCCGGGCCGTCCCGCTCGCGGGAGCGAACCTGGGAGTTGCGGCATCTCGCCGTCCGTCCCGATGCGCGGCACCAAGGCCACGGCGAGGCGCTGGTAGCCGAGGCCGCACGGCGCGCGCAGGCGAACGGCGCCTCCGTGCTGAGGATCGGCATCGTCGCCGACAACCGGCGGCTGGCCGATTGGTACCACCAGCTCGGCTTCGTCACCGTGTCAGCGGACGAACGCTACGCCGGCCTGGTGTTCGCCGTCGACCATTTGGAGCGCGCCCTGACACCGCTCGATCGACCTAGCTATTTATCGACAAAGAGATAAGTAGCTAGACCGACAGAAGCTCAGCGATCCGCTCCAGATCGTCCGCTCCCGCGAACTCGATCACGATCCGGCCCTTGCTCCGTCCCTCACTGACCAGGACGCGGGTGTCCAGGCGCTCACTGAGCTCGCGCTGCAACTCGGCGGCGGCCGGTGACAGCTCGATCGGCCGCTGGGTTCGCGCGGCCCGTTTCGAACCGTGCTCCCCCACCGCGACGATCTCCTCGGTGGCGCGGACGGACAGTCCCTCGGCGACGACCCGGGTCGCCAGATGCTCCATCGCGGCCGGATCCGGCAGCATGAGGATGGCCCGCGCGTGTCCCGCACTGAGGACCCCCGCGGCCACACGGCGCTGGACCGGCGCCGGCAGCTGCAGCAGGCGGATCGTGTTCGAGATCTGCGGACGCGATCGCTTGATCCGCACGGACAGTTCTTCCTGCGTGCAGCTGAAGTCGCTGAGCATCTGCTGGTACGCGGCCGCCTCTTCCAGCGGATTGAGCTGGGCGCGATGCAGGTTCTCCAGCAGGGCGTCGCGGAGCATGTCCGCGTCCTCCGTGCGCCGGACGATCGCCGGGATCGTGGCCAGGCCCGCCTGCTGGCTGGCCCGGAGCCGACGCTCCCCCATCACCAACTCGTACGCACCGTCGTCCAGTGGCCGGACGACGATCGGCTGCAGCAGGCCGACCTCGGTGATCGACGCGACGAGCTCGGCAAGCGCGTCCTCATCGAAGACCGAGCGTGGCTGCCTCGGGTTGGGTCGGACGTCCGCGACGGGCACCTCGGCGAAGTGGGCGCCGGCCGGTGGCTGCGGCCCGTCCTCGGTGCGGGACGTCGGGGCGAGTTCCGGATCGGTGCGCTGGAGGAGGTCGCCGAGTCCCCTGCCCAGTCCGGTGTGCTTCGGTGCGTTCATGCTGACCTTCCGGTGTGCTGTCGGGGATGGGCGCCACGTTCGGCGAGTTCGGCCGCCGCGTCGAGATAGGCCTGGGCTCCGGCTGACGCCGAGTGGTAGGTGAGCACGGACTGCCCGTAGCTGGGTGCTTCGGACACGCGTACCGACCTGGGGATCGCCGCGCGCAGAGTCTCGGCGGGGAAGTGCTGGCGGACTTCGGCCGCCACCTGTGACGCGAGTCGGGTTCTGCCGTCGTACATGGTCAGTAGCACGGTCGACAGGTAGAGGTGGTCGTTCATCGACCCCTTGACCAGGTTGATCGTGCGAAGGAGTTGGGAGACACCTTCGAGCGCGTAGTACTCACACTGAATCGGGATCAGGATCTCGTCGGCAGCCACGAGAGCGTTCAGGGTGAGCAGGCCGAGTGAGGGTGGACAGTCGATGAACACGTAGTCAGGCTGGTACTTCGCGTTGAAGGTGCGCAGCGCGTGCAGCAGCCGGCTCTCCCGCGCCGGCGTGCTGACCAGGCCGATCTCGGCACCGGCGAGGTCGATGGTGGCGGGCAGCACCCAGAGTCCGGCCGACTCGGGCGAGCGCTTGATCAGGCTGTCGATGGGGGAGTTGGCCGTCAGCACCTCATAGGTGCCCTGGACCCCCTCATGGTGCTCGACTCCGAGAGCGGTGGACGCGTTGCCCTGCGGGTCGAGGTCGATCACGAGCACGCTGAGCCCGCCGAGAGCGAGGGCGGTGGCCAGGTTGACGGCCGTGGTGGTCTTGCCGACGCCGCCCTTCTGGTTCGCGATCACCAAGGTGCGCGTCCGCGCGGGCTTGGGGAGCGTTGTTTCACGTGAAACATCGAAGTCGAGGTCGTCCGGCTCTTGGTCCTTCGGGTCTCCGAACTCCGGTTCGTCGAACACCACGCGCCGAGGAGTCGGCGGGGGAGTGATCGTCATGGCTCTCCTGCGGGAGTCGTTTCACGTGAAACATCAGAATAGGGCTTGCCGGTGACGGCCAGGACCACGGGCTGCCGCGCGCACGTCTCGACAAGCTCGACGAACGGTTGGCGGGTTGGGGGTGAGCTCGCCCGCCGTGGATTGAGCCTGTCGAAGCCTCACCCGGCCCTTCGTGACGGTCGCAGAGCGACCTCCTCAGGGACCGACCGTAAGCCGTGGGTTGAGCTTGTCGAAACCTCCGCGCCATGGGACGGTCGCAGAGCGAACTCTTCAGGGACCGACGGGAGACCGCGGGTTGAGCTTGTCGAAACCTCGGCTAGCGCCGGGTTACCTCGATCGCCCAGGTTGACTCGGTGGTGCCGGGGACGGGGAACTCGTGGAGCTCCGCGGAGAGCCGGTGCTTCTGCAGCAGCGGGCGGGCGTCGGCCAACTCGTCTCCGGCGGTCGAGCCCTTCAGCGCCACCAGGCGTCCGGACGGGGCCAACAGCGGCAGGCACCACGAGATCAGCCGGGGGAGTGGCGCCACCGCACGGCAGGTGACGACGCCGTAGGTCTCGCGGTGTTCCTCGGCCCGGCCGCGGACGACGCGGACCCGGTCAGCCAGACCCAGCTCGGACACCGCCAGTTCCAGAAAGCTCGCCCGTCGCAGCAAGGACTCCAGCAGGGTCATCCTCACGTCCGGACGACGAATCGCGAGCGGGATCCCCGGCAGGCCGGCGCCGCTGCCGACGTCCACCACCGAAGCCCCGGCCGGGACCAGCGACTCGGCCGCGATCGAGTTCAGCACGTGCCGCTGCCAGAGTCGCTCACCCTCACGCGGACCGACCAAACCCCAATCGATACCTCGACTTGCCAATATATCTACATATTGACTTATCGTCTCAGCGCCGTCACCGAAGAGCTCTGCCGGTCCGTCGACGCTCACCGCTCAGGCCTTGGGGAGCACCACCACACGCCGCTGCGGCTCCTCGCCCTCCGACTCGCTGACCAGGCCGGCAGCCGCCACCGCGTCATGCACGATCTTCCGCTCGAACGGGTTCATCGGCGCCAGCCGCACGGCCTCGCCGGTGTCCTTGACCTCGGCCACCGCGTCGGTGGCCAGCTCCTGCAGCACCTTGCGGCGCTTGTCCCGGTGCCCACCGATGTCCAGCATCAGCCGGCTGCGGTGTCCGGTCTCGGTCATCACCGCCAGACGAGCCAGCTCCTGCAGGGCCTCCAGCACCTCGCCGTCCTTGCCGACGAGCACATCGCCGTCGGTCAGGATCGACACATGCGCCCGACCGCCCTCGATGAAGGTGTCGATGTCGCCGTCCAGGTCGGCGATGTCGAGCAGTTCCTCCAGGTAGTCGGCCGCGATCTCGCCCTCGTTCTCCAGCGCCGACTCCTTCTTCGACCGGGGAGCCTCGGCGGCCTCCTCGGTCGCAGCAGCCTCCTCGGCCACCGGTTCGACCACGTCGTTCAGATCTTCGCTCACGTCTGTGCTCCTTGTTGCTACTGCTTGCGGGCGGCGCGGGTGTTCTTCTTCGGCTGCTGCCGCTGGATCACCTGGCGCTGCACCGTTGGCTTCGGCTCGCTCCCGTCCGCGCCGCTCCCGTTCGAGCCGGCGCTCGCGGCCGAGGACGAGCCCTGCCGCGCGACGGTGTTCGGGTCGTAGGCGCCGGCCTCGGGACGCTTCCGTCCCGCGCCGCGGCGCTTGGCCGCGATCAGCTCGGGGTCACGTCCCTTGGCGCGCATCCGCTCCTCCCAGTCCACGTAGGCCGGGGTGCCGGGAGCAGGGTTGTTGTGGATCAGGATGTACTGCTGGCCCATCGTCCACAGGTTCGAGGTGAGCCAGTAGATCAGCACGCCGATCGGGATGCTCACGCCGCCGATCGCGTAGATCGCCGGGAACATGTACAGCATCATCTTCTGCTGCTGCGCCATCGGGCCGGTCAGCGCCTCGGGCGGCATGTTCTTCCGGGTCAGCTGCAGCTGGGTGATGAACAGGATCCCCGTCATCAGCACGATCAGGGTCAGCGCAACCCACTGGGTCGGGCCGAACGCGGTGAAGGGCAGGAAGGTCGACGAGATCGGCGCGCCGAAGAGCGTGGCCTGCTGCAGGGACGTGACCAGCTGCGGGTTCGTCTCGAAGAAGTAGCCGAGCGCGTTGCCGTGGGAGACGCTGTTCAGCACGTAGAACAGCGACAGGAAGATCGGCATCTGCAGCAGCAGCGGCAGGCAGGACGCCATCGGGTTGACGCCCTCCTCCTTGTAGAGCTTCATCGTCTCCTGGCCGAGCCGCTCCCGGTCGTGCCCGTACTTCTCCTGCAGCACCTTCGCCTTGGGCTGGATCAGCTGCATGTTGCGCGCGGAGTTGATCTGGCGGACGAACAGCGGGATCAGCGCGGTCCGGATCGTCATGGTGAGCAGCACGATGGACAGCGCCCACGTGCCGCCCCAGTCGGCGTGCATGCCGAGCGTGGTCAGCAGCGAGTGGAAGCCGACCAGGATTCCGGACACCGCCCAGTAGAGCGGCGTCATCATCGCGCCGAGCATGCCGAGGAAGTCGTCCCACAGGTTCAGCGGGAGCAGCAGCAGGGTCAACAGGTTCATTTCACCTCGTGGACGCAGGCCCGCGTCCGGTCCGGGGCCGATCCGGCCGGGCTGGCTTCGGCCGCGCATTCCGCGGCCCAGGCTTCTGCGGCCGGGGTTCCCGGCACAGGGTCGTACCCACCCGCGGCCCACGGGTGGCAACTCGCGAGGCGGCGCGTGGCGAGCCAGGTGCCCTTGAGCGCACCGTGCACCGTCACCGCCTCGAGCGCGTAGGCCGAGCAGGACGGGTAGTACTTGCACACATTCCCGTACAGCGGGCTGATCACCGCCCGGTAGGCCTTAAACAGTCCGATCAGCACGTACTTCATGCCGCCAGCCGATCCAGGCAGGTGGCCAGGGCCGAGCGGAAGTCGCCGGCCAGGTCGGCGGTCGACGCCGGTGGCAGCGCGCGCACCACCACGTCCACACCGAACGGGGCGGACGGAAGCGCCGCCGCGGCGAGGTGCCGCAACCGCCGCTTCACCCGGTTCCGGCGGACGGCGTTGCCCACGGCCCGGGAGACGATGAAGCCCGCCCGCGACGACGCCGGGTCGTCGGGGGCGAGCGGAGAACGGCGGGCGTGCACCACCAGGCTGGTGCGTCCGGATCGGACGCCCTGGCGCAGCGTGTCGCGGAAGTCAGTCGAATTGCGCAGCCGCGACTCGGCAGGCAGCACCGCGAGCCGGCTCAGCCGGCCAGACGGCCGCGGCCCCGGCGACGGCGGGCCGAGATGATCGCGCGGCCCGCACGGGTCCGCATGCGGAGACGGAAGCCATGGGTGCGGCTGCGACGCCGGTTGCTCGGCTGGAAAGTGCGC
>DAINOM010000155.1:0-8594 GCA_036735445.1 Propionicimonas sp.
GTCCAGGAACGAGAAGGACGAGTGCGCGTGCAGCTCGGCGTAGGGCACGGCGTCGACCGGACGCTCGATCGGCGTCGGCACGTAGTGACCCCGCCGGTGGGAGGTCGGGATGTCCCGGGCCGGCACCTGGTTGAGCCGGTCGGGGCTGCTGAGCGTGCGTTCCAGCGTCCGCCACGTGATCGGCGGGTTGTTGAAGCCCATCAGTCGTACCGCCCCTCGGCCCACCAGGCGCCACCGTGGAGCACCAGCAACCAGGCCGTCCCGGCACCGTCGACCACCTGGAACCGGCTGGCGCTGCGGGCCCGGACGGGATCCCAGACCCGCTCGTCGATCGGCCACGGACCGGCCCAGCCGATCACCGTCCGCCGCTCGTCGCCGTCGCGCAACACCGTCGGTACGCCGCGCAGTTGGCCGCGGCCGTCGAGGGCCACCGGGGTGCCGTCCCTGGTCAGCAGCTGCACCGGCCGTGGCTCGGCGAACACCGCGGACGGCAACGGGTCGGGCAGGCTCCCGGGCCAAGGGGCCGCAGCCACCGTCGCAGCGGGGGCCGCCGAAGCCCGGTCCCCCCACGGCACCAGCACCTGCCGCTCGGCCAGCCACCGCCCGCCGCCGACCTGCGGGGTGAGCACGCCGTCGTGGCCGAGCATGGCCTGCACGCGGGAGAGCACGTGGTGCACGCGCTGGTCCGGACCGGTGCCGAACAGGCCGGGCTCATGGTTGGCCAGCGCGTCCACGGCCACCGGTTCGAGCCGCAGGCTGGTGACCGCGCTGTACAGGTCCCTGCCGGCGGCGGCCTGCAGCTGCCAGCGGATCCGGTCGACCACGGCGGGGGCGTCGAACATGGTCGGGGTGCCCCAGGTGCGGGTGAGGAACTCGTCCTGTTCGCCGGTCAGTTCCACCCGCAGCTCGGTGCAGGCCAGACCGGCGGCGGTGAGCGCGGCGATGAACTGCTCCACGGTGGCCCGCGCCGTGAACGCGACCTGGTCGACCAGGGTCAGCGGTGGCTCGAAGTCCAGTTCCCGGACCAGCTCGGGAGGCGGGACGCGAGGCTGCACCGCACGCGGATCCGCTCCGGACGCCAGGGCGTGCAGCCGCTCCCCGTGCCGCCCGAACCGGTCGCGCGCCGCCGCAGCCCCCAGCGCGGCGAAGTCGCCGAGGGTGTGCACGCCCAGCCGCGGCAGCAGCGCGGCCAGGGCCTCGTCGCCCAGTCGGGAGACCGGCAGCGGGGCGACGAAGCCGGCGGAACCACCGGACGGCACGATCCGCACCGGATCGCCGGCGTAGGCGGCCTGCAGCGCGGCGAACAGCCCGTCCGCCACCCCGGCCCGGCCCGTGGTGATGCCGAGGTCGCTGACCGCCTCCAGCAGTACCTCGGCGGCCTCCGCCTCGTCGCCGATGTAGCTGGCGAACCCTCGCGCCCGCAACGCGCACACCCCGGGACGGACCACCTGCACTCCCGGCGCCAGCTGCTCCACGCACTCGACGACCCGGGCGAACTCACGGTTGTCCCTGCCCTCGTCGGCGGGCAGCACCGCAAGGCCGGGACAGCGCGACTGCGCCTCCCTGCGACGCTGCCCGGTCACCACCCCTTCCGCGGACGCCTCCGGCGAGCACGCCACCACCCGGTTCGCCGCCACCACGGCGATCGGACGGCTCGCGTCCACGCCCTCGGACAGCGCCCACGCCGTCACCGCCCAGCCGGGGAACCAGAGCACCAGACAGCGCTCACCCGCATCGGCCCCTGCGCCCTGATCCACAGTCACCGTTGAGCCCGGATCCACAATCACCGTTCGTCGAGCCTGTCGAGACGCGCTCGTTCGGTGGATCCGGGCTGAGGGGGGAGCCGTGAGGGGAACGCCGAGCTCCTCGGGGGCCGTCCTGGTGGCCATCAGCCCACCGCCCGCAGCGCTGCCGGCTGGGCGACCGGCTCGGGCAGCAGGGCCAGCCGTCCGTCCGGAGCAGGCAGGACGAGCCGGGCGGTCCGGGCGCCGGGAACCCGGCGGGAGCGGACGGTCACCGTCACCTCACGGCTGGTCAGGTAGCCGTGCCCGTCCCCGACCCCCGACCAGCGGGGCTCGCCCAGGGCCAGCGACGCCTCCACCCGCGGCCACGGCCCGTGCACCAGCAGGACGGATCCCCGGTCCCGCAGTCGGGACGCGAGCCGCGCGGCGTCCGCCTCGGTCACCCGTCCGGTCGGCCGGACGGCCACCACCGGCAGCGCCTCGACCAGGGCGGCTGTCGCGGCCAGCCACTGCTCGGCCGGGACGGGCACCAGCGCCAGCCGGTCGAGGGCCACCCCGGCATGTCCCGCCGCCTCCGCGCCGAACTCGGGCATGCCCACCACGCCGCACCAGTGGCCCTCCGCGGACGGCCCGGCCAGCAGCGCCAGCAGCAGCGCACCCGGGGTGGCGAGCGAGTAGGCAGCCCCCGGCTTCAGCCCACCCTCCAGCAGGCCGGCCAGCTCCGCAGGCACCGGGAACGGGGACGGCCGCATCCGTGCTTCCTTCGCCGCAACCTGCGCGCGCAACCGCTCGAGCAGTTCCCCTCTCGGGACCTGGATCTCCGGCGCGCGCTTCACCTATCGATGATCGAACACCCGTTCGATTTCGTCAAGGTGGGACGACTGCCACGTCCCCCAATCCCCCACCGATCATCGAGCTTGTCGAGATGCCGCGCCTGCAGCCAATCGATCATCGAGCCTGTCGAGATGCCTCCACAGGTCTCGACAAGCTCGACCAACGGTTTGCAGTGGATGACCAACGGTTCACGGGGCCGACGCGCAGGCTGCGAGCAACTCCTCCAGTTCGGGGGTGGTCGTGGCCAGGGGATCGTCCAGAACCACCGTCCGATCGGTGCGGTGGGCGCCGTCGGGCAGGTCGCGGACGGTGCACGTCCGCCAGTCGACGCTGTACGACCGCCGCCCGGTACCCACCGCGCGCAGGAAGGCCGCTCGCGCCACGGCCCGCGTCGGCTCGGGCGGGTCGGCGAGTGCCCGCGTGACCTCCACCGGGTCCGTGAGCCGGGCCACCGCTCCCCCGTCCTCGAGCGCGGCCAGCGGCCCGCCGAGCTGGTGGAAGGCGAGGTCGAGCTGGGCCAGCCGGGGATCGTCCGCCGCCAGCCCGTGCCGCTGCCGGAACTCGCGGAGCAGGCGCAGCTTCGCCGCCCATTCGACGCCGTCGGCGACGAGTTCGGGTTCGCCGGCGGCCAGCGCGTCCAGCACCCTCGCCCAGAGCATCGCCAGAGCGGGTTCCGCGTGCGGAGCGGCCAGGTCGAGATGCGCCCGCTGCACCTCGATGGCGGTCAGCCTCCGCCCGTCCGCCAGCTCCAGCACGGCCAGGGGATCGCGAGCCACCCGGCGCAGGGCGTCCGCGGGATCCGCCAGCCGCAGCGCCGCCAGCCGACCGTCCGGCCCCTCCGGACGATCCAGCAGCTCCAGCACCGCCGCCGTCGTCGCCAGCTTCAGCCAGCCGGACGGTTCGACGAGGTTCGAGTCCCCGGCCAACACGTGCAGCCGCCGGAACCGGGCCGGATCGGCCAGCGGCTCGTCCCGCGTGTTCACCAGCGGCCGGGCCCGCGTCGTCAGCGCGGACAGCTCCTCGTGCAGGTGATCCGCACGCTGGCTGATCCGGAACTTGCCGCGGTACCAGCGTCCGGTGCCGCACAGCACCTGCCGGGTGACGAGGAAGGATGTCAGCAGCTCCACCGCGCCCGCCAGTTCCAGCTCCCGGGTGACCAGGTAGTTCTCGTGGCAGCCCCACGAGTTGCCGAAACCGTCCACGTTGTTCTTGAACAGCCGGAACGCGACCTCCGTCCCGGTCGAAGCGGCGAGCGCCGTCGCCCGGACGGCCAGGTCGGCGAGCAGTTGGTCCCCCGCCCGCTCGGCGACCAGCACTCCGCGCGGCGTCCGGCACTCGGGCGTCGCGTACTCCGGGTGCGCGCCGACGTCGAGGTACAGCCGGCCGCCGTTGGCCAGGAACGCGTCACTCGAGCGGTGCTCCGCGACGACCGGACGGAACAGCAGCTCCGCCGCTTCCGGGGCGCTCAGCCGGCGTCCGCTCGCCCGGGCGCTCAGCCCGTACTCGGTCTCGACGCCCAGCACCCGCTCCACGGCTACAGCTTCGCGAGGTCGAGCAGCGCCCCGAGTTCCTCGCGGGTGAGGTCCCGCACCGCACCGGACTTCAGGGCGCCGAGCCGCACCGGCCCGATCGCGATCCGGGACAGCTTCCGCACCGGATGCCCGACCGCCTCGAACATGCGTCGCACCACCCGGTTGCGCCCCGAGTGCAGGACGATCCTGACCAGGGACCGGTCGCCCAGCTGCTGGACGAGCTTGGTGCGGTCGGCCTGCACCGGCCCGTCCTCCAGCACCACCCCGGCACGCAGCTTCTTCAGCGTCGCCTCCGTGATCTGGCCGGCCACCTCGGCGACATAGGTCTTCGGCACCTCGAACGACGGGTGCGCCATCCGCTGGGCGAAGTCGCCGTCGTTGGTGAGCAGCAGCAGGCCCTCGGTGTCCGCGTCCAGCCGGCCCACGTGGAACAGCCGGCCGCGGTTGCCCAGGTAGTCGGCGACGGTCGGACGGCCGTGCGGATCCTCCATCGTCGAGACCACGCCGCGCGGCTTGTTCAGCACGACGTACAGGTGCGCCCGCTGCGGCGGGATCCGCTTCCCGTCCACCCGGATCACGTCGGACGCGGGGTCGACCCGCAGCCCCTGCTCACGCACCCGCTCGCCGTTGACCTCCACCCGGCCGCGCGCGATCAGGTCCTCCGCCGCCCGCCGGGACGCCACCCCGGCCTGCGCCAGCACCTTCTGCAGCCGGACGCCCTCGACCTCGCTCACTCCGACTCCTCGGCTTCCGGGATCCCGGCATCCGCCGGGATGACAGTGGGCTGGGATGCCTCGTCCTCGCCGTCCACCTCGTCCTCGCCCACCTCGTCGTCCCCGCCCACCTCGTCGTCCCCGCCCACCTCGTCATCCCCGCCCACCTCGTCATCCCCGCCCACCTCGTCATCCCGGGCTTGACCCGGGATCCCCGAAGGATCACTGAGGTCGGTGCGGGGATCCCCGCGTTCGCCGGGATGACGTGGGGAGTCCTCGTCATCCGTGATCGGCAGCGGCTCGTCCGTCCCGTGGCCGGCCAGTCCGGCCAGCTCCGCCTCGAGCGCTGCCGCGTCGGGCAGGTGCGGAGCGAGGGGCGGCAGCTGGTCGAGGCTGGTCAGGCCCATCCGCTCCAGGAAGTACGACGTAGTACCGAAGAGGCGGGCGCCGGTCTCCTCGTCCCGGCTCACCTCCTCGATCAGGTCGCGGGTGGCGAGGGTGCGCATCACCCCGTCCACGTTCACCCCGCGCACGGCGGAGACCCGGCCCCGCGAGATCGGCTGCAGGTACGCCACGACGGCGAGGGTCTCCAGCGCCGCCTGGCTGAGCGTGCCCCGCTGGCCCTCCAGCAGCCAGCGGCCGATCACGTCCGCGTGCTCCTCGCGGGTGTAGTAGCGCCAGCCGCTGCCCACCCGGCGCAGCTCGAACCCACGCCCGGACTCGTCGTAGAACGCGGCCAGCTCGGCCAGGCAGTCCTCCACCTCGGGCACCGGCGCGTCGACCGCCTCGGCGAGGTCGGCCGCCGGGACGGGCTCTGTCGCCATCAGCAGCAACGCCTCGATGGCTCCGGCGATCTGGCTCATTCTGGGCTCTCCTGGGTCTTCGTCTCATCGAATTCTGCGCCGATCCGCGCGGCGTCCACGTCCGCGCCGAGCCAGCGGACGGTCAGCTCGCCCAGCGGCGTGAGCTGCTCGAAGCTGACCGCCTTCTCCCGGAACAACTCCAGCAGCGCGAGGAACCGGGCCACCACCACGATCCGGTCGACGCCGTCGGTCAGCGCCCGGAAGGTCAGCGCGTTGTGCTCGCGCAGCCGCCGGACGATCTCCTCGGCCTGCTCCCGCACGCTGACCAGCGGCGCATGCAGGTGTTCCAGGGACACCAGCGGCGGGTCCTTCGGCGTGAGCGCCCGGCCGGCGAGCACAGCGATGATGTCGGCGAAGCCGTCCAGCTCCACCTCCGGCAGCAGGGATGCGAACCGCTCCTCCAGCCCACCCGGACGGGGATGCCGCCGGGCCTGCGCGTCCAGCGTCTGCGCCAGCCAGCGGCTGACGATCTTGAACGCCCGGTACTGCAGCAGCCGGGCGAACAGCAGGTCGCGCGCTTCCAGCAGGGCCAGGTCCTCGGCGTCCTCGACCTCGCCCTGCGGCAGCAGCCGGGCGGCCTTCAGGTCCAGCAGGGTGGCGGCGACGACGATGAACGAGCTGGTCTGGTCGAGGTCCCAGGCCGTCGCGCCCTTGGCGGCCTGCATGGCCCTGATGTGGGCGACGAACTCGTCGGTGACCCTGGACAGCGCGACCTCGGTCACGTCCAGCTTGTGCTTGCTGATCAGCTGCAGCAGCAGGTCGAACGGTCCGGAGAAGTTGGTCAGGTGGACGGTGAACTCGTCCTCCGCCGCAGAGAGCAGGCTCACTGGCCGAGCCCGCGGACCAGGTCGGACTCCGCGCCCCGGGCGGCCAGGTCGGCCATCGCCAGCCCGATCGCCGTGCGGACGATCCGGCCACGGTCGACCGCCACGCCGTGCTGGGCCCGCAGGGTGAGCCGCGCCTGCTCGAGCGCCAGCAGTTCGTCGCTGCTGACGTACACCGTGATCTTCTCCTCGTGCCGCACCCGGCCGGAGCCGGGCCCCGCGGCCTGCCCGTCATCCCCGGCGGCTGCGGCGGGTGCCGGCGGTGCGGCCGGCTGGCTCGCGTCCGGGAGCGAGGTGGGCCGGAACAGCTCGGCCGCGCCGGGCAGCCCTACGCGCCTGGGCATCGGGCAAGCACCTCCCGCGCGAGCATCCGGTAGGCGGCCGCGCCAGGCGAGGCCGTGGCATAGGTGGTGATCGGCTCGCCGGCGACGGTGGTCTCCGGGAACTTGATCGTCCGGCGGATGACGGTGTGGAAGACCGTGTCGCCGAAGGCCTGGACGACCCGCTCCAGCACCTCGCGGCTGTGCAGCGTCCGGGCGTCGTACATGGTGCCGAGGATGCCGAGGATCTCCAGCTCCGGGTTGAGCCGGTCCTGCACCTTGTCGATGGTGTCGGTGAGCAGCGCGATACCCCGCAGCGCGAAGAACTCGCACTCCAGCGGCATCAGCACCTTGTCGGACGCGGTCAGCGCGTTCACGGTGAGCAGGCCCAGCGACGGCGCACAGTCGATCAGGATCACGTCGTAGCTGTGCCGCACCTTGGTCAGCACCCGGCGCAGGGTCTGCTCGCGGGCGACCTCGGAGACCAGCTGCACCTCTGCGGCGGACAGGTCGATGTTGGAGGGCAGCAGGTCCATCCCGTCCACGACGGTCGGGGCGATCACGTCCTCGACGGCGGTGTGCTTGTTCAGCAGCAGGTCGTAGACGCTGGTCTCCAGCGTGTGCGGGTTCACCCCCAGGCCCACCGACAGCGAGCCCTGCGGGTCGAAATCGACCAGCAGCACCTTGCGTCCGGTCTCGGCGAGCGCGGCGCCCAGGTTGATCGTCGTGGTGGTCTTGCCCACTCCGCCCTTCTGGTTGCACATCGCGATGATCAGCGCCCGCTTCGGGTGGGCGGGATCGGGAGCGGTCGGCGTGGGCAGGTCAGGCAGTGGGCGCCCGGTGGGGCCGAGCCCCTGCGCGTCGAGCGTGGGTTCGGGGTCGATCAGGGCGGGAGCATCGGTCACGGGCACAGCCTAGCCAAATTGTCGACAAGTCTCCTCCGGCGCGCCGGAGTCGATGCGCTCACCCACGGCCTGTCGCGATCCGGCCATTCTGGCTGTCCCACTGTCCCCACACGTCACGCTCACGGACTCCAGTGGCCAGATCGCGACAGGCCCTATCCACCCCGGGCCGAGCGAGGTGTCCCCCACGGGGATCCGGTGCCCGAGGAGGCGTGTCGCAATTCGGCCGCTCTGGCCCTGGAATGTGACCGGAGAGGACTGGCGGTTTCTAGCGGTCGGCGCAACACCGGCTGTTGGAGGGTGTTGTGTTGGTTGTGGTGGAGGTGCGTCGGGAGGCGTTGGGGTTGGTGGCTGGTGGGTTGGCGGCGGCGGAGGCGGCGCGTCGGCTGGGTGTGCAGCCGAGGTCGGTGCAGCGGTGGGCGAAGCTGGCCGGCATGGTGTTGCAGGTGGGGAGTCTGGGTGGGTTGGCGGAGTTGCGGCCGGCGAAGCGGCCGTCTCATCGGGGTCCGCGGCCGGTGCCGGGCGGGCCGTACGTGGATCACAACGGCCGGCTGGACCTGACGGGACGGACGGTGATCCAGGTCAGGCTGGCCGAGCAGCGCAGCTTCGGTCAGATCGCGGCCGAGCTTGGGGTAGTGGCCTCGACGGTGTCCCGGGAGGTCGCCGCGCACGCCGTTGACGGGTGGTATCGGGCGAAGTCGGCGCATCGGGCGGCGTTGGCGGCCCGTGCTCGGCCCAAGCCGAGGAAGCTGGCTCCGGGTAGCTGGTTGCGGGCGGAGGTGATCGCCGGGCTGGACAACAAGCAATCTCCTGAACAGATCGCTGGCCGGCTGAAGCGGGACCATCCCGGCGAGCACGATAGGC
>DAINOM010000156.1:0-8592 GCA_036735445.1 Propionicimonas sp.
ACGATGAACAGCTCGGTGCGGTCCAGGTCGGTGCTGCGGCAGTCGGCCAGCTTCGCCGGCAGGGTGGACGACTCCAGCGCGTTCTTGCGCCGCTGCGCCTCCTTGTGCGCCCGCGCCTGCACCCGCGTCCGCGAGGCGGAGACCACCTTCTCCATCACCGCCCGCGCCTGGGCACGCTGCGCCGCCCGCGTGGAGTTCAGGAAGTCGCCCAGCTCGTTCTCCACGATCCGCGTGACCAGTCGGGTCACCGGTGGCGTGCCGAGCACCTCCTTGGTCTGGCCCTCGAACTGCGGCTCGGCCAGCCGGACGGTGACGACCGCCGTCAGCCCCTCCAGGGCGTCGTCCTTGGTGATCTCCTCGCCGGCCTTCAGCAGCCGGGTGCCGTCCAGTCCCTTCAGGAACGCCCGGGTGAGGCCGCGCTCGAAGCCCTGCACGTGCGTGCCGCCCTTCGGGGTGGCGATGATGTTCACGAACGACTGCACGTGGTTGTCGTAGCCCGTACCCCAGCGCAGCGCGATGTCGACGTCCAGCGTGCGCTCCACGTCGGTGGGGGTCATCGCGCCCGCGTCGTCGAGCATCGGCACCGTCTCGGTGAACCGGTCGGTGCCCTGCAGCCGCAGCACGTCGGTCACCGGCGGGTCGGACGCGAGGAAGTCGCAGAACTCCGAGATGCCGCCGTCGTGCTTGAACACCTCGGTGACCGACTCCGACCCGCGCGCGTCGGTGACCACCAGTTCGAGGCCCGGCACCAGGAAGCTGGTCTGCCGCGCCCTGGCCAGCAGTTGCGGCAGCGCCAGCTGGGCGTCCTTGAGGAAGATCTGCCGGTCGGGCCAGTAGCGCACCCGGGTGCCGAGCACGCCCTTCGCCACCCGGCCGACCTTGCGCAGGCCGCCACCGGGCGTGAACGGCGCGTCGGGGCCGGGGCCGTCGAAGACGCCGACCACCCCGCGCCGGAAGCTCATCGCGTGGGTGGCGCCGTTGCGGTCGACCTCGACGTCGAGCCGGGCGCTGAGCGCGTTCACCACGGACGCGCCCACGCCGTGCAGGCCGCCGGTGGCGTTGTAGCTGCCGGCGCCGAACTTGCCGCCCGCGTGCAGCTTGGTGAAGACGACCTCGACGCCGGTCAGGCCGGTCCGCGGCTCGATGTCGACGGGGATGCCGCGGGCGTGGTCGGCGACCAGCACGCTGCCGTCGTGCGCGAGGGTGACCTCGATCTTCTCGCCGAACCCGGCCAGGGCCTCGTCCACGGCGTTGTCGATGATCTCCCACAGGCAGTGCATCAGCCCGCGGGTGTCCGTCGACCCGATGTACATCGCGGGCCGCTTCCGGACCGCCTCCAGCCCCTCCAGCACCAAAAGGTGCCGGGCCTCGTAGTCCCTGCCCTCGCCAGCCTTCGTCGCACTCACGCGGGCGAGATTATCCCCACCCGGTGACACTTCATTGCATTCAGATGACGGTGTCGGGCGCCGCGAGGGATTGTCCGCGGGACTGCCTACACTGTGGGTGCCGGGAACAAACGGGGTACCCACCACGTTGAACCGGATGCGAACAGCCAGGTTGATTCGCGAGGGTGAGAGAGTGAGGACCAGCAGATGAGCGCAACAGTTACCGAACCCCTGACCGCAGCCGATCGTTGCGACCGGTGCGGCGCCCAGGCCTACGTCCGGGTCACCCTCACCTCCGGCGGCGAGCTTCTCTTCTGCGGCCACCACAGCAAGGCCCACTCGGCCAAGCTCAGCCAGGTGGCGCTGAAGATCCACGACGAGACCAGCAAGCTCAGCTGAGCACCTCTTCGGTGAAGGGCCCCGGGTCTCCCCCGGGGCCTTTTCCGTGCCCGGCTGGGATACTCGCTGTCATGAGCATCGACGCCGTCCTCGGTGACCTGACCGCAGAACACGCGGACGCGCTCGTCAATGCCGCCAACTCCAGCCTGCTCGGCGGTGGCGGGGTGGACGGGGCGCTGCACGCCGCCGCCGGACCGGCCCTGCTAGCCGCCTGCCGGCGCGTCCGGGCCGAGCAGTGGCCGGACGGCCTGCCGGTGGGCGAGGCCGTCGCGACCGGGGCCGGCAAGCTTCCGGCGCGCTGGGTGATCCACACCGTCGGGCCGAACCGCAACGCCGGGCAGACGGACGAGGCCCTGCTGGCGTCCTGCTACACCCGTTCCCTCGACGTGGCACTCACGCTCGGCGCGCACACGATCGCCTTCCCCGCCGTCGGCGCCGGGGTCTACGGCTGGGACGCCGAGACCGCGGCCCGGGTGGCGGTGGGCGCCGTCGCGGCGCATCCCCGCACGGGGATCGAGCGGACGCGCTTCGTGCTGTTCTCACCACGGCTGTACGACGCGTTCGCCGCAGAGCTGGCCCGGCTGGCATGACCACCACCCCCTACGGCGCCTGGTCCTCCCCGATCACCGCCGCCGACCTCGCCGCGGGCGGCGTCGGCCTCGACGACGGTGTCATCGACGGCGACCACGTCTACTGGACGGAGGCGTACCCGCAGCAGGGCGGACGGGTGGCCCTCTGGTGCCGGCGACCCGACGGCGTCCGCGACGAGGTGGCGCCCGTCCACAGCGTCCGCAACGCGATCAACGAGTACGGCGGTGGCGCCTGGACCGCGGCGGGCGGCGTCGTGGTCTACTCCAGCCATCCGTCGGGCGAGCTCTGGGTGGTCGAGGACGGCCTGCGACGCCGGCTCGCGCCCGGTGGCGACCTGCGCTACGGCTGCCTCGTCCTGGACCTCACCCGGCGGCTGCTCCTCGCCGTGCGCGAGGACCACTCCGCGCCGGACGAGCCCTGCACCCAGACCATCGTCGCGCTCGACCTCGACGCCACCAACCCCGGCGGCGGTCGCGTGCTCGTCGCCGGCGCCGACTTCTACGCCAGCCCGGCGATCCGCGCGGACGGGGCGCTCGCCTGGGTGGAGTGGAACCTGCCGGACATGCCGTGGGACGCCGCCGAGGTGAAAGTCGCGCCGCTGGACCGGCCGCGGACCGCGAACCGCGTCGCCGGCGGTCCCGGGGTGTCCGTGGTCCATCCCGGCTGGGCGGACGACGGGACGCTGGTCTACCTCTCTGACGAGTCCGGCCACTGGAACTTCCACCGCTGGGACGGCACCACGTCCCGTCCCCTGCACGCCGACCCGTATGACTTCTGCGGACCGCTCTGGACTCCGGGCAGGGCGCCGTACAGCCTGCTCCCCGACGGCGGCATCGCCTGCTCGTGGCTGGTGGACGGGCTCGCCCGCATGGGCGTGCTCCGCGCCGGCGTGGTCACCGAGGTGCCGATCGGCGCGGTCAGCTGCACCCTCACCGGACGCGGCGAGCAGGTGGTCGCACTCTGCGGCTACGCCGACCGTCCGGCCGAGCTGCTGTTGCTCGACCTGGCCACGGGGCGGACCGAGTTGCTCCAGCGCGCGGCCGACATCACGCTGCCGGACGGACTGGTCTCGGTGGCCCGGCAGGTCACCTGGCCCTCCCCCGACGGGCCGGTGCACGCCTGGTTCTACCCGCCGGCCAACCCCGATCACGTCGCCCCGGCCGGGGAGCTGCCGCCCGTCCAGGTGTGGAGCCACGGCGGGCCGACCGGCTTCTCGGCTCCCGATTTCCGGATCGCCACCCAGTTCTGGACGTCCCGAGGCATCGGCGTCCTCGACGTGAACTACTCGGGGTCGTCCGGCTACGGCCGGCGCTACCGGGAGCGGCTCAACGGCGCCTGGGGACTCAGCGACGTCCGCGACTGCGTGGCCGGCGTCCGGGCCCTTGTCGACGCGGGACAGGCGGATCCGGCCCGGCTGAGCATCCGCGGTGGCTCGGCCGGCGGCTTCACCACGCTCGCGGCCCTCACCACCACCGACGGGTTCGCCGCCGGGATCAGCCTCTACGGCATCGGCGACCTCGAGGCGCTGGTCGGTGGGGACCACAAGTTCGAGTCCCGCTACCTCGACCGGCTGGTCGCGCCCTACCCGGAGGGACGGCAGACCTACCTCGACCGCTCGCCGATCCACCACCTCGACCGGCTGTCCTGCCCGATGCTGATCCTGCAGGGACGGCTCGACCGCGTGGTGCCACCGGACCAGGCGCAGGCGATGGCCGACGCCGTCCGGGCCAAGGGCCTGCCGGTCGAGCTGGTCATGTTCGACGACGAGGGCCACGGCTTCCGTCGCGCCGAGAACATCATCGCCACCACCGAACGCGCCCTCGCCTTCCTGGGCCGCGTCCACGGCTTCACGCCCGCTGACATCACCGTTCCCTGAGGAGCCGGCGAGGAACGAGCCGGCGTCACGAAGGGCCCCTTCGGGCGGGAAATGGGGACAGACCCCTTTTCCGCCAAGTGGTGGAAAAGGGGTCTGTCCCCATTTCCCGCCACACCGGCACCACCGGGCTGCGCTCAGCGGGGCCGACGGGGCCTGGCCCGGCCGGGACGCTGGTCGGGCGGCGGCATCAGCGTGGGCGGTACGTCGGGTTCCGCCGCGGGTTCGGGGACGAAGCCGGCGGTGATGTGCTGGGTGACCACGGCGCGCGGTCCCCGGCGCAACCGGGCCTCGACCAGTCCGGCGACCCGGGTCAGCGCGGAGTTGATCACGATGTACAGCACGGCCAGCACGATCAGCGTCGGAATCAGGTTCGCGTACGCCGTGGCCAGGTTGATCCCGGAGTGCAGCAGTTCGAGGTAGGAGATCATCGTTCCGAGGGCGGAGTCCTTCAGGATCACCACCAGCTGGCTGAGCATCGAGGGCAGCATGGCGGTGATCGCCTGCGGCAGCAGGATCGACGTCAGCGTCTGCATCGGGGTGAGCCCGATCGCCAGTCCCGACTCCCGCTGACCCGCGGGCAGCGAGTTCACCCCCGAGCGGACGAGCTCGGCCAGGACGCACGAGTTGTACACGGTCAGGCCGACCACCACGCCGAACAGCGGCAACGACGCCCCGGAGATCCGCAGCCCGAACAGCCCCGCGTAGTAGGCGAAGAGCATCATCATCAGCACCGGGACGGACCGGAAGAATTCCACGAAGGCCCCGCAGGCCCAGCGGATCCAGCGGTTCGGCACCAGCCGGCCGATGCCGAGCAGCAGTCCGAAGACGATCGAGAGCACGACGGCGATCACCGCGGCGAGCAGTGTGCCCGCCAGGCCGGGCAGCAGGTACGACGTCCACGCCACCGGGGTGAGGAACGGCATCCACTTCGCCGCGGTGAGCTGGTTGTTCGCCGGGTTCGCCAGCCGCACCAGGACGAACGCCAGCACCCCGAGCAGCACCAGCGCCCCCGCGGCCGCGACCACGCGGTGCCGGACTCGCGCGCGCGGACCCGGGGCGTCGAACAGGACGGACGCTTCGCTCATCGGTGCACCGCCAGCCGGTTCGACAGCCACGTGAACAGCAGGCCCATCGGCAGCGTGAGCACGACGAAGCCGGTCGCCATGATCACGAAGACCCAGTACAGCAGCGACGGGTTGAACTCGATCATGTTGCGCATCATGTAGGCCGCTTCCGCGACCCCGACGGTGGCCACGACGGTCGTGTTCTTGGTCAGCGCGATCAGGGTGTTGCCCAGCGGTGCGATCGCGCCGCGGAAGGCCTGCGGCAGCACGACGTGCCGCAGGGTGGGGCCGAAGCCGAGCCCGATCGACCGGGCGGCCTCGGCCTGACCCTGCGGCACCGTGTTGATGCCGCTGCGGATCGCCTCCGCGACGAAGGACGCGTGGTAGAACGCCAACGCCACGACGCCCCAGCGGAATCCGTTGTCGACGATGAACGTCGGCGAGTCACCCGGGGCCAGGTCGATCTTCAGGTTGTCCGCGATCCCCAGCGAGCAGAGCGCGACGATCAGGGTGAGCGGCGTGTTCCGGACGAGCGTCACGAACCACGCCCCGAAGCCCTGCAGGACGCCGACCGGCGACACGCGGCACACCGCGACCACCGTCCCCAGCACCAGGGCGCCCAAGGCACCCCACAGCGTCAGCTGAACGGTCATCCAGAACGCACCCAGCACGTTGTACTGGCTGAACAGCGTGCCCAGTCCCGACATCGGCCTCCTCGCGGCGCGGAGTGTCCGGCGCTACGCGCAGGCGTCCGGCTTGGGCGGATTCGTGCTGCTGTCGGGCGTGAAGCCGGACGGGCCGACGGTCGCGTCCAGCGCCTTCTGCCAGGAGCCGTCGGAGACCATCTTCTCCAGCGCGGAATTGATCGCCGTGCACAGCTTGGTGTCGCCCTGCTTGATCCCGACCCCGTAGCGCTCGGTGCTGAACGGCTTGCCGACCACCTTGAGCTTGCCGGCGTACTGGGACTGGGCGGCGAAGCCGGCGAGGATCACGTTGTCCGTGGTCACCGCGTCGATCGCGCCGGACGCGAGCGCCTCCACGCACTTGGAGTAGGTGTCGTACTCCTTCAGCTGCACCTGGTCGGCGAACTGGTCGTGGATCTTCTTCGCGGACGTCGAGCCCACCACCGAACACAGCCGCTTGCCGTTCAGGCTCTCCGGCCCGGTGATGTCGGTGTTCGCCGCGGCGACCAGCAGGTCCTGTCCTGCAATGAAGTACGGGCCGGCGAACGCGACCTTCTGCTTCCGGTCGTCGGTGATCGAGTAGGTGGCGAAGATCATCTTCACCTGGTCGGACTGCAGCAGCGTCTCCCGCTGCGCCGACGGACTCTCCTTGAACTCGACGTCGGTGTAGCCCAGTTCCTTCGCGACGTACCTGGCCACCTCCACGTCGAATCCCTCGAAGGCGTCGCCGTTCTTCAGGCCGAGTCCCGGCTGGTCGAACTTGATGCCGATGATCACCTTGCCGCCGGTCCCGGGGTCGCCGCCGGCCGGACTCCCACTCGCACAGGCGGTCAGGCTCATGGCCAGGACCACCGCAGACGCCGCAGCCATCAGGGGCTTGGCAACTTTCATCTCTCTCCTCCTTCGTCGGGTGGAACTCAGTGGGTGAGGATCTTGCTCAGGAAGTCCTTGGCGCGGGGCGTGCGGGGGTTGGTGAAGAACTCGTCCGGGGTGCCCTCCTCGACGATCTGCCCCTCGGACATGAAGACCACCCGGTCGGCGGCCTTGCGGGCGAAGCCCATCTCGTGGGTGACCACGACCATGGTCATGCCGGCCCGGGCGAGCGTGACCATCACGTCCAGCACCTCGTTCACCATCTCGGGATCGAGGGCCGAGGTGGGCTCGTCGAACAGGATCACCTTCGGGTCCATGGCCAGCGCGCGGGCGATCGCCACCCGCTGCTGCTGGCCGCCGGAGAGCTGCGCCGGGTACTTGTCCGCCTGGTCGGCCACACCCACCCGGTCCAGCAGCTCCAGGGCCCGGCGCCCGGCCTCCTCGGGCTTCATCCGCCGCACCTTCACCGGCCCGAGGGTGATGTTCGCGAGCACGGTCTTGTGCGCGAACAGATTGAACGACTGGAAGACCATGCCCACATCGGCGCGGAGGTCGGCCAGCGCACGTCCCTCCTCCGGAAGGGGCACGCCGTCGATGGTGATGGTGCCGGCGCCGATGGTCTCGAGGCGGTTGATCGCCCGGCACAGCGTGGACTTGCCCGAGCCGGACGGGCCGAGCACCACGACCACCTCGCCCTTGTGCACGGTGAGGTCGATGTCCTTGAGGACGTGGAGGGTGCCGAAGTGCTTGTTCACGCCCGCGAGCTCCACCAGGGGGGCGCCGACGGCGGTCGACGGCACGGTTTCCGCACCAACCATTCACCGACGATAGCCGCCGGTCCGCGCGCGGCGCCATGCCCCGGAGGGTTACGGTTGGGCGTCGATCGGGGCGGGAGGAGGTGGGCAGCCGTGGTGACGCACGTGGTCTGGGACTGGAACGGCACGCTCCTCGACGACCTGCACTGCTGTGTGGACGTGGCGAACCAGCTGCTCGGGGAGTTCGGCCTGCCGGTCCTCGACGGTGTCGCGGGCTACCAGGCGAAGTTCCGCTTCCCGATCGTCGAGTACTACGCCGACCTGGGTTTCGACACCTCGCCGGGCGGCAACTTCGAGGCCGCCGCGCTGCGCTACCTGGAGTTGTACGGGCTCGCGTCCGTCCGCTGCGGGCTGCACGACGGCGCCGCAGAAGTGCTGAGCGCACTGCACGACTCCGGGATCCGCCAGGTCGTGGTCTCCGCGTCCCGGCAGGACAACCTGCTCGCCCAGCTCGCGCCGTTCGGCCTGGACCCCTGGCTGGACGGCGCGCACGGCATCGCCGACATCTACGCCGCGTCCAAGGAGGGCGTCGCGCGGCGGTGGCTCGCCGAGGAGGGCATCGACGCCGGCGACGTCCTGTTCGTCGGCGACTCCGAACACGACTTCGAGATCGCCTCGGCAGTCGGCGCCCGCTGCGTGCTGTTCAGCGGCGGACACCACGGACGGGCCCACCTGGCCACGCTGGGCGCCCCTGTGGTCGACGACCTGCGTGAGGTGCCCGACTTCGCCGCAGAACGTCATCCCGGCGAACGCCGGGATCCCCGCCGCCGACCTGGCAACGTCACCGGGGATCCCGGATCAAGTCCGGGATGACGTCCTCCGGTCAGTCCAGGTAGTCCCGCAGCACCTGGGAACGGGACGGGTGGCGCAGCTTGCTCATGGTCTTGGACTCGATCTGGCGGATCC
>DAINOM010000157.1:0-8392 GCA_036735445.1 Propionicimonas sp.
GGATCTCCATCATCGTCAGGTTCGGCGAGTCGTCGATGAACAGCGGCGCGCTGGACACGTCCGCGGTCTTGCGCGCGATCCGCGCCCAGTTCTCGTCGCTCATGTGCCCCTTGCGGATGTCGTGCAGCGGTACCTGCGCTTCCGCGGAGATCAGCCGCATCACGATCTCGGTCTTCGTCATTTCCAGGCTGAAGAACGCCGCGCACAGCCCGTGCTGGATGGACGCGGCCCGCGCCAGGTCGAGACCCAGCGTCGACTTGCCGACACCCGGACGCGCCGCGACGATCACCATCTGGCCCGGGTGCAGCCCGTTCGTCAGCTCGTCCAGGTCGGCGAAGCCCGTCGGCACGCCGGCCATCACCCCGTGCGCGCTCAGTGCCTCGATCTCGTCGAGCGTCGACTCCATCAGCGCGCTCAGCGGCTCGTAGTCCTCGCTGGCCTTGCCCTCGGCCACCTCGTAGATCGCCTGCTGCGCCGCGTCCACGATGCCGGCCACGTCGCCCTGCCCCGCGTAGCCCAGCTGGCTGATCTTGATCGACGCCTCCACCAGCCGGCGCAGGATCGCCTTCTCCCGCACGATCTCGGCGTAGTAGCCGGCGTTCGACGCGATCGACACCGTCGAGAGCAGGTCGTGGATGTAGATGTGCCCGCCGATGCGGCCCAACTCGCCGCGCTTCGCCAGCTCGTCCGCGACCGTGATCGCGTCCGCCGGCTCGCCGCGCCCGTACAGGTTGAGGATCGCCTCGTAGATCGTCTCGTGCGCGGGACGGTAGAAGTCGCGGCCCTTGACGATCTCGGCCACGTCGCCGATCGCGTCCTTGCTGAGCAGCATCGCGCCCAGCACGCTCTGCTCCGCAGCGACGTCCTGCGGGGGAGTGCGATCAGGCCCGGCGTACTCGGCCTCGCTGTCGTACGGCATGACCTCAGCGAGTGACATCGTCTTCTGTCTCTCCCTCCAAGGCTCGTCCCCATCAGCTCTGCCATGCAGCCTAGGACGGCCCTCTGACAGTCGGGACGGAGGCTCCGCCGCCCCCATTTCTGTGTCCCGACCGGAGCCAACCTAGACCCATTCGCGCGCCACTCTCAACGACGTAATCCACAGGGCCTGTGGATGAAATGGGGACAAGTTCGTCGGCCCGGCGGGGGGCCTGTGTACGACGCGGTGTCAGAGCTGTGGACGCAAACCGAGAACAGCGTTCATTCAGCTTCTGACTAGCCCATACATTCTCGTACGGGTGTGGAAACAAAGAACTTCCAGCCTTCTGCGGTGCGTGGTTGGTCCACTTGACAGCCAACGCTTGGGGGGGTGTATGGCGCGGCGGGCCGAGCGGTTATGCACACTCTGTCCACAGTGCGCGGGTTTGGCAGAGATACCCATAGGGGGTATCCTGACAAGGAGCGATGGAGGTGGGCATGACACACGAAGAGCAACTGTCACATGCGTCCGACTGTCACCACGACTCTGGCCACGGCTACCTCGACCACAAGGCCGAGTACCTGCGCCGGCTGAAGCGGATCGAGGGACAGGCCCGGGGGCTGCAACGGATGGTCGACGAGGAGCAGTACTGCATCGACATCCTCACCCAGGTCTCGGCCATGACGAAGGCGCTGGAGGCCCTCGCCCTCGCCATGCTCGACGAACACCTCAGCCACTGCGTGGTCCGTGCCGCGCGCGCGGGAGGTGAGGAGGCGGACGTCAAACTGCGCGAGGCGTCCGATGCCATCGCCCGGCTCGTCCGCTCGTGAACCCCGCCCAACCGGCGTCAAACGAAACCCAAGGAGAGAACATGATCACCAGCTACACCGTCACCGGAATGACCTGCAACCACTGCGTCAAGGCCGTCACCGAGGAGGTGTCCGCGATCCCCGGCGTGACCGGCGTCGAGGTCACCCTCGAGGGCGGCAAGCTGGACGTCACCTCCGACGCCCCGGTCGACTTCGACCGCATCGTCGAGGCCGTCTACGAGGCCGGCGAGCAGTACAGCGTCGCCTGATCGTCCGCGCAGCCATGACCACAACCCAGCGTGAGTCCGTCGAACTCGACATCTCGGGCATGACCTGCGCGTCCTGCGCCGCCCGGATCGAGAAGAAGCTCAACAAGCTGGACGGCGTGCAGGCGTCGGTCAACTACGCCACCGAGAAGGCCCTCGTGCTGTACCCGACCCCGGTGCGGATCGAGGACCTGATCCAGGTCGTCGAGAACACCGGCTACGGCGCGGCGCTGCCAACCCCTGACTCCGAGCCGGTCGACCACGCGTCCGCGCTGCGCACCCGGCTGGTCTGGGCGGCGGCGCTCGGCGTGCCGGTGATCGCGATGGCGATGGTCCCGGTGCTGCAGTTCCCGGGCTGGCAGTGGATGAGCCTGGCGCTCACCGTCCCGGTGTACGCGTGGGCGGCCTGGCCGTTCCACCACTCCGCGCTGGTGAACGCCCGGCACGCGGCGACGACCATGGACACCCTGATCAGCCTCGGCACCACGGCCGCGTTCTTCTGGTCGCTGTACGCGCTGCTGTTCGGCGACGCCGGCCACATCGGCTACACCCACCCGTTCGAGTTCTCGCTGATGCGCGGCGAGGGCGCGGCCAACATCTACTTCGAGGCCGTCGCGGGCATCGTCGTGTTCCTGCTCCTGGGCCGGTTCATCGAGGCGCGATCCAAGCAGGCCGCCGGCGAGGCCGTCCGGGCCCTGCTGCACCTCGGCGCGACCGAGGCCACCCTGCTGAAGGACGGCCGGGAGAGCCGCGTCCCGATCGACTTCCTCAAGGTCGGCGACACCTTCGTGGTGCGTCCGGGCGAGAAGGTGGCCACCGACGGGGAAGTGGTCGAGGGTGCGTCCGCCGTGGACAACGCCCTGGTCACCGGCGAGTCCGTGCCGGTCGACGTCGCTCCCGGTGACCTGGTGATCGGCGCGACCGTGAACACCACCGGCCGCCTGGTCGTGCGGGCCACCCGGGTCGGCCGGGACACCCAGCTCGCCCACATCGCCCGGCTCGTCGAGGAGGCCCAGACCGGCAAGGCCCAGGTGCAGGCCCTCGCCGACCGGATCTCCGCGGTGTTCGTGCCGACCGTGCTGGTGCTGGCGGGCCTCACGCTGCTCACCTGGCTGGTGCTGGGGGAGTCGTTGTCGTTCGCGGCTGCGGCGGCGGTCGCGGTGCTGATCATCGCCTGTCCGTGCGCGCTCGGGCTGGCGACTCCCACCGCGCTGCTGGTGGGCACCGGTCGCGGCGCCCAGCTGGGCATCGTGATCAAGGGCGCCGAGGCGCTGGAGCGGGCCCGCGAGGTGGACACCATCGTGCTGGACAAGACCGGCACCGTGACCACCGGCGAGATGGCCGTCGTCGCCGTGCGGCCCGAGGGGGTGTCCGAGGCGGAACTGCTGCGCTACGCGGGCGCCGCGGAGTCCGGCTCCGAGCACCCGGTCGCGCGGGCCATCGCCGCCCACGCGGCGTCCGATCTGGCGGTGACATCGCTGACCAACGCGCCCGGGCGGGGAATCACAGCCGTGATCGCCGGCCGCGAGGTGATCGTCGGCCGACCGAGCTGGGTGGCGCAGCGGATTTGCACCGTCGATGCCGGAAACGAGCCGAATTCGGCCCTGGCGGAGGATCGACAGCGCAATTCCGCAGGACCCCCTGCCGCTACCGAGGTGGCTATCGCCTGGGGTGGAGCCCTCCGCGGCACGATCGAGGTCGCGGACACGGTCAAGGACACCTCTGCGGAGGCGGTCCGGCGGTTCCGCGAGCTGGGCCTGACCCCGATCCTGCTCACCGGCGACAACCGTGCCACCGCGCAGGCGGTGGCGGCGGAGGTGGGCATCGACGAGGTGGTCGCCGAGGTGCTGCCGCAGGACAAGGTGGCCCAGGTGAAGGGCCTGCAGGAGCGGGGCCGCCGGGTCGCGATGGTCGGCGACGGCGTCAACGACTCCGCGGCGCTCGCCCAGGCCGACCTCGGCATCGCCCTCGGCACGGGGACGGACGCGGCCATCCAGGCCGCCGACCTCACCCTGATGCGCGGCGACCTGCGGGTGGCGGCGGATGCGATCCGGCTGTCCCGGGCGACGCTCGCCCGGATCAAGGGCAACCTGTTCTGGGCCTTCGCCTACAACGTGGCGGCGATCCCGCTGGCCGCGCTGGGCTTCCTGAACCCCATGATCGCCGGCGCGGCGATGGCGTTCTCCAGCGTCTTCGTCGTCCTGAACAGCCTGCGGCTGCGCGCCTTCCGTCCGCTCGCCTGAACCACCGGGGACAGGTCCCATTCCCGTTCAGGTGAACGGGAATGGGACCTGTCCCCGGTTCCGGGCTCACAGGAAGCTCAAAGGGAAACCCCGCTGGCGGCACAAGGTGAACGGGCTTACTGGTGGTCAACCTGAACCACCTGGAGCATCCCGTGTCCCTTATCCTGATCGCAGCCGACCTCGTGTCGATCCTTGCCCTCGTCTTCCTGCTGTTCGTGCCGCGGCACCAGCGCCGGGACCTGATCGTCGCCTACCTCGTCGTGAACGTCGGGGTGTTGGCGCTGATGGCCACCCTCTCCTCGGTGGCCACGAGCCTCGGTGTGGGGCTGGGGCTGTTCGGTGTCCTGTCGATCATCCGGTTGCGCTCCGAGGAGCTCGCCCAGCACGAGGTCGCCTACTACTTCGCGGCGCTCGCGCTCGGGCTGCTGGCCGGCAACACCGCGTTGGCGGTGGAGTGGACGCTGGGCCTGATGGCCGCCGTCCTGGTCACCCTGTTCGTCGGCGACCACCCGCGGGTGGCGCGGCGCACCAGCCGCCAGCAGGTCACGCTCGACCACGCCTGCGCCGACGACGCCGACCTGCGCCTGCAGGTGGAGGCCGTCATCGGCGGCCGGGTGCAGGAGATGAAGGTCGTCCGCACCGACCTCGTCAACGACACCACCGTCGTGGACGTGCGGTACCTCCCCTCGCCGATGCCCGTCCGGGAGCGGGTGGACGCATGACCACCACGCTCACCATCGCCTCGCGCGCCATCGACCTCGCCACCCTGCCCGCGGTCGGCCTGGCCGAACTCCTGGCCCACGCCGAACTGCAGACCCGCGTCGACCGCAAGTACCTGCTGTCCGCCGCCGATCTGCCCACCGTGCTCGGCACCACGGACGCAGCCCTGCGCGTGCTCGAGATCGACGGACGCCGCGAGTTCGGCTACACCTCCACCTACTTCGACGATCCCGACCTGGTCTCCTTCCACCGCGCGGGACGCGGCCGCCGGCGCCGGTTCAAGGTCCGCACCCGGGTCTACCGCGACTCCGGCGAGGCCTGGCTCGAGGTGAAGACCCGGACCGGGCGGGGCGAGACCGTCAAGGACCGCCTGCCCTACGACCTCGCCGACGCCGGCCGGCTCACCGTCGGAGCGCGGGAGTTCGTCGCCGCCACGGTCGCCGCCCGCGACGCCGGTGAGGCGGACGTGGCCGCCCTCGTGCCGGTCCTGCACACCAGCTATCGCCGCACCACCCTGCTGGTGACAGCGACCCCCGTTGTGCACCGTGTTCGGTACCCAACGGAGGTCATTGACGACGTCACCCGGGCCACGATCGATTTCGGGCTCAGCTGGCGGCGTCCGGCAGCGGACACCACGCTGGGGCTCCCGGGCAGGGTCGTCGTGGAGACCAAGGGCGGCACCGCCCCGTCCCCGCTGGACCGCGCGCTGTGGCGGGCCGGCGTCCGCCCGTCCCGGGTGAGCAAGTACGGCGTCGGACTCGCCGCGCTCACCGACCTCCCCGACCTGAAGTGGCACCGCGTGGTCGACCGACTCCGACCACACCCCGCCTGACGAAAGGAACCGACGATGACCACCGACCGCACGCTCCTGCGCCGCCTGACCGCGGCGATTGCCGCCATCGCCGCCGGCGTGGCCCTGACCGCCTGCAGCGCCACCGTGGCGCAGACCACGACCACGCAGGCGACCACCACGTCCGCGACCACCGCGGTCGCAGCGCTCGCCGACAACGTCGAGTCCCACGCGGATGCGAACGACGTCGACTACGACGCGGCGGACGCCACCACGATCACTCTCGCGGACGGCGCGTCGAAGGCCAGTTCGGCCGACGGCGTGACGATCACCGACGACACGATCACGATCACCGCGCCCGGGACGTACATCCTCACCGGGACGCTCAGCGACGGCCAGGTGGTCGTCGACAGCGACGCGGACGGGAAGGTGCGGCTGGTGCTCGACGGTGCCTCCGTGACCAACACGAAGGGCTCCGCCCTGGTGATCACCGCCGCGGACGAGGCCGTGGTCGTCCTCGCGGACGGGTCCACGAACAGCCTCACCGACGGCACCGGCTACGACACCTCCGCCGAGGACGCCCCCAACGCCGCCCTCTTCTCGATGGCCGACCTGACCATCGGCGGGACGGGGGCGCTCACCGTCACCGGCAACACCAACGACGGCATCTCCAGCAAGGACGGCCTGGTCATCCTCGGCGGCACCATCACGGTGACCGCGAAGGACGACGGCATCCGCGGCAAGGACTACCTGATCATCGCGGACGGCACGGTGAAGGTCACGGCCGAGGGCGACGGCCTGAAGTCCGACAACGAGGACGACGACACCGTCGGCTACCTGCTCGTCCAGGGCGGCACGGTCGAGGTCTCGGCGGGCGACGACGGCGCCCACGCCGAGGGTGACCTGGCGATCGAGGCCGGCACGGTGACCATCGCGAAGTCGAACGAGGGGCTGGAGGGCGCGACGGTCACGATCGCCGGCGGCGACACCAGCGTCACCGCGTCCGACGACGGCGTGAACGCCACCTCCGGCACGGCCGAGACCGAGCAGGAGAAGATGCAGGACGACGGTTCGCTGCTCACCATCAGCGGCGGCACCCTCGTGGTGAACGCGGAGGGCGACGGGCTCGACTCCAACGGCGCGCTGGTGATCACCGGCGGCTCGACGGTGGTCCACGGCCCGACGGCGGACGGGAACGGCGCCCTCGACAGCAACGGCGGCATCACGATCACCGGCGGCACGCTGGTGGCTGCGGGCAGTGCCGGCATGGCCGAGTCGCCGGGCTCCGGTTCGACGACGGGCTGGCTGGCGGTCGCGTTCAGCACCCCGGTCACGGCCGGGCAGACCGTCGAGGTCGTCAAGGACGGCACGGTCATCGCCACGTACACCGCGGTGAAGGAGGCCGCCACCCTGGTCGTGGCCGACGCGGACATCACCGCCGGCGAGTCCTACGACATCTCTGTCGACGGCACGAAGGTCGCGACCGTCACGGCCGGTGAGGCCCTGGCCGGCGGCATGGGCGGCGGTGGCATGGGCGGAGGTCCCCGCTGAGTGGCGGAAAACGGGGACAGACCCCTTTTCCACCACCCTGCGCGGCTGGCCGGGTGGACCGAGTGAGGAACCGTCCCTGGTCCGGCCGCCTGTTCGCGCCATCCCGGCGGACGCCGGGATCCCTGCACCGTTCTGGCGAGTCGCTGTCGGGGATCCCGGGTCGAGCCCGGGATGACGTGGGGCCGGAATGGCCACGCCTTCACTGTCATCCCGGCGGACGCCGGGATCCCCGCACCGGTCCGGCGAGTCGGCTGTCGGGAGCCGGAACAGCCCGAGAGCGAGCGGGCTACTCCGGCGGGTCGTACGTCGCGGTCACCGTCCGTCCGGGGAACACCCGACGGCCGTAGTCGGGCTCCAGCCCTTCGGTGAGCGGGACGGGGCGACCCGTCGCGAGCGCCTCGTAGATCTCGACGAACTCCTTCGACTGGTTCTCGATCGTCCAGCGAGCGGCCATCTCCTTGCTGCGGGCGCGGGCGGTGGCGGCGAACTCGGGGTCCTTCAGCGCGTCCAGCATGCGCAGCATCGCCCCGGCCAGCGAGACCGGGTTGGGCCGCGCCAGCACCGCGTTGACGCCGGGGTCGACGACCAGCCGCAGCTCGTGGTCGACCATCACGAACGGCAGTCCGGCGTGGGCGGCCTCGTGCAGCACCAGCGCCTGGGTGTCGGTCAGCGAGGCGAACACGAACGCGTCGCCGGAGGCGTAGTAGGCGCCCAACTGCTCACGCGGGATCTGGCCGGGCAGCTTCACGCCGCCGAACCGTGCCGCGCGCTGCAGCTGCCGCCGCAGCTTCACCGGGGTGTCGCGCCAGTCGCCGACGATCATCAGCTCCGCGTCCGGCAGCTGGTCGCGGACGAGCTCGAACGCGTCCAGCATCAGCCCGATGCCCTTCTCCAGGGAGATCCGGCCGACGTAGATCAGCCGCGGACCCTTCCCCTTCGCGATCGGCGGCAGCTCCGGCAGGGCGTCCGTCCCGTTGGGCACCACGCGCACCTGCGCGGACGGCGCGATCTCGAGCACCCGCTTGGCCGTCTTGTCCGAGGGGGTGGTGACCAGGTCGGCGTCGGTGAGCATGTTCGCGGCGAGGGTGAGCAGCTCC
>DAINOM010000158.1:0-8385 GCA_036735445.1 Propionicimonas sp.
CAGATGTCCTTGCGGTAGAACATGTAGCGCGAGCCGAAGTAGTACGGCAGCGTGAAGTTCTTCCCGTCCACCTTGCCGACCTCGACGAACGACGGCAGCAGCTTGTCGCCGCCCAGTTCGGCGTACATGTCGGAGATGTCGGCGAACGCACCGACGTTGGTGAAGGTCGCCGACTGGGTGTTGCCGAGCTCGACGACGTCCGGGGTGTTGTTCGCGTCCGGCAGTGCCGTGGTGAGCTTGGTGACCAGGTCACCCCACGACTGCTCCTCGATGGTCAGCGTGCCACCGGTCTTGGTGTTGTAGGTGGTCTTGAGGTAGTCGCGCAGTTCCTGGGGCGTGTCGCCCCCGGCGAGCCACAGCGTGATGTTCTGTGGCGCTGCGGACGCGGCGGAGCCGCCGGCCGTGGGGGTGCTGGACGGCGCGCCGGCGCAGCCCCCGAGGGCCAGGGCTGAGGCGGCCGCGAGCGCGACCACCGACAGCATCTTCTTCATGGGTTTCCTTTCGGTCGGACAGGACGGAACGAAGCTCTTCACGGGGTCAGCCGACCCCCAGTTCGCCGAGCAGCACCAGCGCGGCTGCGCCGAGCAGGACGGCATCCGCGCCGAGGGTGCTGGCGGTCAGCTCGAGGTCGGGGCGGAACTCCGAGCGGGTGCGGTCGGCGATGCAGGTGCGGGCGGCGTCCAGCAGGGGAGCGGACGCGATCTGGGCGGGCCCGCCGATCACGATGTGCTGCAGCCCGAGCATGCCGACGACCGGGGCGAGGGCGAGCCCGAGGCGGTGGCCGGCCTCGGCCAGCAGGTCGTCGCGGCGGTCCGGCGCGGCCCCGATCCGGGCGGTCAGGGCAGGCACGGACGCCCAGGTCTCCAGGCAGCCGACCTTGCCGCAGCCACAGGTGCCGCCGGCCTCGTCGATCACGACGTGGCCGATCTCGCCGGCGTCGCTGGCCGCGCCGTGGACGAGGCGTCCGCCCACGACCAGGCCGGCGCCCACGCCGCGGGACAGCTGGACGCGGACGAGGTCTTCGGGAGCTCCGGCGAAGCGGCGTTCGGCGAGCGCGGCGACGTTGGCGTCGTTCTCGACCCGCACTTCGAGGCCGAGGTCGTCGTGCAGCAGTTGCTGCAGCGGCAGGTTGTGCCAGTGGAGGTTGGGGGCGGACAGCACGGTGCCGGTGGTGTCCACCGTGCCGGGGGTGCCGATGCCGAGCCCGAGTACGGGGTGCGTCGCGGCCGTCCGGAGTTCGACGGCGAGCTCGCGCGCCGCGACCAGCGCGTCGACGCCCACCGCGCCGTCGAGCGGACGGACGCGGGTCACGATCGGCTCGCCACGCAGGCTCAGCACCGCACCGCGGAGCTGGTCGCGGGCGGAGAGGTCGATCGCCAGGATGTCGCGGGCCGCGGGGTTGAACGCGAGCAGTGTCGACGGTTTGCCGGGACGCGGCTGGTCGCTCGTGCCCGACTCCTGGACGAGGTCGGCGGCGATCAGTTCGGCCACCAGGTCGGACACGGTCACCTTGGTCAGGCCCGTCGCCCGGGCGAGATCCGCCCGGGACAGCTGCGAGTCGTTGTAGATCGCCTGCAGCACGAGAGCGAGGTTGCTGCGCCGGGCGTCCTCGGGGCGCAGCTTTCGCCGAATCGGGTACTGCATGATGGTTAGTAAACCTTACTAACCATGCGGATGCCAGCGCCCCCGGGGATAGTTACCGCATCGTTACCAAGACGCCGGACGCCCCCGTTCCGGTCACGCGCCTCGGCTCACGCGGGGGCGAATGACCGGAACGGGGGCGTTCGGTAGTCCGGGACGGTCGGGACGCGGGTGGTCGGCGGGGTCAGCGGACGGCGCCGAGGGCGGGTCCCATCGCCGCGAACATGACGACGACCATGATCACCGGCGTGAGCACGCCGAGGATGATGGTGAGCACACCCCACAGCCGGCCACGCTTGGTCGCGGTCGCCACGATGCCGAGGATCCAGGCCACGAAGCCGCCCCAGCTCGTCACGTTCAGCGCGATGCCCTGCAGCGGGTAGTCCCTCAGGAGCTGTTCCTGCAGCGCCGCGGTGAGGTCGGCCTGGTTGGCTCCGCTCATGCCACTGCTGACGATGAGGGCGGAGGCGGCCTCCATGAACTGGAAGCCGGCGACGCTGCCGATCACGACGCACAGGACCAGGACCGCGAAGGCGATCATGCCCAGCATCGGGCTCCTGGCCGCCGCCTGGCCGGGGACGGCGCCGGCCTGGGCGGGGTACGGCTGGCCCGGGTACGGCTGCGCGGCGTACTGCTGGGGGTACGCAGGCTGCTGGGTGCCGTACTGGGCGGAGTAGTTGGGGATCTGGTACGGGTGCTGCGCCTGGGCCTGCGGCTGCTGGCCGTAGGCGGGCTGGCCGTAGGGCTGCTGCCCGTACGCGGGCTGGGCCTGCTGCCCGTAGCCCGGCTGGCCGTAGGCCTGGTAGGGCGGGCCCGGCTGCGGCTGTCCCGGCTGCGGCTGGTCGGGCGCGACGTACCCCGGCTGCGACGGAGTCGGCTGGCCGGGGGTGTAGGCCCCGGGCTGCGGGAAGCTCGGCGAAGGATCTGGCTCGCGCGGGGTACCGGCCGGCTGCTCGTTCGACATGCGGAAAGGGTAGCGCCGACCCTGCCAAGATGGGGCCATGCCAGACCTGCAGCCGCGCGCCATCGCCTGGGCCGAGACCATGTCGGGCCACCGTGGCGACCGGCTGGTCCGCGCCCACCAGGAGCCGGGCGGACGGCTGCGGCCCGGCGTCCCGGTGCTGCGGGCGCAGCGCGAGGCGTGGGAGGCCGAGCACCTGCGTCCGGGCGCAGCGCTCGCCGTGGGGGCCGGTGACCGGGCGATCCGGGAGGAGCCGGACGCCGAACGCACCTGCTTCGAGCGCGACCGCGACCGGATCGTCCACTCGACGGCGTTCCGCCGGCTGGCCGGCAAGACCCAGGTGGTGGTGTTTCCCACCGACCACCAGCGCACGCGGCTCACCCATGCGCTCGAGGTGGCCCAGGTGGCGACGTCCATCGCCCGCGGCGTGGGTGCGAACGCCACCCTCGCCGAGGCCATCGCGCTCGGCCACGACTGCGGGCACGGACCCGGCGGCCACGCCAGCGAGGACGCCTTCGACGCCTTCCTCGCAGACGGCTACGACCACGGCCCGTGGGGCGCGGACGTGGTGCTCGCCGGCCTGAACCTCTGCGCCCAGACCCTCGACGGGATCCGCAACCACTCGTGGTCCCGCCCGGTGCCGGCGACGGTGGAGGGCGAGATCGTCAGCTGGGCCGACCGGATCGCCTACTGCGCGCACGACCTGGAGGACGCCGCCAGCGCCGGCATCGTGGACCTCGCCGACCTGCCCGACGCGGTCGTCCAGTTGTGCGGACGGACGCGTCGCGAGCAGCTGAGCGCCTTCGTCCGCGGCGTGATCGAGGCGGTGGCCGCCACCGGCGAGGTCGGGATGGACGCCGACCTGGCGGGCGCGCTGGCGGAACTCCGCGCGTTCAACTACGAGCGGATCTACACCCGTCCCGACTCCCTGGCCCAGTCGGCGGCCGTGATCGGCGTGCTGCACGCCCTGGTCGAGTACTACGTCGAGCGTCCGGACGGCATGCCGGAGGCGTTCTGGCCCGTCGCTGCGGACGCCGACGCCCGGGTCCGCGCGGCCGTCAGCTACGTGGCGGGGATGACCGACCGGTTCGCGTTCGAGACCGCTGCCGAGCGGCTCGGCTGGGACGCTGACCGCCTGCCGCGCGGCATCGGCCGCGGCGCCTGACCCGTCCGCGCCCACGGCAGGGTCCAGACCGGACGTGCGGTCACCAACGTCCGTGCTGACGCCTAGAATCGCGGCGTGGCCGGGCTGATCAACGAGGAGGACCTGGCGACTGTCCGGGAACGCTCGCGGATCGAGGACGTCGTCGGGTCGTACGTGACGCTGCGCCGCACCGGCGGGGGGTCGCTGACCGGGCTCTGCCCGTTCCACGACGAGAAGACCCCGTCCTTCCACGTCACCCCTGCCCGCGGCTTCTTCCACTGCTTCGGTTGTGGCGAGGGTGGCGACGTGATCACCTTCGTCCAGAAGATCAACCACGTCAGCTTCGCCGAGGCCGTCGAGTTCCTCGCGGACCGGGTGGGGCTGCAGTTGCGCTACTCCGACGGCGGCGGGCAGCGGATCGAGCCGGGCCTGCGGCTGCGTGTCCTGGAGGCGAACCAGCTGGCCGCCGAGTTCTTCGCGGCGCAGCTGACCAGCGCGTCCGGACTGCCCGGCCGGCAGTTCCTGGACGGCCGCGGCTTCGACAGGGCGGCCGCGGAGCAGTTCGGCATCGGCTTCGCCCCCACCGGCGGACGCGAGCTCGGCCAGCACCTCAAGGGCCGCGGCTTCTCCGACGAGGAGCTGGTGAAGGCGGGCCTCGTCCGCGAGAACGGCTGGGACTTCTTCCAGGGACGGGTGCTGTGGCCGATCCGGGACGCGGGGCGCTCCGTCCTCGGCTTCGGGGCCCGGCGGATCTTCGACGACGACCGGATGCCCGCCAAGTACCTGAACACGCCCGAGACGATCGTCTACAAGAAGTCGAGCGTGCTCTACGGGCTCGACCTGGCCAGGGGGAACATCGCCAAGAAGAACCAGGCGGTGGTGGTCGAGGGCTACACCGACGTGATGGCGTGCCACCTCGCCGGCGTGGACACGGCGGTCGCGTCCTGCGGCACGGCGTTCGGCGACGACCACGCCCGGTTGCTGCAGCGGCTGCTGGGCACCGGGGACGTCAGCGGCGGCGAGGTCATCTTCACCTTCGACGGCGACGCGGCCGGCCAGGCCGCCGCGCTGAAGGTGTTCAAGGGCGATCAGAACTTCCTCGCCCAGACCTACGTCGCGGTCGAGCCGACCGGGCTCGACCCGTGCGACCTGCGGATGCAGTCCGGGGACGCCGCGCTGCGCGAGCTGGTCGGCCGGCGGGTGCCGCTGTACCGGTTCGTGATGCGCAATGTGATCTCCGGCTACGACCTCGACCGCGTGGACGGGCGGCTGGCGGCGCTGCGGGCCGCGGCGCCGCTGGTCAGCAGCATCAGGGACGCGTCCCTCGTGCCCGGTTACCTGCGGGAGCTCGCCCAGCTCCTCGGCATGGACCCGGAGGAGGTCCGGCGCGAGGTGAAGGTCACCGTGCAGCGCAGGTCCCGTCCGGAGTCGCGGCGTCCGGAGCCGGTGTCCGGCGACGCGCTGCCCGGCATGCCCGAGCCGCAGCCGAGCCTGCCCGTGCCCGAGCCCAGGGATCGGCGCCTCGAGGCCGAGCGCGGCACGCTGCGGCTGATCATCCGGGCGCCGGAGACCTTCGACACCACCTGGGACGGGCTCATGCCAGACGACTTCGTCCACCCGGCCTACCGTGCGCTGTTCGAGAGCGTGCTGGCCGCCGGCGACGGCCCGGGGGGCTGGACGCAGCGGGTCCTCGCCGTCCGTCCCGACCCGGTGCTGGAGCAGCTGGTGGTCTCGCTCGCCGTGGAACCCGTCCTGCGGGAGCCCACCGAGGCGTACGCCCGCGAGTACGCGGCCCAGCTGCGGGTGCTCACCCTCTCGCGGCGGATCACCGAGCTGAAGTCGAAGCTGCAGCGCACCAACCCGCTGGACGACCAGCCCGCCTACAACCGCATGTTCGCCGTCCTGGTGAACCTGGAGAAGGAACGCAAGGAGCTGCTGGCGCTCGCCACCGGCCCGGCCCTGTAGGGCGTCGCACGACGTGCTCGCCGATGAGACGCGGGCCCCTTGTCCCGTTGCGCGGGCAACGGGACGCCCGCCGGCCGGCCGGCGCAGCGGGGAGGCAGCTCAGGTCCGGGATGGCGTGGTGATCGTCGCGAGCAGTTCGGCGAGGTCGTCGGGGCGGCTCCACATGGGCCAGTGGCCGGTGGGCAGGTCGAGCAGGGCGACCTGCCGAAGCTGCGCGACCTCTGCGAACATCGGGTGCCCCGCCCTGGCGAGCTGCAGGAGTTGCTCGCTGGGGATGGAGCAGCACACCAGGGTGGCGGGAACGGCGAACCGCTGATCGTTGCGGAGGAAGACCGGTTGGTTCGCGACAAGGCCGGGCTCGGGCACGGCCCGGCTGCGGAAGCGGTCGAGCATGGCCGCGTCGAGCCCGTCGAGGCTGGCCTGCTCGGCCAGTGCCTCGAACGGCGGCAGCGGCACCTCAGCCCGGTTCACCGTCGTGTCCCCGGCGGGGAACGCGGCGGATGTCGCCGGGCCGCTGTCGACCCACACCACGTGGTCGACCAGCTCGGGATGACGATCGAGCACGAGACTCACCGGCGCGTTGGCACCGCTGTGCGCGACGACGACGCATCGCCGGCCGGCCTCCGACTCCTGTCGCAGTACGTGCTCGATGGCCGCGGCCTGGTCGTCCACCGTGCGGCTGGCGCGCTGCGCGTCCTGGGCATCGAGCCCCGGCAGGGTCAACGCGATGGCTCGTCGGCCGGCTGTGGTGAGGTGTGCGGCGACCTCGTCCCATGCCCAGGCCCCCAGCCAGTAGCCGGGGATCAGCACGAGCGTCGGTTCAGGATGCCGGGTGGTCATGGAGCGATCGTGGCACCCCGCCCGGACAACAGGATGTCACTGTTTCTGGCACTGTTTTTGGCACGATGGGGTCGTGAAGCGAGCCGAACGACTGCACGCGACGAGCGAGATGCTGCGACGCCGGGGCACTCGTGGCTGCACGGCTGAGCGGTTGGCAGCCGAGTTCGGGGTGTCCGTGCGCACGGTCAAGCGAGACCTGGCCGCTCTCGATGCCAGCGGGCTTCCGGTCTGGTCCCGTCCGGGACCGGGCGGGGGCTACGGCCTCGCGGCCCATGCCTCGCTGCCGCCGGTGAGCCTGACCCCGGCGCAGGCGGTCGCGCTGCTGGCGGCGGTCTCGGCCGCGAGCGACGCGCCCTACTCCGACCTCGCTGCCGCGGGCGTGGGCAAGATCCTGGACGTGCTCGACCCACGGACCAGGCAGCGAGCCCACCAGTTGGCGGCCCGGGTGTGGGTCAACCAGGCCGAGTCCACTGCCAGGTCGGTCATGTCGGCACTCGAACAGGGGATGACCGACCAGAGAGTGCTGCGCCTGGAGTACCTCTCCGCCGGCGTCACCCGTTCCGTCCGGGACGTCGAGCCGGTGCTGTTCGGATCGACCGGCGGCCACTGGTACCTGGTGGGCTGGTGCCGCCTTCGCGATGCCATGCGATGGTTCCGGCTGGACCGCATCCAGACCGCATCGGTCACCAGGGAGCCGTGCACTGGCCACACCATCGACGAAGTGGGAGCGCCGCCACCCACCGCGCGTCCGGTGCACGGCCGACACGAGGGCTGATCAGGCGGCCTCTCCGGTCGCTACGCCCTTTGTTGCACCGGTGTGAGGCCGTCCCCAGGAATCGGGTGTTGTCCGGTTGTTGCCGCACAGGCGCGAAGTCGTACGGTCGAATTCCGCTGGACGGCCGCAGGGTGGAGGCATGCACAGACCGTCACCCACCCCACTGCTCGCCGCGACGGAGGAGCGCCTCCTCGCCCGGCACATCGAGGCGGGCGTAATCGCCCGGCACCTGCTCGACACCGGCGCCCGTCCGGTGGCCGCGACCACGGAGGAACTCGAGGAGATCGCCGCGACCGGAGAGCAGGGGTGGCAGCGCTTCCTGCTGGCCAACCTGCGCCTGGTCTGGAAGCTGGCCGGACAGGAGGCGCGCCGCAGCGGCCTGCCCGTCGAGGAACTCTTCCAGGAAGGCTTCGTGGCCCTCGCCGGCGCCCTGCAGCGCTACGACCCCGACCGGGGCAGGTTCTCGACGTTCGCGACGATCCGGGTCCGCCAGCACCTCGCAGAGGTCGGCGCGGCCCGGTTCGGCGACCTCGCACTGCCGCCGAGTCGGGCCCTGCAGCTGCGCCGGGCCAGGGGACTGGCGGCGGCACTCGGCCAGACCCGGGGTGCCACGGTCGTGGCAACCGACCTCGCCCTTGAGCTGGGCCGGCCGGCGGCCTGCACGAGCCGGCTGCTCGGCTACCGGCGGCCGGTCGGGCTGGACGACACGACGGACGGCACCGGCATTCCGGAGGCGGTGCCACGGGACTTCGACGCCGCCATCTACGGCGAGCAGGTCCGCCGCGTCCTCGGCCGGCTGGACGCGGACCAGGCCCGCGTCGTGGCGCTCCGTTACGGCTTCACCACGGGCGGGCCGGTGGACGTCGTCGAGGTCGCTGCCCGGCTGGGGTTGAGCCCGAGCACGGTCCGGCGGCTGGAACGCAGGGCGATGGCGGCCCTGCGACCACTGGTGGTTGCCCTTGATCCCTGTGGCGAGCCGTCGTTGGCCGGCTGACGGCGACAACCCGCTCCCTGAGGAGCGGTCCGAGGACGGCAACCACCCGCCGCTCCCTGAGGAGC
>DAINOM010000159.1:0-1247 GCA_036735445.1 Propionicimonas sp.
TGTCGATCATCGCCGACTACCCCGAGCGCTCGGTGCGGATGGCCTACCTGGCCACTGTTGCCGGGACGAAGGTGAACGGCGTGGCCGCGCTGCACTCGCAGCTGCTGGCCGAGAAGGTGCTGCCGGACTTCTCCAGCTACTGGCCGGACAAGTTCACCAATGTCACCAACGGGGTCACGCCGCGCCGGTTCGTCCGGATGGCGAACCCCTTCCTGTCCGAGCTGATCACCGACACGGTCGGTCCCGGCTGGGTGACCGACCTGGAGCGGCTGATCGAGCTGGAGCCGTACGCCGAGGACGAGGACTTCCGGCGCGCGTTCCGGCGCACGAAGGATCTCAACAAGACCCGGCTCTACGACCTGCTGCGCCGCCGTGACGGGGTGGACCTGCCCGAGGGCCACCTGCTCGACGTGATGGTCAAGCGCCTGCACGAGTACAAGCGGCAGACCCTGAAGCTGCTGCACGTGGTGACGCTGTACGACCAGATCATCTCCGGACGGGTCGACCCGGTCACGATCCTGCCGCGGACGGTGGTGTTCGGCGCCAAGGCCGCCCCCGGCTACCGGATGGCGAAGGAGATCATCTACCTGATCAACTCCGTCGCTGCGACGATCAACGCCGACCAGCGCCTGGGCGGGCGGCTGAGCCTGGCGTTCCCCGCGAACTACAACGTGACGCTGGCCGAGAAGCTGATCCCCGCCGCCGACCTGTCCGAGCAGATCTCGCTCGCCGGCATGGAGGCCTCCGGGACCGGCAACATGAAGTTCGCCCTGAACGGCGCGCTGACCATCGGGACGGACGACGGCGCCAACGTCGAGATCCGCGAGCTGGTCGGCGACGAGAACTTCTTCCTGTTCGGCATGACGGAGCCGGAGGTGGCCGAGCTGCAAGCCTCCGGCTACCAGCCGTCGACGTACTACGAGGAGAACCCGGACCTGAAGTCGGCGATCGACCTGATCTCGTCCGGTGCCTTCAGCGACGGCGACCGGAACGCCTTCGAGCCGGTGGTCTCCAACCTGCTCTACCAGGACCGGTTCATGGCCCTGGCCGACTATCAGGCCTACATCGACGCCCAGACGAGGGTGGAGAAGGCGTATGTGAACAAGGAGGCGTGGACGAAGTCCGCGATCCGCAACATCGCCCGCTGCGGCTTCTTCTCCTCCGACCGTTCGATGCGCGACTACCTCACCCGCATCTGGGGAGCCACCCCCGACCGCTGACCCCCAACCACCGAGGCACCCCCCATT
>DAINOM010000159.1:1347-8071 GCA_036735445.1 Propionicimonas sp.
CCCCATTTCCCGCCAAGGTCGGATGGAGGAGCTCAGGGCAGGGGGACGGAGAGCAGGCGGTCGTCGCCGTCGCGAGGGGTGCCGCGGGCGGTGTTGTTGGTGAGCACCAGGAGGTCGTCGCCGACGATGGCGACGTCGCGGATCCGGCCGTGGCCGTCGAGGAACACCTGGGGGTCGGACATGCCCTCGCCTTCGCGGGACGTGCGCCACACCCGCTCACCGCGCAGGGCGGCGAGGTAGACCACGCCGTCCGCGGTGACGGCGATGCCGCTGGGGGATGCCTCGGACGTCCGCCAGACGAGTTCCGGCGCAGTGATCCCGGCGGCCTCCGTGTCCCCCTCGGTCTGCGGCCAGCCGTAGTTGGCGCCCGGTGTGATCACGTTGAGCTCGTCCCAGGTGTTCTGGCCGAACTCGCTGGCGTACATCGTGCCGGCGGCGTCCCAGCCGAACCCCTGCACGTTGCGGTGACCGTAGCTGTGGACGGCGTTGCCGAAGGGGTTTTCGGCCGGGACGGACCCGTCCGCTTCCACCCGGAGGATCTTCCCGCCCAGGGACGCCCGGTCCTGCGAGTTCTCGCTGCGGCCGGCGTCACCGGTACCGATGTACAGCTTGCCGTCCGGGCCGAACCGGAGCCGGCCGCCGTTGTGATTGCCGGCCTTGGGGATGCCGGTGACGATCGGGGTCGGATCGCTGAGGCCGGTGTCGGAGTACCGGTAGCGCACCACCCGGTTGTCCTGTACTGCGGTGTAGTACAGATAGATCAGTTGGTCCTGCCCGAAGGACGGCGACAGGGTCACCCCGAGCAGCCCTCCCTCGCCGTCGGGCACCACGCCGTCCACGGTCGCGACCAGCGCAGGCTCACCACCGTCCGCACCGATCCGGACGAGCTCCGCGCGGTCCCGCAACGTCACCAGGAAGTTCCCGTCGGGCAGGACGGCCAGGTCCCAGGGCACGTCCAGCCCGGTGGCGAGCGTCCGGGGCCCGCCGGGTGGCTCACTCGACGTCACACCGCCGGACGGCGTACCCACCGCGCTCCCCGGTGGTGCCGTCGGACGCGGCGGTGCCGGCGTACAGCCGGCCAGGGCGAGGACCAGCACCGCACCGAGGACGGCTACGCGGCTCATCGCTCCAGTGTCGCCGCCGCCTCCAAACCGTGGTCAGCCGAGCGCGCGGTTGCGCTCCTCCGGCAGCAGCAGCGCGGCGCCGGCAGCCAGCAGGAACGCTGCGCCGAACACGACGAACACCAGCGGCATGCCGCCCCAGCCCAGCAGCAGCGGCACGCTCAGCGGGGCGAGGATCGACGCGATCCGGCCGAAGGCGGCCGCCGCTCCCGTCCCGGTGCCCCGCACGCCGGTCGGGTACACCTCGGGCCCGATCGCGTACAACGCACCCCAGGCGCCCAGGTTGAAGAACGACAGCGCACAGCCGGCGACGATCACCCACGTCACGCTGTTCGCGAAGCCGAAGGCCGTCGCGGCCACCGCGGACCCGGCGAGGAACGTGGCGAGCGTCGGTCGCCGTCCCCATTTCTCCACCAGATAGGCAGCGGCGGCGTAGCCGGGCAGCTGGGCGACGGTGATGATCACGGTGTACTCGAACGACTTGACCAGGTCGAAGCCCTGGCCGAGCAGCAGGGTCGGCAGCCAGGTGAACGCCCCGTAGTAGGACAGGTTGATCCCGAACCAGACCGCCCACAGCGCCGCCGTGCGACGCCGGTACTGCGGTGACCAGATCGACAGCTCCGCGGGCGTCGCGGACGGTGCGACGTCCGGGCTCGGCACCGGCTCGATCCCGGCCGCGCGCTCGAAGTCGACCACGGCCGCCTCGGCCTCGGTGAACCGGCCCTTCAGTTCGAGGAAGCGGACGGACTCCGGCAGGCCCCAGCGGACCACCGCGGCGTACACGGTCGGGATGACCCCGATCGCCAGCGCCCACCGCCAGCCCTCGGCCACATGCGGGATCACCTGGTAGCCGATCAGGGCGGCCGCCAGCCAGCCGACGGCCCAGAACGCCTCCAGCGCCACCACCACGCGGCCGCGGATCCGGCGCGGCGCGAACTCGCTCACCAGCGTCGACGCCACGGGCAGCTCCGCGCCGAGGCCGAGCCCGACCAGGAACCGCAGGGCGATCAGCATGGCCACACCGGTCGCCAGCGCGGACGCCCCGGTGGCGACGCCGTAGACGAGCAGGGTGATCGCGAACACCTGCCGGCGTCCGATCCGGTCGGCCAGCAGCCCGCCCAGGGTCGCGCCGAGCGCCATGCCCACAAAGCCGATCGACGCGATCCACGACAGGGTGGTCCGGTCGAGCTGCCACTCCACGGTCAGCGCCGCCATCACGAAGGCGATCAGGCCGACGTCCATGGCGTCCAGCGCCCAGCCGATTCCCGAGCCGACGAGCAGTTTCGTGTGCCTGCGCGTGAACGGCAGCCGGTCAAGGCGCTGCGCGCGCGTCAGTTGGGTGTCCGCCACTCCTCGTGCCCTCCTTCGGCCCCGCGCATCGTAGCGGCTCAGGCCGGGGCACCTGCCGGCGTCTGGTCCTGCGGCGTGCTGGTCGCGGCGTCCGTCCCGGAGCCGGAGGCATCGGACGGCGTCGTCGCCTCGCCGGGCGTCGAGGTGGGAGGCGACGGCGAACCGTCCGTCGTGGTCGGGCCGGGTGTCGGCGTCCCGATCGCCGGTGTGGGCGTGCCCGGGGTCGGCGTGGGCGAACCGGTGGCCGGCGTCGGCGTGGGCGAGGCAGAGGTGGGGGTCGGGGTCGGCGAGGTGGTGTGAACGGTCGGGGTGGGGGTCGCCCGCCGGGTCGGCGAGGCGGTCGCCGTGGGCGACGGCAACCCGGACGGCATGGGGCTGCCCACGCGCCGGCTCAGTCCCGCCTTCGACTGGTCGCCGGTCAGGAACCTCATCGGGTCGACGTACGCCCCGTCCAGGATCACCTCGAAATGCAGGTGGCAGGCCGTGGACCGACCGGTGGAACCGACCCGTCCGACGACCGCGCCCTGCGCCACGGTCTGGCCGACGACCACATCGATCTTGCTGAGGTGGTTGTAGGTGGTGGCGAAGTCGTGGCCCGCGCGGTCGGCGTGCCGCAGGATGATCCGGTTGCCGTAGCCACCCGCCCAGCCGGCGGCCTGCACGGTCCCGTCGAGGGAGGCGTGGACGGCGTCGCCGCAGGGCTGGCCGAGGTCCACGCCGTCGTGCCAGCGCTGGTGGTGGGTGAACGGGTCGCTGCGGTAGCCGAAGCCGGTGGACGGCGTGTGGTCGCTCACCGGCCAGCCGATCAGGCCGCCGGCGGCTGGATCGGCCGTGGTGGTCATCACCCCGGTGGGATCGGTGAGCAGGTCGTCGGTGTCGCCGGAGTCGTCCGGGCCGATCGTCCCCCCGACCAGTCCGGGCGGCGGGAGCAGGCGGGCGGCCGCGACGGGGCCGATCTCCCTGAGCCCGGGGGCCGCCGCGGACGGCACCGGCAGCACCACGTAGGCCAGGCATCCTCCGACCACGGCGAGCACCGCGACCGCGACCATGTGCACCAGGGGAAGCGGCACCCGGCGGGGTGCGCCGTGACGGGCCGGCGCGGCAGCATCGGTCACCCGGCGCGCAGCCGGGTGAGCGGCGACGCCTTCCCGATCCGACCGGCCGGACGCGTGCCGCGGAGTGCTGGTGCTGGCACGTCTCGGCTGCACGAGCTCCCCCTCTCGCGACCCTCCCATGATCACCCCGCGGACGAGGCTGGGGAAGGCCGGCCGAAGGACCTTGCGCAATTCTCAGGTTCGGGCCGGACTCTCAGCCTCGCCGCGGCGGCGGAGCTCAGGCGACGGCCACCGCCTCGGCCTCCGCCCGCGAGTGCTGGTACACCTGCTCGTCGAGGATCCCGTTGCGCTTGGCGACGATCGTCGGCACGAGCGCCTGGCCGGCCACGTTGGTCGCCGTCCGAATCATGTCGAGGATCGGGTCGATCGCCAGCAGCAGGCCGACGCCTTCCAGCGGCAGGCCGAGGGTGGACAGCGTCAGCGTCAGCATCACGACCGCCCCGGTGAGGCCCGCGGTGGCGGCCGAACCCACGACCGAGACGAACGCGATCAGCAGGTAGTGGCCGGCGTTGAGCGGCACGTTGAACAGCTGGGCGACCGTGATCGCGGCCAGCGCCGGGTAGACGGCCGCGCAGCCGTCCATCTTGGTGGTGGCGCCGAGCGGCACCGCGAAGGACGCGTACTCGGCCGGCACGCCGAGCCGCTCGATGGTCGCGTGCCGGGTGATCGGCAGCGTGCCGACGGAACTGCGGGAGACGAAGCCGAAGACGATCGCGTCCCAGGCGCCGGCGAAGAAGCGGCGGATGCTCAGGCCGTGCACCTTGAGCAGGATCGGATAGAGCACGAACAGCACCAGCGCGCAGCCGATGTAGACGTCGAGGGCGAACACGCCGAGGGGTGCGAGCAGGTCCCAGCCGTAGCTGGCGATGGCCTTGCCGATCAGGGCCGCCGAGCCGATCGGCGCGAGCCGGATCACCCACCAGACGAGCTTCTGGAAGACCTCCAGCAGGCTCTGGGTGAGGTCGATGAACCGGTTGGCCTTCTCCCCCACGGCGAGCGCGGCGGCGCCGAGCGCGATGCCGATCACGACCAGCTGCAGGACGTTGAAGGACACGGTGTTGGTGACGGTGATCCCGTCCGCCGCCTGGGTGGCGCGTCCGGACACCTCGAGGCCGAGGATGTTGCCGGGGAACAGCGACTTCAGGAAGTCGAGCCAGGTGCCCTGCACGCCGGCGTCCGCCGCCTGGCCGAGGTTGACGGTCGAGTTGGCGCCAGGGTTCGTCAGCAGTCCGATGCCCAGGCCGATCGACACGGAGAACAGGGCGGTGATCGCGAACCAGACGAGGGTCTGGACGGCGAGCTTCGCGGCATCGGTGACGTGGCGCAGCTGGGTGATGGACACGATCAGCGCGGTCAGCACCAGGGGCACGACGAGCACCCGCAGGAGCTGGACGAACAGGGTGCCGATGGTGTTCAGCGTCGTGGTCAGCCAGTCGAGCTGGAAGCCGCGGGCGAGGAAGCCGAGCAGCACGCCGACGAGCAGGCCGATCAGCACCTGCGCCCAGAACGGAATGGTGCGGCGCCGCGGCCTGGTGGCAGCGGGCGCGGTGGAGGCGGGTTGGGACATTCGGGGGGTTCCTTTCGAGAGAAGGCCGGAGCGGGCAGGGGTGGGGCGGACGCGGTTCAGCCGCGACAGCGGTCGCTGACGACGTGGCCGAAATCGACCTCCAGTCGGCGCCACAGGCCCTGCATGCTCGTTCTCTCCTCGTCCAGTACCCGCTCCGGCCTTCCCGCCGGGGCACCCGTCCCCGCTAGACCAGCGCGGCGTCCAGCTCGATGGTGGTGCCGGTCAGCGCCGCGGAGACCGGGCAGCCGGTCTTGGCGTCGTTGGCCAGGCTGGCGAAATCCTCGTCGGAGATGCCGGGGACGGAGGCGCGGACGGTGAGCAGGATGCCGGTGATGCCCTTGCCCGGCACGAAGGTCACGTCGGCCTTGGTGTCGAGGGAGGTGGGCGGCGTGCCGTGACCGGCGAGCGCGTGGGACAGCGCCATCGAGTAGCAGGTGGAGTGGGCGGCGGCGATGAACTCCTCCGGGGTGGTCTTGCTGCCGGCGGCCTCGCCGGCGCGGGAGCGCCAGTCGACCTCGACGCTGCCGAGGCTGGAGCTGAGGAATTCGACCTCGCCCTTGCCGTCGACGAGGGAGCCTTCCCAGTGGGCCTGCGCGGAGCTGATGGTCATGGGGTATGCCTTTCGATGGTCGGTTCCGCCGATGAGCTGATACCACGTCCCAACGGCAGCCAAACCGCAGCTATTCCGGAGCGCCCGGTAGTCTCGCTGGATGGGCCACGATCTCGTCCCCGGTGACTCCGCGGACGCAACATCGCCGTCCGTCGGTGAAGCGGTGCCGACGACGACGGCGCTCGTGGTGACCGGCGTGGTCGGAGGGGTGGTGTTCGCCGCGTTGATGGCCGGGGCCGCGTGGGTGTACGACGCGGTGACCGAGGCGGACGGTGTGGCCGGCCTGGACCGTCCCGTTCTCGACTGGGCGATCGGCCTGCGCACGCCGACCTCGGAGGCGTGGGTGACCGCGTTCACGAACCTTGGCCGCACGTTGCCGATGGTGGTGATCGGCGTCTCGCTGATGGTGTCGCTGTACCTGACGTACCGCCGCCGGACGGTCCTGGTGCTGAGCCTGGTGGCGGCCGCCGGAGGCGTGTCGTTCACGATCGTGGCAAAGGCGCTGGTGGGACGCAGCCGTCCGCCCCTGGTGGACGCCGTGCCGCCGTACGAGGACAGCTTCTCGTTCCCGTCGGGCCACACGCTGAACAGCACCGTGGTGGCCGGCATCCTGGCGTACCTGGTGCTCTGGCTGGTGACGAGGACGTGGCTGCGGGTGGCCGCCACCCTGGGCGCGGTGCTGTGGGCCGCGGCGATGGGCCTGAGCCGGGTCTTCCTCGGCCACCACTGGCTGACGGACGTGATCTTCGCCTGGCTCTTCGGCCTCGCCTGGCTCGCCCTGCTGATCACCGTCCACCGCGTCCTGCTCCACCGCCGCTCCCGCCGAGCCCTCCCGGCGGAGTGACCCGCCGAGGGCCGGATTTCACATCCCCCTCCGCTCTGGGTAGAGTAGGCATCCGTCCGCTGAACGTTGGGGCTATGGCGCAGTTGGTAGCGCGCTTCCATGGCATGGAAGAGGCCA
>DAINOM010000160.1:0-7912 GCA_036735445.1 Propionicimonas sp.
GCCAAATACACCTTTCCACGGGCAGGTACGTGCCCGACGATCCGTAGTGGAAGAAGCACCGCGGGTGCGGCAAGAGTCATCTTGGCATGCCGACCGCCGGGGTGACCATAGTCTCGTTTCAATCCCCCTTCCGGGTGACCCGGACGGAGGGCAGGTCGCCGCCGCTCGGGTACGCTCGCCGGGTGACCGACGCTGAACCGGAGGAGGGCCGGGCCGACGCACCGGTGGAACCGGGACCGTCGGCCGAGCGCCCGTGGTGGGACGACCCGTCCCTGCCCTGGAAGCACGAGCCGACCCGGGCCGACATCGCCTGCTTCACCTGGCTCGGCGTCGCCGCGGTCTACGGGGTGGTCATCTCGGTGCTGCGGCCGGGCCTGCTCGGGTCCGCCCCGCACGTGCTCGCGTCCCTGGGTTCGTGGAGCGGCAGCGTCCTGATCGGTGCCCGCGCGGCGACCGGCGACCAGTGGTGGCCACTGGTGTGGGTGTTCGGCACCCTCGGGTTGATCAAGTTCGACTGGATCTACTGGTGGGCCGGCCGGCTGTGGGGACGCGAGCTGATCGACGTCTGGTCCGGACGTTCCGAACGCGCCCGCCGGACCAACGCCCGCGCCGAGCGGTTCGCCCGCAAGTACGAGACCCTGGCCATCGCGGTGGGCTTCCTGCCGATCCCGCTGCCGCGCGCGGTCATCCTGGCCGTGCTCGGCGAGGCGGGGACCAGCCTGCGGAAGCTGCTGACCGTGTCCGTGATCTCGTCCTTCATCACCACCGGCGCCTACCTCGCGATCGGCTACTGGATCGGCGAACCGGCCGTCGACGTGATGCGGACGTACGGCAACTACCTCTGGTACGTCTCCCTCGCCATCCTCGTGGTCGTGATCGGCCAGTACTGGCTGCGGCAGCGGCGGACCCCGTCCGCCTGAGTCGCGACCGGCCGTGACCGCCAGATGTCATCCCGGGCACGTACATGTCATCCCGGCGCACGCACATGTCATCCCGCGTACGTACATGTCATCCCGGCGCACGCCGGGATCCCTGCACCGGCCCGGCAGGTCGGCCGCCGGGGATCCCGGGTCAAGCCCGGGATGACATGTACGTGCGCCGGGGGGACGCGCGATGTCTCCGGGATGACGCACGATGTCTCGGGGTCACGCGGCCCCGCGAGCTCAGGCGCGAGTGAGCAGGGTCACCTGGAAGTCGGCGGCGGGGGTGAACGGGCGTAGGTCCCAGGTGGCGAAGCGGGACTCGACCGCGAGACCGGCGGCGGTGGCGTCGGCGAGGAACTCGTCGAACCCGTAGCCACGGCCGGCGCCGAAGCCGACCACCGCGCGTCCAGTGGGCGAGAGCCGGGAGGCGAACCCCGCCAGCACGGGGACGCGGGTGTCCGGGTGCAGGAACGTCATCACATTGCCCGCGCAGAGGATGGCGTCGAACTCCGGGGGAACTCCCGCCGGCAACTCGAAGCCGGCCAGGTCGCCGACGACGTAGGTGGGTCCGGGATCATCGTCCTCGGCAGCGGCGATCAGCGTGGGGTCGACATCCACGCCGACAACGGTGTGACCGGCGCGGTGCAGGTAGCCGGCGTGCCGGCCGGGGCCGCACCCGGCGTCGAGGATCGCTGCGCCGCGCCCGACGATGGCGTCGACCAGGCGGGCCTCGCCGTACAGGTCGTGGCCCTGGGCGGCGAGCATCTTGAACCGCTCGATGTACCGCGTGGAATGCGCCGGGTCGCGCGAGATGATCTGCTGCCACTGGCCGATTGGGTGAGTCATGAGCCGAAGGTAGGTGGAATACTCACGCGGGGCAAACGGCACCGACAGAGCCGCGTGGGAGAATCGAACTCCCGACAACCGATTTACAAGATCGGAGCTCTACCAACTGAGCTAACGCGGCGCGGGCGCTGGGCCCGGCGCACCATTGTGCCAGTCGTGACACCTGTTGTGAGGGCCGCCCTTCGTGACGGTCGCGGAGTTCGTGCCTCACTCTGCGACCTCCTCAGGGAGCGGTTGGCGGGTCGGCCCTCAGGGATCGACCCGGTCTTCACTCGCCATCTCGACGACCACGTCGGCCAGGTCGCGGGGGTGGTCGGTGCGCCAGTGGACGACCTCCTGGGCGGCCCACTCGTCCCAGTGGGCGGCGAACAGTTCGCCGTCCCTGGCGAGGGCGCGCCGTTTACGGCTGGCCTCGTCGAGTTCGAGCCAGACCGCCAGGTCGGCGAGGCCACGGTTCGCCGGGCTGATCGCCCCACAGCCCTCGAGGATGAGCGGTGCGGACGGGTCCAGCGCCCGCCACGGTCCCGGTCGGCCGGCTGCCCAGTCCCAAGTGCGGAACCCGTCCCCGGAGATCACGCCGGGGACCGCGGCCGAGCCCGCCGCCAGCCCGTCCCAGCCGGGGTAGAACTCGTCCAGCCCGACCACCTGGGCGGGGCCTCCGGGCCACCACGCGGCGAGCGCCTCGGCGAGGGTGGTCTTCCCCGATCCGGCGCCACCGTCGATCAGGATGACGGGCCGTCCGCCCGAGGCGACCAGCCGGAGCGCGGCCTCCGTGACGGCGGCCGGCAGGTCGGTCATCTCAGCGCACGCCGGAGGCGGCCACGAAGGCCGTGGCGTCGCCGAGCATCGTCACGTGCTGGTCCGCGGCAGAGAGGAACGCCGACTCGCCCTTGCCGAGCGCCAGTTGCTGCCCGTCCAGGCTCAACTCGGCCGTCCCCGAGACCACCAGCAGGATCCGGGCCGAGCCGGCGCCGGGAAGGTCGCCCGGCGCGGTCGGGTCCGCCTGCACCCGCCAGACGTCGAACTCGGGGCAGGGCGTCGGGTAGTGGTCGACGCCGGCAGCCACCGGCGCGGGGCGCAGGACCTCCGGCTCGGCAGGGGAGAAGTCGACGACCCGGACCAGCTCGCCGACGTCGACGTGCTTGCTGGTCAGACCGCCGCGGATGACGTTGTCGGAGTTCGCCATGACCTCGATGCCGGTGCCGCGCAGGTGGGCGTGCATGTGGCCGGCCGGCACGAAGATCGCCTCGCCCGGCTGCAGCACCACCCGGTTCATCAGCAGCGCGGCCAGGATCCCCGGGTCGGCGGTGAACACCTCGTCCAGCTCCAGCACGGTGCGGGCGAACTCGCCGAGTTCCCCCGGAGCGTCCTTGTGCCGCATGGCCGCCGCGCAGACCTGCTCGGAGAGCCGGGCGCGCTCGCCGTCCAGGCTGAGCACGTCCAGGAACACCTCCGCGAGTGCGGCCGGACCCTTCCGCTCGGTCAGTGGCCCGATCACGGACGCGAGCGCGTCCGCCACTCCCAGACCGCCGAACAGCGCGGCCGTGCGCCGCGGATCGCGGAAGCCGGAGAGGGTGTGGAACTCGTCCAGGGCGATCAGCAGCTCCGGCTTCGGCCAGTCGTCGCGGTAGGTGCGTTCCGGCGCGTCCGTGGCGAGGCCGGCGGCGTTCTCCCGCGCGTACCCCTCCTCCGCCTGGTCCCGCGAGGGGTGCACCTGCAGCGAGAGCGCGTGCCGCGCCGACAGCACCTTCATCAGGTACGGCAGCTGGTCGCCGAAGGCGTCCCGGCTGGGTTCGCCGATCAGCTCGGGGTGCTCGCGGACGACAACGTCCAGCGTCTCCCCACCCAGCTCGGACGGTGACAGCGGGTGCGCACCCAGCCAGTACTCCGCGAACGGACGGCCGTCGCCCCTGACGCCCATCAGTTCGGGGATCGCATCGGTGGTTCCCCACGCGTAGTGCTGGACAGTGCCGTGCAGCAACTGCATAGCATCCTCACTTGTCGATGACGTCTGGGGCCCGGGGGCCATCATCGAGTCTATCCGGGGCGCGGCGGGGTGCCGGACCCGGCGTCCGGGATGCCGGCCGACCGAATGACATCGATGTGGTTTCGGCGGTACTGTGGGGACATGTCCGATCCGATGGCCGTTTCCACCCGGGGCCTCAGTGACCAGCAGGCCGCCCTGCTCGAGTTCGAGAAGCAGTGGTGGGCGTTGCCCGGGTCCAAGGAGTCGGAGATCCGCGAGCGGTTCGACATCTCGCCCACGCGGTACTACCAGCTGATCAACGCGCTGATCGACACCGAGGAGGCGCTCGCCCACGACCCGCTGCTGGTCAAGCGGCTGCGTCGGCTCCGCGCCACCCGGCAGAAGGAGCGCACCGCGCGCCGCCTCGGCGTCAACCTGCGGGTGTAGCGGCCTTCCCGGACCCGTCCGGACGGGACCCGGGCACCTCCTGCACGACCTGGATCAGGTGACCGTCCGGGTCGGCCAGCCAGCCGATCCGGAGGTGGTCCAGCCACGGCTGCGGCTCGTGCACGGGCTTCGCGCCGAGTTCCACGAGCCTGGCCCAGCCGGCGTCGACATCGTCCGTCCACAGCACGACCACTGCGCGCTGCCCGGCTGCCACCGGCTCCAGCCAGTGGTCCTCCCGCGCCGAGCGGACGGTCGCCAGGCCGATCCGGTAGCCGTCCAGCTCCAGGTCGACGTGGGCCGGCTTGCCCGCCGCGGGCTCGCGGAAGACCTCGGCGAAACCGATCGCCCGGTAGAACGCGACCGCTGCGTCGATCCGTTTGGTGAACAGCACCACCTGCGGTGTGTGGAACATGGGCCGATCATCACCCCGCTGGCGGCGGCCCACAAGCCCCGGCGCTCAGGGGACGAGCCGCAGCGCCCGGCCGATCCGGCGCAGACCCGCGTTGGTCACCGGCCGTTCGGGGTAGCCGCCGGTCACCAGGCCCGCGTTGCGTTCGAACCAGTTGCCGGACGCGGGGTCGCCGCGGCGCAGCCACGACCAGCCGGACGCGAGGGCGTACAGCGGCAGGAACGGCAGGCCCACGCACCAGAAGTACTGCCAGGCGTGCCGGGACTCGTGCGCGAGCGTCCCGGGCTGGCGGAGTTCGACGCCGGCCAGCAGTCCGCCGGGCACCAGCACCACGCCCCCGACGGTGAACGCCCCCGCCTTCGGCAGCGGCAGCCGGTACCCCTCCGCCACGACCAGTGCCTCCGGGCCGAGCCGCAGCGTCGCCCGTCCGGCCAGCGCGACCAGCAGTCCGAGCGGCGTGGTGAGGTTCAGCGCGTTGCCGACGGCGCGCACCCGGTGCGCGGCGCGCGTCGGGGCGGCGGGACCGGTGGCTGGTCGGGTCGGCACGGGTCAATTCTGCGGTACCGCAGCCCCGCCCGCATCGGACCGGGACGGAACCCCTAGGCTGAGCCCGGGAGGGCGCATGCAGGCGGGCAGTTCGGGCCACGTGCTCATCGTCGACGATGAGGCGGTCCTGGCCGGCGTGGTCGCGTCCTACCTGGAACGGGCGGGCTTCAGCACCACGGTGACCGGCGACGGTCTGGAGGCGGTGGAGCTGGCGCGGCGCCTGGACCCGACCGTGATCATCCTCGACCTGGGGCTGCCCGGACTCGACGGGGTGGAGGTCTGCCGGCGGGTCCGCACCTTCAGCGACTGCTACCTGATCATGCTCACCGCCCGCACCGACGAGGTGGACGTGCTGATCGGCCTCTCGGTCGGCGCGGACGACTACGTCACCAAACCGTTCAGCGCCCGCGAGCTGGTGGCTCGCGTCCAGGCGATGCTGCGACGGCCGCGGGGCACCGCCGGGACGGAGGCGCCGCTGCCGGTGCGCCGGTTCGGCGACCTCGAGGTGGACGTGTCCGCGCGGCTGGCCCGGGTGGGCGGACGCGAGGTGGAGTTGACCCCGACCGAGTTCGACCTGCTGTCCGTGCTGTCGGAGCGGCCGCGGCTGGCGATGAGCCGCCGCCAGCTGCTCGAGAACATCTGGGGCGAGTCGAACGCCGGCGACGAGCACCTGGTCGACGTCCACATCGCCAACCTGCGGCGCAAACTGGGCGACGACCCGTCCCGGCAGAGGTACGTGATCACCGTCCGTGGTGTCGGCTACCGGATGGGCGCCGGGTGAGGGAGGTGCGGCGGTGCCGAGGCTGAGGGCGCAGGAGCGGTTCACCCACACCTTCTACGGGCGGCTGCTGATCGGCCAGCTCGCCGTCGGCGCCGTCCTGCTGATCACGGTCGCCGTGGTCGTGACCAGCGTGGGACCGAGCCTGTTCGAGTACTACCTGGTCGACAACGGGCCGCTGACCAGCGTCGACCAGCTGACGTTCGCGGAGCGGGCGTTCAGCCGGGCGCTGTGGATCTCCCTCGGCACGGCGCTGGTGGTGGCCGCGGCCGTGGCCGCGGCCATCGGGATGGCGATGGTCCGTCCGCTGCGCCGGCAGCTGCGCGAACTCGGCACGGTCGCCCGTCAGGTGGCGGCCGGCGACTTCAGCCGCCGGGTCGAGCCGGGGACGGAGGCCGGTTCCGAGGTCGCGCTGCTCGCGTCCAGCTTCAACACCATGGCGACCCGGCTCGGCGAGGTGGAGGCCGCGCGCCGGCAGCTGCTGGCCGACCTGGCCCACGAGTTGCGGACGCCGATCGCGTCCCTCGCCGTGACGGTGGAGGCGGTCGCGGACGGCGTGCTGGAGCCCGATCCGGCGACGCTGGCCAGCCTGACGGAGCAGGCCGGGCGGCTCACCCGGCTGGCCGGGGACCTGCGCGACATCGCGGACGCGGACGGCGGCCTGTCGATCCACCTGGCCCCGTGCGACGTGCCGGAACTCCTGGAGCAGGCCAGGGCTGCGGCCGCGGAGGACTTCGCCAGGGAGGGCGTCGAACTGGACGTGGCGGGGTCGCCGTCCGGCACCGTCCGCGCCGACGCCCAGCGGATCGGCCAGGTGCTGACCAACCTGCTCTCCAACGCGCTCCGGCACACGCCCAGGGACGGTCGGGTGTCCCTGGCGGCCTCGAGCGGGCCGGAGACGGTGGTGATCACGGTCACCGACACCGGCGACGGGATCGACGCCGCTCACCTGCCGAACATCTTCGAGCGCTTCTACCGCACCGACGCCGCCCGGTCGAGGGACGCCGGCGGCACCGGCATCGGCCTGTCGATCAGCCGGGCGATCGCCCTCGCGCACGGCGGCACGCTGACCGCCGCCAGCGCCGGCCCGGGAAAGGGAGCCGTGTTCACCCTCACCCTGCCCGCCGACGGCCCCTGGTGATGCCTGGCCGTCCACCGGTCGTCGAGTTGAACACCGGTCGTCGAGCCTGTCGAGACGTGGGCGGACCGAGTGGAGAACCGTCCCCAGGCCGCCTTCATCGAATCTTGAGGATCGGCTGACCACTCCTGAACCTGCGCACGATGCACTGGGTGTCGTGGCCGGGTCCCCTCGGCCACGGCCGATCGGCTCCAGTCGGAGCGTCCGGGATGAGTGGCTAGCCTGCAGCCCACGGAAGCCCCGGCTGTCGAGCTGATCGCCGGAACCAGAGTGTCGGGTGGATCCGCCATCCACCGCCGCTGCTGGCCGGCGCCTCCGGCCCGACCCTGGCGGGGGAGGGCCGGAGGCGGCATCCAGGGGAGCAACCCCCCGCGTGAGGGGCGTGCACATACCCCTTTGTGCATGCCTCCCCCTGGAGGCCCGGGCGACGCTGAGCAGCGTCGCCCGGTTCTGCTGTCCGGACGTTTGCACTCGGGGGGTGAGAGTGCTAGACATGGAGTTAGCACTCTCACCTTGAGAGTGCCATCAGTCTGGCTCGATGAGATCACCTGATCGTCCGTCGCGGGCATCGAGGCGACAACCACACACAGAATCCACCGTGGGGGCACAGCCCCCGAGACGCCAAAGGATTGCCGAAGACAGATGGCGAAGCTGATTGAATTCAACGTCGAGGCGCGCCGCGGCCTGGAGCGGGGCATGAACACCCTCGCGGACGCCGTGCGAGTGACCCTCGGCCCGAAGGGCCGCAACGTGGTCCTGGAGAAGAAGTGGGGCGCTCCCACGATCACCAACGATGGCGTGTCCATCGCCAAGGAGATCGAGCTCGAGGACCCCTACGAGAAGATCGGCGCCGAGCTGG
>DAINOM010000161.1:0-7846 GCA_036735445.1 Propionicimonas sp.
ACTCGGTGACCGAGTACGAGCTGTGGAAGGCGATCTGGAGTTCGCTGAACGACCGCAACCTGCACGAGCTCGCGTGGACGCTGAGCCGGCACGCCCAGTTCGCGAGCCGGTTCCGTCCGCTGAACTTCGTCGGGAACCACGACACCACCCGGATCGCCACCCAGCTCACCGACGAACGGCACCTGGCGCTCGCCGATGCCCTGCTGCTCCTGCTGCCCGGCGTGCCGGCGATCTATGCCGGCGACGAGCAGGGCTTCACCGCCGAGAAGACTGACGGGCCGACGGGGGACGACGCCGTCCGTCCGCCCTTCCCGGTCGATCCGGACGGGCTGGCGCCGTTCGGCCGGCCGACGTTCGAGCTGCACCAGCGGCTCGTCCACCTGCGTCGCACCCACCCGTGGCTGGCCTGGGCGGGGCTCTCGGTCGGCGCGGTGACCAACGACACGATCGCGATCAACCTGGACGGCGGCCACGAGCGGCTCACCCTCGCCCTGAACGTCGGCGACGAGGACGCGGACCTGCCCGGCCTGAACGGTCCGCTGCGGGTCCCCGCCCACGCCTGGGCCCTGGCCTGAACCCCTTTCGTACGCTGGGCGGGTGCGGACCTTCACCAAGACGGCGGACGGGGGACCGGACCGGCTCGACCAGGAGGCCGCCGGACTGCGCTGGCTGGCCGACGCGGAGCCGTCCGGTGGCACCCGGATCGCGCGGGTGGTCTCGGCCAGCCGCACCCGGCTGGAACTCGAGCGCATCGACGAGGTGCGGGCGTCCCGCGACGCTGCGCGCGCGTTGGGCGCGTCGCTCGCGCGCACCCATGCGGCCGGTGCCGGCTGGTTCGGCTGCCCGCCGGACGACTGGCCGGGCGGGACGACGATCGGACGCTCCCGCCAGCCGTACGTGCTCGACGCAGCCGACGCCCCGGCGACCTGGGGTGCGTTCTACGCCGACCTCCGGATCGCCGTCTTCGCCGCCCGCCTGCGCGATGCCGGCGCGATCGACGGAGCCGCCGTCCGAACCTACGACCGGCTCTGTGAGCGGCTGCGCGCCGGTGACTTCGACGTCCCCCAGCCCGCGCTGGTGACCACGCCGGTCGCCCGCGTCCACGGCGACCTGTGGGCCGGCAACGTGCTGTGGGCGGACGTGGCCACCGGCGCCGTGCTGATCGACCCGCTCGCCCGCGGGGACCACGCCGAGTCCGACCTCGGCATGCTCGCCCTGTTCGGGCTCGCCCACCTCGACGACGTCTACGCCGGCTACGACGAGGTGTCCCCACTCGCGGATGGCTGGCGCGACCGGCTGGCCCTGCACGCCCTGTCCCCGCTGATGTTCCACGCGCTGCTCTTCGGTGGCGGCTACGGCCGGGAAGCCCTGGCCGTGGCGCGGCGCTACGTGTGAACCGCGGGGCCGCGGGTGCGGGGCTCGCCCTTCGTGACGGCTCGCTCGTCCCTCGCGAGCCTCCTCAGGGACCGGTGGGGGGCTCGCTCGTTCCTCGCGAGCCTCCTCAGGGACCGATAGGGGTGTGCTCGTTCGTCGTGGGTTTCCTTCTTTGAAATCGCTCGTCGAGCTTGTCGAGACGCCGGATCGGCGGATCAGGAGGTGAGGTCGACGTCCTCGAAGGTGGGGTGGGCGGGGACGGTGGCCTGGATCACCGAGCCGTCCTCACGGACGGCGCCGACGATGTCGCGCACGGACGGGCGTCCGGACAGCACCGGGATGGGCTCCAGCGGCACCACGAGGGGGGCGTCCCGGGTCACGAGCAACCGGCGTCCCTGGACGGTCACCGGCAGCGCCTGCGCCGTCCCGGTCTCGAGCGTGAACGTGACCGTCTCGTGCTCCACCACCACCCGCAGCCGGTTGCCCTGCAGGGTCAGCGGGAACGTCAGGGACTCCCAGCTCTCCGGCAGCCGCGGGTCGAACGACCACACCGACAGGTAGTCGCGCATCCCGCCGAAGCCCGCGACCAGCGCCTGCCACAGCCCACCGAGGGAGGCGACGTGCACACCGGCGTCGGTGTTGCGGTGCAGGTCGGCGAGGTCGACGTACAGCGCGGAGCGGAAGTAGCGCTCGGCCAGCTCGGCGTACCCCACCTCGGCCGCGATGATCGACTGCACGACCGCCGACAGCGTCGAGTCGCCGGTGGTCAGCGGGTCGTAGTACTCGAAGTCGGCACGCTTGGCGTCGAGGCTGAACTCGTCACCCTGAAGGTAGAGCGCCAGCACCACGTCCGCCTGCTTCAGCACCTGGTGCCGGTAGATCACCAGCGGGTGGTAGTGCAGCAGCAGCGGACGCTTGTCCGGGGGCGTGTTGGGCAGGTCCCACAGCTCCTTGGAGAGGAAGTCGTCGTCCTGCGGGTGGATGCCCAGGCCCTCGTCGTAGGGGACGTGCATGGCTTCCGCCGCCTGCGCGAATTCGGTGATCTCCGCCTCGGTCAGCGACAGCCGCTGCCGGACCAGCGCGTACGCGTCCGGCTCGAACTCGGCCAGCCAGCGCAGGTTGCGGACGGCTGCCCGCAGGTTCGCCCGTGCCATCACGTTGGTGAACAGGTTGTCGTTCACCACGGCGGTGTACTCGTCCGGGCCGGTCACGCCGTGGATGTGGAAGAACTCGGAGCCCTGTGCCCCGTCCGTCCGGCGCCAGAATCCCAGGTCGGCCCACAGCCGCGCGGTCTCGACCAGGACGTCGATCGCCTCGCGGGCCAGGAAGTCCCGGTCGCCGGACGCCGCCACGTACTGCGACACCGCGTGCGCGATGTCGGCATCGATGTGGTACTGCGCGGTGCCCGCCGCGTAGTAGGCGGACGCCTCCTCGCCGTTGATCGTCCGCCACGGGTACAGCGCGCCCCGCTGGTTCAGGTCGACCGCGCGGCGCCGTGCCGCAGGCAGCATCGTGTAGCGGAACCGCAGCGCGTTGCGGGCGTAGCTCGGCGACGTGTAGGTGAGGAACGGCAGCACGTAGATCTCGGTGTCCCAGAAGTAGTGTCCGTCGTAGCCGGACCCGGTGACGCCCTTGGCGGGGATGCCGGCGCCCTCCGCCCGGGCCGCCGCCTGGATGAGCTGGAACAGGTTCCAGCGGACGGCCTGCTGCAGCGCCGGCTGGCCCTCGATCTCGACGTCGCTGCGCGTCCAGAAGTCGTCCAGCCATGCCCGCTGCTGCGCGAACACCTCGGCGGAGCCGTTCTCCCTGGCCCGGTCGAGCGTGCGCCGGCAGCGATCGATGAGCTCCAGCGGCGGGACGACGCGGGACGTGTGGTAGCTGACCACCTTGGTGATCCGGGTCGTCGTGCCGGCGGTGCCGCGGATCCGGAACACGTGCTTGGCGACGTCGTCATCGATCTGGGTGAGCAGTTCGACCTCGTCTGTGGTCTCGATGCTGTGGTCGGCCGCCACCGCAAGCGTCATCCCGGACGTGGCCACGCGGTAACCGAGCACCGAACGTCCGCCGCCCTCCCACTTGGACACCGGCTCCAGCACCCGGCCGGTGAGGTTGGACGCGCGCCGCGGGTCGAAGCCCGAGCCCATGGCGGCCGCCTTCACGTGGAACTCGTCCTGGCCGTCCTGCCGGTTGAGGATCTCGCAGCTCACCACGATCGGGGCGTCGGAGTCGAGGAGGGTGATCTCGTAGTCCATCAGCGCGAGGTGCCGCTCGGCGAAGGACACCATCCGCCGCGAGCGGAGCTGGACGTGCTTGCCGCCCGGCGTCCGCCAGAGCAGCTCGCGGGTGAGCACGCCGTCCCGGAAGGAGAGCGTGCGCTCGTATTTCTGCAGGTCGGCCACCGAGAGCAGCAGCGGTTCGTCGTCCACGTAGAGCCGCATGATCTTCGCGTCCGGTGCGTTGACGATCGTCTGCCCGATCTTCGCGAAGCCGTACGCGTCCTCGGCGTGGTGGATCGGCCACACCTCGTGCAGGCCGTTGATGAAAGTGCCGTGCGCGTAGGCGTCCCGGCCCTCCTCGACGTTGCCCCGCATGCCCAGGTAGCCGTTGCCGACGGCGAACAGGGACTCGGTGAGGCCCAGGTCGGTCGGGTCGTAGCGGGTCTCGCGCAAGCTCCACTCGTCGACCGGGAAGCGGGTGCGATCGATCGGGTCTGACACGGTTTCACTGGTCACAGCTGCTCCCCCAGGACTTCTCGCGGCGGCCGTCCACGTCCGGCAGGAGATTACTGCTGTGGTCGGTGTGGGGGAACTGTCCGGCGCGCTTTCCCACATGGGGTGTCCTGCGTATGTGGGATCGCGGCACCGACCCGCTCGCTGACTGGGTCACAAGCCAAGGCCGGTGTGGGTTGACCTCACCGACCCGCCGTGGGGCGCTCGACCCGCCCCTTCAGCCCGCTCGTGCCCTGACTTCCGGCTACCCCGGCACAGGACGGGAACGCTCAGCCGAACAGTTCGGCCGCCGTGGTCAGGCCCGCCTCGCGGCCGGGGGCGGTGTGGAACTGCCAGTACAGGTTCGTGTGGGCGATCACCTGCGCAGGGCTCGGGGCGCCCCACTCGGTGAGGTCCTCGGTGGTGTGTGCGTCCGAGACCAGCACGGCGTCGTAGCCGCGGGTGATCGCGCCGTGCAGGGTGGACCGGATGCAGGCGTCGGTCTGGGCTCCGGCGACGTACAGCCGTCCCACCCCGCGGGCGGCGAGGACACCCTCCAGGTCGGTGTCCTCGAACGCGTCGCCGTACTGCTTCTCCACGCGCGGCTCGTCCGCCACCGGGTCGAGTTCGGGGACGATCGCGTACGCCTCGCTGCCCGGCTCGCGGTCCTCCGCGGAGTCCTGCACCCACACCACGGGGATGCCGGCGGCCCGGGCCCGATCGACCGCGAGCCTGATTTTCGCCACGATGCTCTCCCGGTCGTGCACGTGTGCCACCACGCCGTTCTGCACGTCGATCACGACGAGCGCGGAGTGGGGACGGTCTGTCAGTGTGCTCATCACGCCTCCTCAGCGATCACCGTACCCACCGCCGCCGACACCACTCCGGACAGGCAGGCTGCCGGCAGCGGGGCCGCACGGGCAGACTGGCTCCATGACGCACCAGAACCTGCTGCCCGGCCCCGACCCCACCCTGCTCCCTGCGGACGGCCCGGACGCTGTCGCCCGCGCCGCGCTCGCCGCCGGCACCTCGGCGAGGGACGCGGTCCCGTCCGCGCCGGCCGCGTCCCTGCTGTGGGCGCTGCTGGCCGAAGCTGCGCTGGCGTCGGACCCGGTCGCGGCCTATGCCTACGCACGCACCGGCTACCACCGCGGCCTCGACGCGTTGCGTCGTGCCGGCTGGCGGGGCCAGGGGCCGATTCCGGCCGGCCACGAACCGAACCAAGGCTTCCTGCGGGCGCTGCTGGCGCTGGCCGAGGCCGCTGCGGCGATCGGCGAGCAGGACGAGGCGGACCGCTGCCGCCAGTTCCTGCGGGACTCCGGCACGTCCGCCGAGGAGGTCGCCGCCCTCCGCTGAGTGACCCCCGTTCTGTCCTGAACACGGTTCACAACGGGGTTCGGCAACGGGGACAGGGTCTCAGGCGCCCGGTCCAGCCGTGGGCGCGCAGCGCGCGGGCGACCTTGGCCGCCGCCTGGCAGGGTCGCGCGACGTGCCGCCACCCCAGCCTGATGGTTGTGCACCGTAGTTGGTACACAACGGAGGTCCCGATGCGCTGATGTCAGCCGAGGAAGCCGTGGCGCTCCAGCGCGGCGTCGATGGTCTGCTTCAGGAGCGGTTTGGCGGCCTCGTTGGTGTACCGCACGCTCACCGAGCCCTTGCCGCCGAACGCGCCGGGAATGCCCGCCTGCGCGTCTGCGACCAGGTCGAAGTCGATCAGGTGGAGGGAGAAATGGCCCTTGGCGGCCGTCACCATCACGTAGCCCTTCAGGTAGCTGTCCGCGAACTTGTACATCGGGACGCCCCGGAACATCGTGACCACTAGCCGGGGGGCCCGCCCCGCGACGTACGCCCAGAACTCCTCCAGCCACGGGCGCGCGATGTCGGGCGCCTGCTCCAGGTACTCCTGCGGTGATTCGGCCATGCGCCATCGTTGCTCGTCCGGCCGGCTCCCGCCAAGTGCGAATAGGGTGTGCCGCAGGAGGGCTTTTCGATGGGCGACGCGCGGTTCCCGAAGTCCGTGTACGGCCGTGGCCGCGAGCCGGACGCGCGGTTCAGCCTCGCCAACGAGCGCACCTTCCTCGCCTGGATCAGCGCCGGGCTGGCCCTGGTCTCCGTCGGTGTCGGCCTGGAGTCGCTGGCGCTGAACCTGAACCCCGGCTTCCGGCTGGCCGCGTCCGTCGTGCTCGTGCTGGCCGGCATCGCCTGTCCCGTCCAGGCGTGGTTCGGCTGGGCGCGGGCGGAGGCCGCGCTCCGCGAGGGGCGTCCGTTGCCGTTCGCCCCGCTGCTGGTCGTCCTGCCGATCGTCCTGGTCGTGGCCGGGGTGCTGGTGCTGCTCGGCCTGCTGCCATGACCACCGACGCCGGCCTGCAGCGCGAGCGCACCACGCTGGCGTGGCACCGCACGGCGCTGGCGCTGCTCGGTCTCGGCCTGGTCACGCCCCGCTTCGCCTGGCCGGTCTTCGGCGCCTGGTCGCTGTTGCCCGCTGCCGCGATGGCCGTTGCCGCCGGCGTCCTCGCCCTGGCCGGACGGCGCACGCTCCCGTCCCGGGCCGTCGACGGCCGCCTGCCGCTGCTCACCACGCTCGCCGCCCTGCTGCTCGCGCTGGTCGCCGCCGTCCTTGTGGTGTGGGCCGCCTGAACGGCAAGAGAACCGTCAGCTGAACCGAGTTGAGAACCGTCCCCGCCGTTCAACTGAACGGCGGGGACGGTTCTCAACTCGGTTCACCGGACCGGGTCGGACACGTCCTCCCAGACGTCCACCGGCGAGACCGGCACGGCCACCGGCGTGGGGACGGGGCGTGGCTCCTCGACAGTGTGGAGCGCGGCGTGCCGCTTGTGGGCGGTGGCGACCATCAGCTTGATCCGGTTCAGCTGGTTGGTCTCCGAGGCGCCGGGGTCGTAGTCGACCGAGACGATGTTGGCCTCCGGGTGGCGTCGCCGCAGCTCGGCGAACATGCCCTTGCCGACCACGTGGTTCGGCAGGCAGGCGAACGGCTGCGCACAGATGATGTTCGGTGCGCCCAGCTCGATCAGCTCGACCATCTCCGCGGTGAGCAGCCAGCCCTCACCGGCGCGGGTGCCGATCGAGATCACCCCGTCCGCCTTCTTGGCCAGGTCGGCCATCCGTGGCGGCGGGTCGAACTTGCCGCGGGTCTTCCGCAGCGCCGCCACGACCGGCTGCTGGAACCGCTCGATCAGCCACGTCGCCCACTTCTTCACGTGGTGGGAGCGGGCTCCGATGCCCAGGTTCTCCCACTGGTAGCCGGCCGAGTACAGCGGCATCAGGAAGAACTGCAGGATGCCCGGCAGGACCGCCTCGCAACCCTCCGCCTCGACGGCGTCGACGACGTGGTTGTTGGCGTCGGGGTGGAACTTCACCAGGATCTCCCCGACGATGCCCACCCGCGGCCGGCGGGGTTCGTCCCGCAGCGGCAGCCGGTCGAACTCCCGCACGATCTGCCGGATCAGGCCGGCGTAGCCGATCGAGCGCCCCAGCGTGGCCGAGTACCCGCCGTACTGCAGGAACTCCTGGCAGACCGCGTCCCACTTCGCGTACAGCGCCATGGTCGAGCCGGCCACCGCCTCGTACGGACGGACGCGCAGCATCACCGTCTGCAGCAGGTCGCCCAGCACCAGCGCCTGGATCGCCGGCACCATCAGGGACGGTGTCAGCTTGAATCCGGGATTGCTCTCCAGCCCCTGCACGCTGATCGCCAGCACCGGCACCTGCGGGTAGCCGGCGTCGGCCAGCGCCTTGCGCAGCAG
>DAINOM010000162.1:0-7768 GCA_036735445.1 Propionicimonas sp.
TCAAGCGGATCGCCGACCGGATCACCGTGATCCGCGACGGCCACTACATCGACACGATGCCCATGGCCGAGACCTCGCTGGACGAGGTGATCGGCAAGATGGTCGGCCGCGCGATCAACACCGAGGCCCGCCCGGAGAACGTCCGCGACGACCGTCCGATCGTGCTCAGCGTGACCGGGTTGTCGACCAAGTCCCTGCTGAAGGACGTCAGCTTCGACCTGCACCGCGGGGAGGTGCTCGGCTTCGCCGGGCTGATGGGAGCCGGACGGACGGAGGTCGCGCGCGCCATCGTCGGCGCCGACCCGATCACGTCCGGGGAGGTCGTGCTGAACAGCGATCCCGTGACGATCCACTCGCCCGCGAAGGCGGCGGCGCTCGGCATCGGCTACCTCTCCGAGGACCGCAAGCGGCTGGGCCTGATGCTGCAGCTCTCCGTCGCCCACAACATCGCGATCAGCTCGCTGAGCAGCAGGTTCAGCTCGTCGTTCTTCGTGCAGGAGAAGGCCCTCAAGGAGGCCGCGGAGGCCTCGCAGAAGCTGCTGAACATCAAGACGCCGTCGGTCAACCAGCTGGTGAAGTACCTCTCCGGCGGCAACCAGCAGAAGGCGATCATCGCCCGCTGGCTGGTCAAGGACTGCGACATCCTGATCTTCGACGAACCCACCCGCGGCATCGACGTGGGTGCGAAGGAGGAGATCTACCAGCTGCTCAACAAGCTGGCCGAGCAGGGCAAGTCGATCATCATGATCTCCTCCGAGCTGCCCGAGATCCTCCGCATGTCCCACCGCATCGTCGTCATGGCCGACGGCCGCGTCACCGGCGTCCTGGCTGCGGCCGAGGCCAACCAGGAGTCGATCATGCGGCTCGCCACCCACCGCGAGGACACCCTCGCCGTCGACCCCGAGAAAGCAGGAGAGTGATGTCGTCCACCCGAGCCACCGCAGCGGCTGCCGAAGGACCCCGGTCCCGGCTGGGCGGCCTGCGCAACCAGCTGCAGCAGCTGCTCGCCTTCCTCGGCCTGATCATCATCTTCCTGGTGTTCACCGTCGCGAAGCCCGACGTGTTCCCCGCCCCGAACAACATCGTCAACGTCCTGTTCTCCGCGGTGGTGATCGGGCTGCTCTCCCTCGGCGCCACGCTGATCATCATCACCGGCGGCATCGACCTGTCGGTCGGCACCGGCATGACCCTGTGCGCGGTGATGGCGGCCATGTTCATGGTGCGCTGGGGCCTGCCGGTCTGGCTCGGGCTGCTGCTCACCCTGCTGTTCGGCGCGCTGCTCGGACTGATCAACGGCACGAACGTGGCGGTCCTCGGCCTGCCGCCGTTCATCGCCACCCTCGCGATGATGCTCGTCGCGCAGGGCCTGGCCCTGGTGATCTCCAACGCGGCGCCGATCTACTTCGACGCGACCGGCGCCCACGCCGCGTTCGTCTGGCTGTCCACCGGCAACCTGATCCCCGGCGTGAAGTTCCCCAACGCCGTGCTGGTGTTCCTGCTGGCGGCCGTCGTCGCCTACGTCCTGCTCAACAAGACGCTGCTGGGCCGCTACGACATCTCGATCGGCTCCAACGAGGAGGCCACCGCGCTGTCCGGCATCAACACGAAGAAGTGGACGATGATCATCTACGCCGTCGCCGGCGTGTTCACCGCCCTCGGCGGGATCATGATCTCCGCCCGGCTGGGGTCCGCCCAGCCCGCGACGGGCGCCGGCTACGAACTGCAGGCCATCGCGGCGGTCGTGATCGGCGGCACCTCGCTGTCCGGCGGCAAGGGCACGATCGTCGGCACCGTGATCGGCGCCCTGATCATCGCCGTGATCAACAACGGCCTGCAGATCATGTCCGTCCGCCAGGAGTGGCAGAACGTGATCCTCGGCCTGGTGATCCTCGTGGTCGTCTTCATCGACCAGCTCCGGTCACGCCGGCTGGCCACCACCTAGCCCCACCCCAACCAATCCCAGGACTCCCGCAACAACCCAACGAAGGAGAATCAGATGCGGAAGATTTCAGTCGGGCTGGCCGCGCTCGGCGTGGCAGCCTCGATGACGCTGGCAGCATGCTCGTCCGGCACCCCGGCAGCCAGCGGCAGCGCCGGTGGCGGCGCGAGCTCCGGTGCGAAGCCGTACATCGCGATCGTGTCCAAGGGCTTCCAGCATCAGTTCTGGCAGGCCGTGAAGCAGGGCGCGGAGTCGAAGGCCAAGGAACTCAACGTCGAGATCACGTTCGACGGGCCGGCGGCCGAGACCGAGGTCGAGAACCAGATGACCATGCTGCAGAACGCCCTGCAGAAGAAGCCGGCCGCCCTCGGCTTCGCCGCCCTGGACAGCAAGGCCGCGGCGTCGGTGCTGCAGCAGTTCAAGGACCAGAACATCCCGGTGATCGCGTTCGACTCCGGCGTCGAGTCCGACATCCCGCTGACGACGGCCGCGACCGACAACAAGGCCGCCGCCGCTGAGGCCGCCAAGCACATGTGCGAGCTGATCGGCGGCAAGGGCAAGGTCGGCGTGATCGTCCACGACCAGGTCTCCAAGTCCGGTGCGGACCGTCGCGACGGCTTCATCGAGGGCATCAAGGCCACCTGCCCCGACGTCCAGCTGCTCGACACGCAGTACGGCGCGGGCGACCAGGCCAAGAGCGCGGACATCGCCAAGAGCCTGATCCAGGCCAACCCGGACATCGCCGGCATCTTCGGCTCCAACGAGGGCTCGGCCATCGGCGCGCTGAAGGGCGTCCAGGAGGCGGGCGACGCGGCCAAGAACGTGAAGCTGGTCGGCTTCGACTCCGGTCAGGCACAGATCGACGCGATCACCAACGGCACCATGGCCGGCGCCATCACCCAGAACCCGGTGGGCATGGGCGAGGCCGTCGTGCAGGCCGCGGTCGACGCGATCAACGGCAAGTCGCTGGAGAAGACGATCGACACCGGCTTCTACTGGTACGACAAGACCAACATCACCGATCCGAAGATCGCTGCGGTCCTGTACAAGTGAGCTTCTGACGAGACGGGTCCGTCTCTGACGACTTCTCACTAGCCTTTCCCGGTGGGGGCGGCGTCCCGCGAGGGGTGTCGCCCCCACCTCGTCTCCAGACAGGATCGCGATGCTGATCGCACATGACCTGGGCACGTCGGGCAACAAGGCGTCCCTGCACTCCGCGGACGGACGGCTGCTTGCCGCCGCCGGCGCGTCCTACCCGACGCACTACGCCGCGGACACCACCAGCGAGCAGGACCCCCACGACTGGTGGACGGCCGTGGTGGCGGCAACGCGGCAGCTGCTGGCCTCGAGCGGCGTCCGTCCCGACCAGGTCGACGGCATCTGCGTGTCCGGCCAGATGATGGGGCTGGTCCTGCTGGACGCCGCGGGCGAGCCCGTCCGTCCGGCGATGATCTGGTCGGACCAGCGGGCCTCGGCGGAGGCCGCCGCACTGGCCGACGGCTTCGGCGGCGACGAGGCCTACCGGATCACCGGCAACCGCGTCGCGGCCACCTACACGCTGCCGAAGCTGGTCTGGGTGCGCGACCACGAACCGGAGCACTACGCACGGGCCACCGCGCTGTGCATGGCCAAGGACTACGTGAACCTGCGGCTCACCGGACGGCTGGCCACCGACCGTTCGGACGCCTCCCACACCGGCGCCTACGACCTCGCCGCGGGCGGCTGGTCCGCGCCGCTGCTCGCCGCGGCCGGCGTGGACGCCGCGCTCTGGCCGGAGATCGTCGAGTCGACGGACGTCCTCGGCACCCTCACCCCGGCGGCTGCGGCCGAGCTCGGCCTGCGTCCCGGCACCCCGGTCGTCGCCGGCGGCGGCGACGGACCGATGGCCGCGGTGGCCGCCGGTTGTGTCTCTCCCGACTCCCCCGGCTACGTCTGCCTGGGCACATCGGCGTGGTACGCCTGCACCACCACCGCGCCGCTGCTGGACCCGGGACAGCGCTCGTTCAACCTCTGCCACGTGGTGCCCGGCCTGTTCACGCCCACCGCGACCACGCAGACCGGCGCCGGGTCGCTGCAGTGGGCGGCGGAGGCACTCAGCGCGGAACCGGCGGCGGTCGCCGAGCTGATCGACGCCGCGGCCGGGGTCGCCGCCTCGGACGAGGGGCTCTACTTCCTGCCCTACCTGATCGGCGAACGCACGCCCTGGTGGGACCCGAAGGCGTCCGGGGTCTTCCTCGGCCTGCGGATGCACCACCGACGCGCGCACCTGGCCCGGGCCGTGCTCGAGGGGGTCGGCTACAGCCTCGCGCTGTGCATGCAGCCACTGCGCGGGGACGCGGCCGGCACCGGCATCGACGTGATCGGCGGCGGTGCGGCGAGTGACACGTGGCTGGCCCTGCTCGCCGACATCTGGGGGGTCCCGGTACGCCGGCGCAGCGTGACCACCCAGGCCAACAGCCTCGGCGCTGCGGTGACCGGCCTGGTCGGACTCGGCCGGGCGGACTTCGCGATCGCCCCTACCCTGTCCACCGTGGAGGCCGAGTTCCTGCCGGGTGGGACCAGCGCCGCGCACGCCGCCCACCTGGCCCGGTTCGCCGACGCCTACACCGCGCTCAGCGGCTGGTTCGCGGGCGGTGCCCGCTGATGGTCACGATCTACGACGTCGCCGCGCGGGCCGGGGTGTCCCCGGCCACCGTCTCGCGGGTGTTCAACGGCATCAAGGTCACCCCCAGCCGGGCCGAGGCGGTGCGGCGCGCCGCGGAGGAGCTGGGGTTCGTCCCCAACCGGAACGCCCGGCGGCTGCGCACGAGTTCCTCGGAGATCATCGCGATGATGATCCCCGACATCGAGAACCCGTTCTTCACGGTGATGACCCGGGCCGTCGAGGACGTGGCCAGGGCAGAGGGCTACTCGGTGATGCTGTGCAACACCGACGAGAACCCGGAGCGCGAGCAGGAGTACCTGCGGGCCGCTGTGAGCGACCCGGTGGCCGGCATCGTCATGGTGCCGAGCAGCAATGCCGCCAGGCTGGATCTCGCGCTGGAGCGCGGCGTCCCCGTGGTGTGCGTCGACCGGCACGCGCCCAAGTACTCGGTGGACGCGGTCGTCGCGGACAACCGGGCCGGCGCCACAGCGGGCGCGCACCTGCTCTTCGAGGCCGGTTACCGTCGCGTCGCCTGCATCAGCGGTCCCGAGCAGGTGGAGACGGCGGACGAGCGCGCCGCCGGCTGGGCGGCCGCCTACCGGGAGGCGACCGGCCACGAGCCGCCCCCGGAGTTGGTCGTCCGGACGACGTACACCGTGACCGGTGGCGAGGAGGCGACCCGCGCGCTGCTGACGCTGCCCGAGCCGCCGGATGCGATCTTCGCCGCCAACAACAAGTTGGCCTCCGGCGCCGTCCGGGTGCTCGCCGAGGCCGGCAAGCTGCCGCCGGAGGTCGGCATGGTCTCGTTCGGGGGGCTGCCGCTCGTCCTGCTGGTGCCGGCGGGAGTGATGGTCACCCACCTTCCGGCGCGTGAGCTCGGCCTGACCGCCGCCACGATGCTGCTCGAGCGGATCCACGGGCTGGACAGCCCCGCCCGCGAGGTCGTGTTGCCCGTGGTGATCAGTGACGAGGACTCCGGGCTGTCCCTGATCGACGGCAGGGCCGCGCTCGCCTACGACGTCTGAGCCCTGGCTGCTGGTCGAACGGCCGCCACGGAAGCGAGCGACTCCTTCACGGTCCCTGAGGAGCGAGCGACTCCTTCACGGTCCCTGAGGAGCGAGCGCCAGCGAGCGTCACGAAGGGCCGCAGACCCTTCACGGGGGAGCCTGAAACTGGTCTCAGTGCGCAATCATCTTGACTCTGAAATCGATTGCTGAAACGATGAGAAAACGAGTTCGTCCCGTCATTTCAGCGTCGTCTGCGGGGCGGCCGGATCACCTAGGAGTCTGATGTGAGCACCTACCTCGTGCCTGAAATCCCGACCAGGCCGCAGGCCCAACCCAAGACCGTCTACACCGTCGCGAGCGGCGACCTGCGGCTGACCACCAACGTCAAGACGTGGGCCATGCAGCAGCAGGTGGAGGCCGAGTTCGCCGCCGCGGTCAACGCCCTCGGCTGGCAGGTCACGCGGGCCCACGGGGTCGACCCGGCCAAGGGGCACGGGTTCATCGACAACCAGCGCAGGGGCATGGACGTGTTCGCCGGCATTCCCGCCGACGCCCCCCTCGTCGTGGTGGAGGCCGTGTGGCAGTACAGCCACCACGTGCTGGCCGGGCTGCGCGACCACCAGGGTCCGATCCTGCTCGCCGCGAACTTCGCCGGCGACTTCCCCGGCCTGGTCGGCATGGCGAACCTGCACGGCTCGATGACCAAGGCCGGCATCGCGCACTCCACGATCTGGAGCAAGGACTTCACCGACGAATGGGCGAAGGCGAAGCTGGCCGAGTGGCTGTCCACGGGCCGGATCGTGCACGACACGTCCCACGTCCGGGACCTGCCCGCGCTGCCGGACTCCCCCGAGAAGGCGCTGGGCGAGGCCCTGGCCGCCGAGCTGAAGGCCAGGAAGGCGATCCTCGCGGTCTTCGACGAGGGCTGCATGGGCATGTACAACGCGATCATCGACGACGAGTTGCTCAACCCGTCCGGCATCTACAAGGAGCGGCTGTCGCAGTCGGCCCTGGTCGCCGAGATGAACAAGGTGACCGACGAGGAGGCGGCCGCCGTCCGCAAGTGGCTGGACGACGCCGGCATGACCTTCCACGTCGACAACGACGGCGACTGGAAGGAGAACCTGACCGACGAGCAGCTGACCAGCCAGTTCAAGATGTACATCGCCGCGCTGCGGATCGCCGACGACTTCGGCGCCGACGCGGTCGGCATCCAGTACCAGCAGGGGCTGAAGGACATGGTGCCCGCGTCGGACCTGGCCGAAGGCCTGCTGAACAACGTCGAGCGTCCGCCGGTCAGCTCCCGCGAGGGCGACCGGGTGCTGTTCCCGGGCTTGGCCATGCCGCACTTCAACGAGGTGGACGAGGGCGTCGCGGTGGACGCGCTGGTCACCAACCGGGTGTGGACGGCGATGGGCCTCGATCCGGCCACGACGCTGCACGACGTCCGCTGGGGCGACGACTGGGACGACGACTTCGTCTGGGTGCTGGAGATCTCCGGCTCGGTGCCGGCGTCGCATCTCGGCGGCTACGCCAACGCCCACTCCTACCGGCAGAGCTACTACTACTTCCCGCTCGGCGGCGGCACCCTGTCCGGGGTCTCCAGGCCCGGGGAGATCGTCTGGTCGCGGGTGTTCATCATGGACGGCGCCCTGCACGTCGACCTCGGCCGCGGCACCTGCATCGAGATGCCGGACGAGGAGGTGCAGCGCCGGCTCAACTCGACGAACCCCGAGTGGCCGATCATGAACGCGGTCCTGCACGGCGTGAACCGCGACCAGCTGATGGCCCGGCACAAGGCCAACCACATGAACGTGGCCTACGCCCCCGACGCGGCCACCGCTGATGCGGCGCTGGTCGCCAAGGCCGCCATGTTCGCCGCGATGGGCTACCAGGTCCACCTCGCCGGCGACGTGGTGACCGACCTGGCCTGACCACCCAGAACCGGGGACGGTTCCTCTTTCGGTCCAACGGGTGGACCGAAAGAGGAACCGTCCCCGGTTGTTCAGGTGAACAGGCTGGTGTCCACGTTGAAGGCGCGGACGACGCGGCCGAGCTCCTCATCCGTGAGGCCCTGGGCGCGGCCGCCGGCGCACAGGTTCATGTACTCGTACATCGCACCGGTCTCGGCGTACTCGATCCGGTCGCAGGCCTTCAACGGCGAGGTGTCGGAACGGG
>DAINOM010000163.1:0-7748 GCA_036735445.1 Propionicimonas sp.
GGAGGAGGCCGATCCGGCCACCAACTCCCGCGCGGTGCCGATCTACCAGACGACGTCCTACGTGTTCGACGACACCCAGCACGCCGCGGACCTGTTCGCGCTGAAGGTGCCGGGCAACATCTACACCCGGATCATGAACCCCACCCAGAACGTGTTCGAGAGCAGGGTGAACGCGCTGGAGGGCGGCGTCGCCGCGCTGGCAACGGCGTCCGGCTCGGCCGCGGTCACCTACTCCGTGCTGAACCTGACCTACGCCGGGGACAACATCGTCGCGCTCTCCACGCTCTACGGCGGCACGTACGCGCTGTTCGCCCACACGCTGCCGCAGTACGGCATCGAGGTGCGCTTCGTCGATCCGGAAAAGCCGGAGGAACTCGCGTCCGTGGTGGACGAGAAGACCAAGCTGGTGTTCGGTGAGACCATCGGCAACCCGGCGATCAACGTGATCGACCTGGACGCGTGGTCGGCCGCCGCGCACGCGCTCGGCCTGCCCTTCATCGTGGACAACACGGTGCCCACTCCCCTGCTGGCCCACGTCTTCGACCACGGCGTCGACGTGGCCGTCCACTCGGCGACCAAGTACATCGGCGGGCACGGCACGTCCATCGGCGGCGTGCTCGTCGACTCCGGCAACTTCGACTGGACCGCGCACGCCGACCGGTTCCCGGGCCTGACCGCGCCCGACCCGGCCTACCACGGCGTGGTCTGGACGGACGCCGCCGGCCCGGCCGCCTACGCCATCCGGGCGCGCACCGTGCTGCTGCGCAACACCGGGGCGGCGATCTCGCCGTTCAACTCGTGGCAGCTGCTGCAGGGCCTGGAGACGCTGCACCTGCGGATCGAGCGGCATTCGGCGAACGCGCTGGCCGTCGCGAAGTACCTGGAGGGCCACGACAAGGTCGCCTGGGTGAATTACCCGGGGCTGGAGTCGTCCCCGTCGAAGGCGATCGCCGACCGGGTGTTCACCGGACGCGGCTACGGCGGCATTCTCGCCTTCGGGCTGACGGCGGGACGCGATGCGGGCTCGACCTTCATCGAGGCACTGCAATTGTTCTCCCACCTGGCGAACATCGGGGACGCGAAATCACTGGCGATCCACAACGCCACCACGACACACTCGCAATTGACCGAGGACGAACTCGTGGCCGCCGGCGTCGCGCCGGAGATGGTGCGCCTGAGCCTGGGTATCGAGCACATCGACGACCTGATCGCCGACCTGGACCAGGCGCTGGCCCGGATCTGACCGATCGAAAACAAGACCCGAGAAGAAGAAGAGGACAAGGGAACCATGGTGTACTTCGAAGACGCGACCAAGCTGATCGGTCGCACGCCGCTGGTGAAGATCAACCGGCTCTACGGCGACAGCCAGGCGATCGTGCTGGCCAAGCTGGAGTTCTACAACCCGGCCAACTCGGTGAAGGACCGGATCGGCGTCTCGATCATCGACGCCGCCGAGGCGGACGGCTCGCTGAAGCCGGGCGGCACGATCGTGGAGGCCACGTCGGGCAACACCGGCATCGCGCTGGCGTTCGTGGGCGCCGCCCGCGGCTACAAGGTGATCCTCGCGATGCCCGAGACCATGAGCAAGGAGCGTCGTGCGCTGTTGCGTGCGTTCGGCGCAGAGCTCGTGCTGACGCCGGGCGCGGAGGGCATGAAGGGCGCGGTGGCGCGGTCCGAGCAGATCGCGGCCGAGACCCCGGGCGCCATCCTGGCCCGACAGTTCGCCAACCCGGCCAACGTCGAGATCCACCGCAAGACCACCGCAGAGGAGATCTGGAACGACACCGAAGGCAAGGTCGACATCTTCGTGGCCGGCGTCGGCACGGGCGGCACCATCACCGGTGTGGGCCAGGTGCTGAAGGAGCGCAAGCCCGAGGTGAAGATCGTCGCCGTCGAGCCGAAGGAGTCGCCGCTGCTGTCGGGTGGGCAGCCCGGACCGCACAAGATCCAGGGCATCGGGGCGAACTTCATCCCCGAGATCCTCGACCGCTCGGTGATCGACGAGGTGCTGCCGCAGGACAGCGACACCGCCGTCGAGTGGGCCCGCCGGGCCGCCAGGGAGGAGGGCCTGCTGGTCGGGATCTCGTCCGGCGCCGCGCTGGCCGCGGCCGGCGAGCTCGCCGCCCGTGAAGAGAACGCGGGCAAGACGATCGTGGTCGTCGTCCCGTCCTTCGGTGAGCGGTACTTGTCGACGGTGCTGTACGCCGATCTACTTGACTAGGTGACATCGAATCTGCCGCGGCGTGCGTGGGCGCGCATCCAGGAGGACCTCGACACGGCGATGCGGGAGGATCCCGCCGCCACCTCGAAGGTGCTGGTCGCGCTCACGTACCCCGGCATCCACGCCGTGTGGATCCATCGGTTGTGCCACAAGATGTGGACGACCAACCCGGCGCTGAAGCCCCTGGCCCGCGTGTTCTCGCAGTGGTCCAGGGGCCTCACCGGCATCGAGATCCATCCCGGCGCGGTGATCGGCCGCCGGTTCTTCATCGACCACGGCATGGGTGTGGTGATCGGCGAGACCGCCGAGATCGGCGATGACGTGCTGATGTACCACCAGGTCACCCTGGGCGGCCGCTCGCGCGGACGGTTCAAGCGGCACCCCACCATCGGCAACAACGTGCTGCTCGGGGCGGGCGCGAAGATCATCGGCCCGATCACGATCGGTGACGGCACCCGGGTCGGCGCCAACGCCCTGGTCGTGAAGGACGTCCCGCCCGGCTCGGTGGTGACCGGCATCCCCGCGAACACCACCCCCGGCGACGTCATCGCCTGACCCCCCGCCCCCGCCGCCCGCCACAGCGGCTGCCGATAGTTGCCGAGGCTGCCGAAGGTTCGGCAGCTTGGGCGCCTTTCGGCAGCTTCCGGAAACGGGTGGGACGAGAGTGGTCGCGGGGTCCGCCCGGGTAGGCTGCCCGCGTGCAGAGCGACCCCGAACTCGAGCGGCTGCGCGGCTCCATCGACAACCTGGACGCCGCGATCATCTGCCTGCTCGCCGAGCGCTTCAAGGTCACCCAGCAGGTGGGGGTGCTGAAGAAGGAGCGCGGCCTCGCCCCGGCCGATCCGGAGCGCGAGGTGCAGCAGATCGCCCGCCTGCGCGACCTCGCCCACCGCGCGAACCTCGACCCCGAGTTCGCGGAGAAGTGGCTGAGCTTCGTCGTCGCCGAGGTCGTCCGCCACCACGAGGCGATCGCGGCCGAGTAGCCGCGGCGCCGCCGCCGGCGTCAACGTGACTTGAAGTAGTCGAACAGGTGGCGCTCGCGGACACTGACGACGCTCGCCGACGCGCCGGCGGTCGCACCGAGGCTGAGGAACACCAGGATCCGCAATGCCAGTGCCCAGCAACCCGCGGCATCGGCGACAGCCAGCGATCCCACGAGCAACACGACACCGGGCGTGACGATCAGCCAGGTGGCCAGGAGGCAGGCGGACAACTCCAGCATGGACGTGAACCACAGTGCGCCCAGGCCCACCCCTGCGTGCCGCGCCGAGGCCAACTCGAGCCGACGCAGCCGGATCGGGACCACGCCGGCGGCGGCGCCCAGCAGGGCGGCGATCCACCATGCACCGGCGGTCACCCGCTGCTCCAGTAGCGCCTCGACGTCGAAGCCGACACCGAGGGTGGGGTTCAGCTGGGCGATGGTGCGGGTGTCGTCATCGGTACCGGAACGGGTGGCGACGCTGTTGAGCAGGCCGCGGGTGGCGTCCGACATCGGCCAACGCCGGATCCAGCACTCGTCGAACGAACCGCTCGCCGGCACCGGCTCGATGATTGCGTAGCCCAGTCCGACGCGGCGGCCGTCATCGGGATAGTCGTAGACCGCCGCCACCTGCGTGTGCCGACCGTCGAGGACGAGGTCGGAACCGGTCCGCACGGCCAACGCGTCGGCGGCCTCCCGGGACACCCAGACGCCGGCCGTCCGGGCCTGCACGCCGAGCAGGGCCGCCATGCCCGGTGTGGCGACCGCGACGGGGATGTCCTGCTGCGGCAGTTGGGCGGGACGGACGCTGTGGTGCTGCACGGTGATCGCCGCGGCCGCCGCGTGGTCGAGCGAGGCGAGCCGCTGGCAGGCGGCCCCGTCCACGCGCTGGGAGGTGTGCAGCACCAGGGTCGCGGCGCCGGAGTCCACGAAGGCGTGCGCCCGTTCGACGAGGCCGGCGACCGAGCCCAGGTCGAGCCAGACCAGGAGACCCGAGGCGGCGGCCAGCGCCAGGACGAGCGAGAGCGCCCGTACGGTGCCGCTCCGGAGGTTGCGCCACGCCTCAGCCGCCGCGTCGACGGGGTGCATCAGCCGAGCTCGATCGACTCGGTGCAGGCCGCGGCGACCCTGGGGTCGTGGGTGGCGATGACGACGACCGCCGACCGCCCTGCGAGCGTGGCGAGCACTCCGGTCACCTCCGCGGCGGTGCGGGGGTCGAGCTGGGCGGTCGGCTCGTCGACCAGCAGCAGGTCGGGTGCCCCGGCAAGGGCTCGGGCGAGCATGAGTCGCTGGCCCTCTCCGCCGGAGAGGTGCCGGAACTCCCGCTCGGCCTGGGCTGCGAGTCCGACATCCGCCAGCAGGGTGATCGCCTCGTGGGTCGCGGCGCGCCGGCGCAACCCGCGAGCGAGCAGGGCCAGGACGACGTGGTCGATCGCCGTGCGGCGGGCCACGCCGTGCGGGTTCTGGAACACCCATCGCACCCGCTGGACGCCGTCGAAGGCGACCGTGCCGCGCGCGGGAGCGATCCAGCCGGCCAGCAGGCCCAGCAGGGTGCTCTTGCCACAACCGGACGGGCCGGTCACCGCGTACACATCGCCGGCCCGGAGCACGCGGTCGAGACCGCTGAAGAGGTCGGGCGCACCCGGGAAGTGGTGGCCGACGCCGGCGAGGGTCACGGGCACCGGTCGGTTCCGCCCGGATCCACCGTCACCCTCGTGAGCGGTTCGCCCACCCTGATGTAGGTGACGCCCAGTTGGGAGCCGACGATCGTCACGGATCGCGGCCCGTCCGGCGTGGCGACGCAGCTACGATCGCCGTGGATCGGTCCGAGAGCGGCCGGCGGCACGCCGACGACCGAAACCGGCTGGGCGAGTTGCAGGACGCCGCTCACCGTGGTCGGGCCTCCGTTGGTAGCGGCCAGTTCCGGGTGATTGCTCAGGAAGGTGAGCCCCTCGGCGTCCACGGCGAGCGTGTCGGGCGCGAGGACGAGGCGTTCCCCGCCGGCGATGAACACCCGCTCACCGGGAGCGAGGTCGCCGGCGCGGCTGACCGGTGCGGCTGACGACACCCTGCGGCTCAGCCCGGCGAGCGTCTCTCCCCCATGCACGGTGCTGCCCACCGCGGCCTCGCAGACGAGCGCAGGAAGCGAGGCGCCGGGCAGCCAGACCAGGCGCGACCGTTCGACGGTGCCGTCCGCGCGGACGGCACCCGCGTGGGATGCGACGCGGTTGTACGCGGCGATCGTCCGCGCGGTCACGGTCGAACCACCGACCCGCTCGCCGAGCCGGGTGAGTTCCCGGTGCAGCGACAGCACGTCCGCTCCCTTGTCGCCGATGCGGAGGTCGCGCCAGAGGGGCACGCTGGTCGCGAGGTTGAGCAATGGTCGACCGTTGACGGCGAAGCTGGACGCGCCCGAGGCGAGCGCCCGACCGGGCGAGCACCGTGAGCGAGTGACGATCCCGTCCACCGGCGAGACCGCCAGCCGCTCGGGACCGAGCGTCAACGACAGGCTGGACGTGCGCTCGTCCAGCCAGTCCTCACTCGCGACATCGAGATCGCCGACCGCATCGGCCGAGGCGAGCACGGCCGGGGCCGGCGTCCGGGCCACCCACAGACCGGCCGTCGCGCCGACGGCCACCAGGACGAGAGCGACAACCAGGTAGAACGACCGTTTCATCGACTGTGCCCGAGCGGGTCGCGCAGGCACTGCAGGCCCAGGGCACTGTCGAGGTACTCCGGCGTCGGGTCGGCCATCAGGTCACGCTCGTAGTCGGTGGCCGAGTATCCGGCAGGCACCGCGCCGACCCGGACAAGGCAGGCCGCCATGATCTCGCGCTCATCGAGGTGACCGGGGTTCCGGTGGATCCGGTAGTACAGACTCACCGACTGGGCCGCGCCCTTGGCGTCGCATTCCCGGACGGCGTCCTCCTGGGCATCCATCGCGCCCTGGTCGGGACTGGCAGTCCCCAGATGGCCCACCGAGAACTCCTCGCTGGAGTCCGCCCACTCCACCGAGTAGCCCTTTCCGGCCATGCAGGTGGTGAACGAGCTCTTCGCCTCGGAGAGCTCGGCGTCCGTCACCTTGCCGTCGGCCAGGATCTTCAGATCGAGCGTGGAGCGCGTCCGTGAGCGGGCCTCCTCCACCTCGGCCGACCAGTCACCCAGCGTCGTGGCGACCGGCGCGGGAGCGGCCGGTGCGGCCGCTCCCGCCGAGGCAGACCCCGTGGGCGAGGGATGCCCGGCCCGGGCCGGTTCGGCTGTGCACGCTGACGTCGCCAGCAGGATCACGCACAGCCAGCCAGTCAGTTTCGTCATGGCGTCCCTCACCTTTTCCGAACTGGTCAGCTGTAGACCAGGGTTCCCCAGCCGGTCTCGTTGACGTAGCACTGGTTCACGCTCGAGCGACCGTTGCTGTACGCGATCGCCCCGTAGGCCGTCTTGTAGCCGTTGGAGTTGTAGGTGACGTAGTGGCGGTCACCCTTCGAGCAGGACGCATTGTTGGTCACGTAATGGGAGTGGCTGAAGGTGCAGCTGTACGCCTGCGCCTGCGGAGCGGACGTGAAGGTGAGTCCCGCTCCGAGGAGCAAGGTCCCGGCGGCCAGTCCGGCTGCCTTTCGTGCGAACGCGGTCATGATTGTCTCCATTTCTCTGGGCATACCTGCCCGCGATGGGCGAGCAGTGGGTGGGTAGCGCGCTACGGGAATCGTAGGGGAGCCCCCGTGGCAGATGGTCCGGGCACACGAGGTCCATACACCCCCGTACACCCAGGGGTGCGCCGGACGGGCCCGGCCCGGGTCAGCGCGCGGCGCCGGTGACCAGCCAGGCGTCGCCCCGGACGCGGTGCCGCAGGAAACCCCAGCGGATTCCCATGAACGCCGTGAACGCCAGCCAGAGCAGGGCCGTTGCCGCCGGATCCCCCCACGTGTGGACGGTGGGCGCCACCGCGTGCAGCAGCAGCGCGAGCGGCAGGTAGAGGGCGAGCGTCCCGGCCATCGCACCGGCCAGCCAGCGGCCGTCGCCGGCACCGATCAGCACGCCGTCCACGACGAACACCAGTCCGGACAGCCACCCGCCCAGGCCGACGACCACCAGCGCTGCGGTCAGCGCGGCGCGGACGGCCGGGTCGGGCGTGAACAGCACGGGCAGGACGCCGCTGGTCGCCGCCACCAGCAGCCCGAGGCCCAGACCGCCCCAGGCACCCCAGCGCAGCATCGTGGACGTGGCGGCGCGGGCCGACGCCACGTCTCCTGCGCCGAGGGCCGTGCCGGTCAGCGCCTGGGCCGCGATCGCCAGGGCGTCGAGGGCGAAGGCCAGGAAGGTCCAGATCGTGGCCGCCACCTGGTGCGCGGCCAGCGGCACATCGCCGAGGGCGGCCGCCACCCACGTGGTCACGAGCAGGATCGCGCGCAGCGCGAGCGTCCGCACCAGCAGCGGCACGCCGGTACCGGCCGCGCGCAGCACCCGGCCCGGCTCCGGGCGCAGCGAGGCGTGGGCCCGCAGCGCCTTCCGGACCACGACCACCACCAGCCCCAGGGCCATCCCGGTCTG
>DAINOM010000164.1:0-7719 GCA_036735445.1 Propionicimonas sp.
GAACACCTCGCGCTGCACGAACGGGATCTTCGCGGTCATGTCGGTCTCGATGAACCCGGGTGCGACGGCGTTCACGGTGATCCCGCGGTCGGCGAGTTCCGGCGCCATCGCGCGCACCAACCCCGCCACGCCGGCCTTGGACGCCGCGTAGTTCGCTTGGCCGCGGTTGCCCGCGATGCCGGATGTGGACGCGATGCCCACGATCCTCCCGTTCTCGGCCAGCCCGCCGGGACGGCCGTCCAGCAGGACGGGGTTGATCCGGAGTTCGGCCTCGAGGTTCACCGCGAGCACGCTCGCCCAGCGGGCGGCGTCGGTGTTGGCGAGCAGCTTGTCCCGGGTGATGCCCGCGTTGTGCACGATGCCGTGGATCCGTGCCTCGGCGCCGTAGCGGGACGCGACGTGCGCGGCGATCCGCTCGCCGGCGTCCGGTGCGGTGATGTCGAGTTGCAGCGCCGTCCCGTGCAGTTCGTTGGCGAGGGACGCGAGCGCCTCGCCGGCAACGGGGACGTCCACGCAGACCACCGTGGCGCCGTCGCGCGCGGCCACCGTCGCGATCTGCGCGCCGATGCCCCGGGCGGCGCCGGTGACCACGACGATGCGGTTCGCGAGGGGCCCCTTCGACAGGCTCAGGACGACGCCTTCGTGACGCTTCGACGCTCGTTCCTCGCGTCGAAGCTCCTCAGGGACCGTTTCCTGGGCGGCGGCAGAACCGGTCCCTGAGGAGGCTCGTGAGCTCGCGAGCGAGCCGTCACGAAGGGCCGCAGCACCCACCGTCCAGGCCTGGCCGTCGACGAAGGCGGAGCGGCCTTCGAGCAGGAACGACAGGGTCGAAGCCAGATCTGCCGGGCTCGTGCCCGGCCGGACGAACACCAGGTTCGCGGTGGCGCCGCCCCGGAGTTCCTTGCCGACGGTGCGGGTGATGCCGTCCAGGGACTGGCGGACGGCGTGCGCCTCCAGCCCGTCCACCTCGTCGTCGGCGAGCAGCACCACCCGTCCGGACGGTTCCAGCGCGCGGACGGCGGGGCGTAGGACCGCGCGGAGGCCCTCCAGCTCGCGGATCGCGCGCAGGCCTCGGGCGTCCACCACGATCGCGCCGATCCTGGCGGGGTAGGCGGGGGGACCTTCGCTCGGCGCCCTTCGTGACGCAGCCGCCTCGTTCCTCGGTGGCTGCTCCTCAGGGACCGTTTCTCGTGACGCAGCCGCCTCGTTCCTCGGCGGCTGCTCCTCAGGGACCGTTTCTCGTGACGCAGCCGCCTCGTTCCTCGGCGGCTGCTCCTCAGGGAGCGCTTCTCGTGACGCAGCCGCCTCGTTCCTCGGCGGACGCTCCTCAGGGGCCGACTCGTCGCGAACCGGCAGCGCTGCCTCGATGCCGAGCAGCTCCAGGGTCTCGGCAGCCAGGGACGAGCCGGCGAGGGTGGCCAGGACCACCGGGCCCCCAGGCAGGGTGCGCCCGCGGCGGAGCACGGGGGGCTCGGGCAGGCCGAGCCTGCCGGCGACGGCCTGCCCGGCGCCGGAGTAGAACAGCCGCTCGACCAGGCCGGCCATCACACGGCCTCCAGGATCGCGACGACACCCTGGCCGCCGGCCGCGCAGACCGAGACCAGGCCGCGGGCGCCGGTGCCGCGGTCGTGCAGCAGCTTGGCCAAGGTGGCGACGATCCGTCCGCCGGTGGCGGCGAACGGGTGGCCGGCGGCGAGCGACGAACCATTGACGTTCAGCCGCGTCCGGTCGATCGCGCCGAGGGGGGTGTCCAGTCCGAGTCGGTCGCGGCAGAACTCCGGCGACTCCCAGGCCGCGAGAGTGGCCAGCACGGTGGACGCGAACGCCTCGTGCAACTCGTACAGCTCGAAGTCGGCCAGGGCCATGCCTTGGCGGGCCAGCAGGCGGGCGACCGCGTGGGCCGGGGCGAGCAGCAGGTCGTCACCCGAGGCATGGTCGACCGCGGCGACCTGGGCGTCGACGACCCGGGCCAAGACGGGGAACCCGTTGGCCTGCGCCCACTCCTGCTCGGCCAGCAGGACGACCGCCGCACCGTCCGTGAGCGCGGTCGAGTTGCCTGCCGTCATGGTGTCGCCGAACACCGGCTTGAGCGCGGCCAGCCTGTCCACCGAGGTGTCCGGGCGCAGCACGTTGTCCCTGGTCAGGCCCAGATAGGGGGTGGCCAGGTCGTCGAAGAAGCCGGCGTCCCACGCCCGGGCCAGGTGGTGGTGGGAGGCGGCTGCCAGCTCGTCCTGGGCCTCGCGGGTGATCGCCCAGGCGGCGGTCGTCCGGGCCTGGTGCTCGCCCATCGACAGGCCCGTCCGCGGCTCGACCACCTGGGGTGCGACCGGTGCGAGGTGACCCGGACGGATGCCGGCCAGCGCCTGCAGCCGCTGGGGCAGGGTCTTCGCCCGGTTGGCGGCGAGCAGCGCCCGCCGCAGACCCTCGCTCACCGCGATCGGGGCGTCGGAGGCGGAGTCCACACCGCCGCCGATGCCGACGTCGGCCTGGCCGAGAGCGATCTTGTTCGCGCTATAGACGACGGCCTCCAGCCCGGTGCCGCAGGCCTGTTGCAGGTCGACGGCGGGCGTGGTGGGCGCGAGCGCGGAGGAGAGCACGGCCTCGCGGGTCAGGTTGAAGTCGCGGGTGTGCTTGAGGACGGCGCCGGCGGCCACCTCGTCCAGCTGGCGACCGGCCAGTCCGAACCGGGCGACCAGGCCGTCCAGCGCCGCGGTGAGCAGGTCGAGACTGCTCGCGGACGCATAGGCGCCGCCGGCCTTCGCGAACGGCGTCCGGTTGCCGCCGACGACCACGGCACTGCGGGGAAGCTGCATCGGTCCTCCTCGGGATTTAGTCGATACCGACGGTAGCAGATACGTCCGGTACCGGGTAGTGTGGCCGACATGGGTACTGACGGACGGGATACCCGCTGGGCGGAGCACCGGCAACACCGGCGCCGCGAACTGGTCGAGGACACCCTGCGCGCGATCCGCCGGCACGGCGCGGGCGTGGGCATGGACGAGATCGCGGCCCAGGCCGGCACCTCGAAGACCGTGATCTACCGGCACTTCGGCGACCGCGCCGGGCTGTACACGGCGGTCGTGGCGAACGTGCACGACTTCATCCACCACGACCTGCAGGCCGCCCTGGAGCTCACCGACGCCGGGGACCTCGTCCGGCTCGCCCACGACCTCGCCGACGCCTACCTCACCCTCGTCGAGCGCGATCCCGAGATCTACCGGTTCCTGCTCAACCCGCCCGACGCCGCGTCCGTCGACCCCTACGGCGGGCTGCCCGAGCTGATCGGCGAGCATGTCAGCCGGGCGATCGCCGACCACCTGGCTCGGCAGGGCCAGGACCCGGCGTGCGCGGAGACCTGGGGGCACGGGCTGGTCGGGTTCATCCGGGCCGCCGCCGACTCGTGGATGGCCACCGAACCCCGGCGGCCGCGGGCCCTCGTCCTCGAGCACCTGGACGCGTTCTTCACCCCCGCGCTGGCCAGCGGGCTGGCCGCCGTACCCCAGAGACAGGAGCAGTCATGACCGCGTTGATCGAGGCCCGGCTCGGGGAGGCCCTGCGCCGGGCGCTGGACGGGACCCTCGCCGACCGCAGGGAGGCCGCCCGCGCAGCATTCCCGACCGAGAACCTGCACTGCGACCCCGGGCAGACGATCCCCGAGGCGCGGAAGTGGGTGCTGGACCGGCTGTTCGAACTGGCGGACGCGGGCTTCGGCGCAGCCGGCGTCCCCGCCAACGCGGACGACGTCGCCGACCCGGCCGCGGCGGTGATCGCGTTCGAGTTGCTCGCCCACGGGGACCTGTCCGCGCTGATCAAGTCCGGCGTGCAGTTCGGCCTGTTCGGCGGCGCGGTGACCAACCACCCGCTGGCACCACGACACGTTCCTGCCCGACATCACCAGCATGAAGCTGCTGGGCTGCTACGCGATGACCGAACTCGGCCACGGCTCCGACGTCGCCGGGCTCGAGACCACGATCACCTACGTGCCCGAGACCGACGAGTACGAGGTGCACTCCCAGACGCCGGAGGCCACCAAGGCCTACATCGGCAACGCCGCGCGGGACGGGTCGATGGCGGTCGTGTTCGGCCAACTGCTGGTCCGCGGCCGCAACCACGGCGTGCACGCCGTCCTGGTGCCGATCCGTGACGAGCAGGGCGCGGACCTGCCGGGAGTGACCACTTCGGACCACGGCGGCAAGGGCGGGCTGCTCGGCGTCGACAACGGACTGCTGCGGTTCGACCGGGTCCGGGTGCCGCGGCGGATGCTGCTCGACCGCTACGGCGGCGTTGACGAGTCCGGGCGGTACACCTCGCCGATCGACAACGCGAACCGGCGGTTCTTCACCATGCTCGGCACGCTGGTCCGGGGCCGGGTGTGCATCGCCGCCGGCGGCGGGATCGCCGCGCGGCGGGCGCTGTCGATCGCCACCCGCTACGCGCTGCAGCGGCGCCAGTTCACCGCGCCGGATCGACCGGACGGGGTGCTGCTGCTGGACTACCTCACCCACCAGCGGCGGTTGCTCCCGGCCATCGCCCGCGCCTATGCGCTGGGCTTCGCGCAGAACGAACTCACCGCCGCGCTGGTGCACGTGCAGGGCGGCGGAGAGCACACCGAGCGCGAGCAGCGGCAGCTGGAGACGATGGCCGCGGGGCTCAAGGCGACCGCGACCCGGTTCGCCAACGACACCATCCAGGAGTGCCGGGAGGCGTGCGGCGGCGCCGGCTACATGGCGGAGAACCGGTTGGTCGGGCTGCGCGCGGACGCCGACATCTTCGCCACGTTCGAGGGCGACAACACCGTCCTGCTGCAGCTGGTGACCAAGGCGCTGCTGACCGACTACCGGCAGGTGTGGGGCGACCTGGACCGGGTGGGCATGGTGCAGGCCACCGCCCGGCTGGTCGGCGGGACCGTGCTGGAGCGCACGGCGGCGAACCTCCTCGTGGACCGGCTGGTCGCGACCGCACGGCGGCGACCCGAAGAGCTGGCCCTGGTCGACCGCGCCTGGCACGCCTACCTGTTCGAGGAGCGCGAACGGCACTCGCTGGAGTCGCTGGCGCGACGGATGCGGCGGGCGTCCGGCCGTGACTTCGAGGCGGTCAACCGGCTCGGCGACCACATGCTGTTCGTGGCGCGGGCGCACCTGGAGCGGGTGATGCTGGAGGCGTTCATCGCCGGCATCGAGGCCTGCCCCGATCCCGGGGCCCGGGACGTGCTGGAGCGGCTGTGCAGCCTCTTCGCGCTGTCGAGCATCTGTGCCGACCGGGCCTGGTTCGGAGAACACAACCGGATCTCGACCGGACGCGCGAAGGCCGTCGGTGCCCAGGTCAACGCGCTGTGCGCGGAGCTGCGTCCGTCCGCGCTGGACCTGGTCGAGGGCTTCGGCATTCCCCAGGAGTGGCTCGGCGCCGCGTTCCTGGACAGCTGACGGCCGGGCCCTCGTCGCCGTCCGCTGGAACAAGTGGGGCCGGTTTCGCTTCCGGGTGGGTCCTGGAGCAATATGGACGGATGGACTCGACGGCGCGGTTCGGCTGGTGGCCGGTGCTGCAGTTCGTGGTGGCGATCGCCGCGATGGCGCTGGGCGTCAGCGTCGTGCTGGTCTGGGCCGCGAACTTCGCACTCACCGAGGCCGTGACCAGCACGATCGGCGAGGATGCGGTCGTCACGTCCATGCAGGTGCTCGGCTGGGTGGAACTGGGGCTGAGCGTCGTCGTGCTCGCCGGGCTCGCCGTCGGTGCGTGGCTGCACCGTCCGCTCTGGGCGCGCGGGGTGGCGTCGGTGATCGTCGGAATGGTGCTGCACTGGGGTTGGTGGGTGCTGGACCGCCGGTTCGACCTCTTCGGCATGGCCGCCCTATCGGAGGGTGACCCGCTGCTGGTCGCCCGCGCCGAGGCCCGGTTGTGGACCATGCTCACCATCGACGTCGTCGCGGTGCTCGCCCTCGTCCTCGGCGGTGTGCTGCTGGTGCGTCATCGCAGCCGCGGACAGGACGACGGCGCCGATGACGAAGAGGACGACGACGAACTGGTGCCCGCCTCGGAGTGATTCCCGCGCCCGCCTGCCGCGCGCCCGCCACCGGCCTAGAGTGGTGTTCATGGGGGGTGGGTCGAGCCGTTGGCCCGTTTCCGCCGGCCTGCTGACCGCCGCGGCCGGCCTCGCCGGCGTTGCACTGGCGCTCTACTGGCAGCCCTGCGCGGCACACATCCGTGCCGGGAGCGCTGCGGCCGGCCACCGGTTCGAGCCCGCGCTCACGGACGCGTGCGTCGAGAGCATGGTCGGTGCGCCCGGGTTCCCGCTGCCGGAGGTGGGTGACGGCTGGTCGATGATCGGCCTGCTGGGCGTCGTCGCCGCAGCCCTGCTGGCCGCGGCCTGGCTGGTGCTGCTGCCGACCATCGAGTGCCCGCCGCGGGTGCGGCTCGTTCTCGCCGTGCCGGGCCTCGCCGTCCTCGGCGTGGCGGTCGCGTCCGCCATCGTCGCCCGCCAGTCCGCGGGTGAGGGCCTGCCGAACTGGCTGTTCGTGCTGGTGGAGTTCGCCGTCCCCCTGACCGTGGTGGTGCTGGGCGCGAACGGCGTGCGGGGCCTGAGGCTGTTGCGGTACACCCTGGTGCTGCTGGCGTCCACCGCCATCGGGCTCTTCCACCAGCTGGCCGACTACGTCGCGGCGATCATGTTCACCAGTGCGAGCTGGGACGCGGCCCCCGGCATGGGGTCGTTCGGAGTGATCTGCATCCTGCTGACCGCGCTCGTCACCGTGGTGCTGTGGCGCGTGGACCTCTGTGGGGGGCCGGTGCGGCGCGGCGGGACGGGAACGGTCGGGTTCTCGTTGGCCTGAGCGACGGCGGGCATCGCCACCGCTACCGGACGATCAGGGCAGGCCGCAGCGCCGTCCGATGGCTGCGGCCAGCGCACCGGCGATCACGACCACGATGTAGGGGGCTTTCAGCTTCAGCGCGATCGCGCCCGCGACCAGGGCGAGCAGCCGCGAGTCCAGCGCGATGGCCTGCCCCTTGCCCACGGTGTTCATCATCGTCAGCGAGGCCAGCAGGCCGACCGTGAGGGCCCCGGCCAGTTCATGGAAGACCGGACGGTCGAGCACGGCCTGCGGCAGCAGATAGCCGGCCAGCTTGGTGACGTAGGCGATCGCGCACGCCAGCAGGACCCATGTCCACAGGCTCGTCATCCGACCGCCTCCCGGACCCGGCGGCGCTGCCACGCCCACCAGCCGGCCGTGACGGCGGCCGCCACCAGGACGGGAATCCCGGGAGGCACCAGTGGCAGCGTGATGATCGTGGCGAGGGCGGCGACCACGGCGATCGCGATCGGGTCCCTGCCGTGCAGCCGGGGCCACAGCAGGCCGAGGAAAGCGGCCACGGCTGCGCCGTCCAGCCCCCACTGGGCGGGATCGCCGAGGGCGTTGCCGGCCAAGGCGCCGATCAGCGTGAACGTGTTCCACAGCAGGTAGACGCCGACGCCCGCCGTCCAGAAGCCGCGGACGCGCTCGTCGTGGTCGTCCTGGGCGGTCGCCGTGGCGGTGGACTCGTCGATGGTCAGCTGCGCCATCAGCGGGATCAGCCGTCCGGGCGGCCGGATCAGTGCCTTGAGTTGCATGCCGTACACCCCGTTGCGGACGCCCAGCAGCGTGGCCGCCGCCCAGGCTGCCGCCCCCGTCCCGCCGCCCCCGATCACGCCGATGAACGCGAACTGGGAGCCGCCGGTGAACATCA
>DAINOM010000165.1:0-7705 GCA_036735445.1 Propionicimonas sp.
CTCATCGCCAGCACCATCTTGCGGATGGTCTCGGCCTTCGCCGACTCGCCGTACGCGATCTTGTCCAGCTTGGTGACGCCGTCGACCATCGCCGCGATCTCCACGCCGAAGTCGGCGGTGAGTTGTTCGACCGTGTAGGACGTGTCCTCCACCGTGTCGTGCAGCAGCGCCGCGCAGATCGTCGGCTCGGTCATGCCGAGCTCGGCCAGGATCGTCGCCACCGCCAGCGGATGGGTGATGTAGGCGTCGCCGCTCTTGCGCAGCTGGCCGGTGTGGTAGTGCTCCGCGGTCCGGTAGGCCCGCTCGATCAGCCCGACGTCGGCCTTGGGATGGTGGGTGTGGACGATCCGCACCAGCGGGTCGAGCACCGCGACGGGCTGGTTGCGTTGCGCTCCGATCCGGGCCAGTACCTGGCGCATCCGCATCCGCGGCTGGTCGGTGGCGTAGCGCGTCCGGGGTTCTCCGGGCAGGCCGTCCCCCTCGCCGTACGGTCCGTGGACGCCCTGGCTCACCCTGCCTCCGGAGTTCAAGTGAAGTGGATGCTCACTCTACCCGTGGCGCGGGTGGGCCGGCGGACGCGGATCGTGGCCGGGCCACGGTCGACAGTGCTCAGACGGTCAGCACGGCGGACGCGTGCGGGATCCCCATCGTCGCGAGGTGGTCGCGGCCACCGAGGAAGCTCAGCTCGAGCAGGACGGAGACGTGGACCAGGTCCGCGCCGAGCCGACGGATCAGGGCCGCGGTGGCGCCCACCGTCCCGCCCGTGGCGAGCACGTCGTCGATCACCAGCACCTTGGCGCCGGGCATGATCGCGTCCGTGTGCACGGCCAGGGTCTCGTCCCCGTACTCCAGCGAGAAGGTCTGGGTGTAGACGTCCCCGGGCAGCTTGCCGGGCTTGCGGACGGGCACGAAGCCCGCGCCGAGGGCCAGCGCGACCGGCCCGGCGAAGATGAACCCGCGCGCCTCCATGCCCACCACCACGTCGATGCCGGCGGGGGCGCTCGCCGCCAGTTCGTCCACCGCTGCCCAGTAGCCGGCGGCGCTGGCGAGCAGCGGGGTGATGTCCTTGAACACCACCCCGGGCTTCGGGAAGTCGGGAATGTCCCGGATCAGGGAGGAGATCAGCTCCCGGTTCTGCGTCGACGTCGCCATCGTCACTTCTTCCGCTGGCTGCGGGACTGGCGGGACGGCTGCCGCCGCGGCCCGGCGTCCAGGTCCTTGGCCGCGACCAGCCCGAGGGTGGACGGGTCGACGTTGGCCGCTGCGGTGTCGCCGACGGCGACCGTGACGGCCTTCGGCTTGCGGACGCCCTTCTCCGTGGCTCGCGCGGCCCGGCGGGAAAGACGCTCGCGGTGCTCGACCATGTCCGGATCGGCCTCCCGCATCTGCGCGAGCAGCGGGGTGGCGATGAAGATGGACGAGTAGGCGCCGGCGATCATGCCCACGAACAGGGCCAGACCGAGGTCCTTCAGCGGGCCGGTGCCGAGCACGAACCAGCCGGTGAACAGCAGCGCGCCGACCGGCAGCACGCCGATGATCGTCGTGTTCAGCGACCGCACCAGCACCTGGTTGACCGCGGCGTTCGCCTGGTAGGAGTACGTGTGCCGGGAACTCGTGATGTCCCGGGTGTTCTCCCGGATCTTGTCGAACACCACGACGGTGTCGTACAGCGAGTAGCCGAGGATCGTGAGCACGCCGATCATGGTCGCCGGCGTCACGGAGAAGCCGATCAGGGCGTACACGCCGACGGTGACCACGAGGTCGTGCAGCAATGCCAGGATCGCCGACACGCTCATCTTGAAGTCGCGGAAGTACCCCCAGATCAGCAGCATCACCAGGACCAGGAACACCACGAGGGCGATCCCGGCCTGGGTGGTGATCTGCTGGCCCCAGGAGGCGCCGATCAGCGAGTAGGCGACACTGTCCACCTCGATCCCGGCCACGCCGGCGATCGCGGTCTTCACCTGCGTGATCTCCGCCTCCTGCAGCGGACGCGTCTGCACGCGGACGCTGCTGTCGCCCACCGTGGTCACGCTGAGGTCGTCGTTCTGCGGCAGGTTGAGCCGCTCCACCGCGGTCCGGACGTCATCCACCGTGCTCGCGGTGACCGCGATCGGCGCCGCGAAGTCGGCGCCGCCGCGGAACTCGATGCCCCAGTTCATGCCCCGGATCCCCACCGCGAGGACGGAGATCAGCAGCAGCACGGCCGAGACGATGTACCAGCGCTTGCGATTGCCGACGAAGTCGTAGGAGATCTGGCCGGTGTAGAGCCGATGGGCGATGCTCGCCTTCTTGACCTCCGTCGGCTGTTCAGTGACCTGCTCGGACATCACGCCTCACCTCCCGCCGGGACCGCGGCCTTGCGCTGCGAGTTGTGCAGCGGCGGGTTGCTGGCCCCCATGTGTTCGGCCTCGAACCCGGAGAACCGGTGGCCCTCGCCGAAGAACCTGGTCCGGCCGAGCACCGTCATCATCGGCTTGGTGAAGAAGAACACCACCGCGATGTCGATCAGCGTGGTCAGGCCGAGGGTGAAGGCGAAGCCCTTCACCGCCCCGATCGCGAGGATGAACAGCACGAGCGCCGACAGCAGCGACACCGAGTCGGCCACCAGGATGGTCTTCCGCGACCGTACCCAGCCCGTCTCGATCGCCGTGCGCAGGCTGCGGCCCTCGCGGACCTCGTCCCGGATTCGTTCGAAATAGATGATGAACGAGTCGGCGGTGACACCGATCGCGACGATCGCGCCGGCGATGCCGGGCAGGTTCAGGGCGAAGCCCATGCTCGCGCCGAGCAGCACCACCAGCGCCCAGGTCAGGCCGAAGGCCACCACCAGCGACAGCGCCACCACCACGGACAGGCCGCGGTAGTACAGGATGCTGTAGAGCAGCACGAGCGCCAGCCCGATGATGCCCGCGATGATGCCGGCCTGGAGCTGGTCGCCACCGAGCTTGGCCGAGACGTTCTCCACGCTGGACACCTCGAAGGCCAGCGGCAGTGCGCCGTAGGACAGCACGGTGGCCAGGTCGGTCGCGGACTTCTGCGTGAAGCTGCCGGAGATCTCCGCGTTGCCGCCGGCGATGCCCGTCGCGTACTGGGAACCCACGGACGGCGCCGAGATCACATCACCGTCGAGCACGATGCCGAACTGGTTCTGCGGGCTCTGCTGCGCGGCGAGGTGGGCGGTCACGGTCTGGAACTTGGCGGCGCCCTCGTTGTTGAACGACAGCGTGACCACGTAGGCGACGGAGTTCTGCGGGATGCCGGCCTGCGCCTTGGTCACGTCCTTGCCGGGGATCAGCGCGGGGCCGAGCAGGTACTTGTAGACCTTCTCCCGATCGCAGGTGATCAGCGGCTGGTCGGTGACATCCGGCGTGGGGCTGTCCTGGCCGCACTGGAAGTCGGCGAACTCGCTGTTGTCCCGGTCGGACGGCTCCCACTTGAGCAGCTCGTCCAGGCTCTTGGTCTCACCGGACGGCGCGGTCGGTCGCGGGCTGGCCACGGGCGTCGGCAGTGCCGGCAGCGGCCGCTTGTTGCCGGTGCTGGACGCGGTCGCGGTCGGGGCGGCGGAGGCCGACGGTGCCGCGGACGCGGTCGCTGTGGGCGCGGCGGTGCCCTGGCCCGCGGACGCCGACGGCGTCGGGGTCACGGTGCCGGTGGACGCCTCGGCGTTGTACACCTTGCGGAAGTACAGCTGCGCGGTCTGGCCGACCATCTTGACGAGGTCGTCCTTCTGCACGTTCGGCACCGAGACCACGATCTGCCGGTCGCCGGACGTGGTGACCTCGCTCTCACCCACGCCGATGGCGTCGACGCGCTGCTGGATGATCGTGCGGGCCAGTTCGAGGCTGGCCGGATCGACGCCGCCGCCACCGGGGGTCGATGCGGTCAGCGTGATCGTGCTGCCGCCGCGAAGGTCGAGGCCGAGCTTCGGCGTCCAGGTGCCGGAGACGGCGACCAGGGTGAACAACCCGGCGATCACCAGGGCCAGGACCACCAGCGTGCGCAGCGGGTTGGAGTGTTTCCTGCTTGTCGTAGCCACTTCTGCCTAAGGAATGAGGTCAGTTCTTGTCGGTGCCGGGCTGGTCCCAGGTGACGTCGGTGTCGGCGGGCTCGGTGGCCTCGGCCTCGGTGGCGGCTGGCTCGACCGTCGGGGCCTGGTAGACCGTCTCGTCCACCACCGGGACGCCGTCCGGCTCGGCGGGGGCGTCCTCGGCGTCCGTGTCGTCGGCGTACTCGAACTCGTCCACGACGGGCTGAGGGCTGATCGCGCGCTTGTCGACGGTCATCTCGACCCCGGGCGAGATCTCGACGATGGCCTGCTTGTCACCGAGGTACTTGACGGTGCCGATGATGCCGGAGATCAGCATCACCCGGGAGCCGGGCGCCAGCGAACTCATCAGGTTCTGCTGTTCCTTCTGCCGCCGCTGCTGCGGCCGGATCATCACGAAGTACAGCACGCCGCCGGCCAAGGCGAACATCAGCACGGTGGACCAAACGTCTCCGCCCATTGGGATTGTCCTCACGCTCAGGAGTTCGGGGGCGGACCTGCCGCCGAGCCCGTAGCCTAGCGCCGCTGGCTGGGAATACCCATTCGGCGACTCACCGCCCGGCGTGATCGGGGATCGGCTCCGCCCGCTCAGTCACCACTGAAAAGGTCCGGCGCCGCCGGCGGCGTTCCGGTGCCCGCCGGCGGGGTGAGGCCCAGGTGCGTCCAGGCACGGCGGGTGGCCACCCGGCCGCGCGGCGTGCGCATCAGGAAACCCTCGCGGACGAGGAACGGCTCGGCCACCTCCTCGATGGTCTCGGTCTCCTCCGCGACGGCCAGCGCAAGGGTGGTCAGGCCGACCGGTCCGCCGCCGAAGCCGCGGCACAGCGCGTCCAGCACGGCGCGGTCGAGCCGGTCGAGGCCGAGCGGGTCGACCTCGTACAGCTCCAGCGCTGCGGAGGCCACCGCGCGGGTCAGCCGTCCGTCCGCCTTGACCTGCGCGTAGTCGCGCACCCGGCGGAGCAGCCGGTTGGCGATCCGGGGCGTGCCGCGGGAGCGGGAGGCGATCTCGGTCGCCGCCGCGGCGTGCAGGTCGATGCCGAGCAGCACGGCGGAGCGGCGCAGGATGGTCTCCAGGTCGTCCGCGGCGTAGAAGTCGAGCTGCGCGGTGAAACCGAACCGGTCGCGCAGCGGACCGGGCAGCAGGCCCGCCCGGGTGGTCGCCCCGACGAGCGTGAACCGCGGGATGTCGAGCGGGATCGCGGTGGCGCCCGGCCCCTTGCCGACCACGACGTCGACCCGGAAGTCCTCCATCGCGAGGTAGAGCATCTCCTCCGCCGGCCGGGACATCCGGTGGATCTCGTCGAGGAAGAACACCTCTCCCTCGGTCAGCCCGGAGAGGATCGCGGCCAGGTCGCCGGCGTGCTGGATGGCCGGACCGGAGGAGATCCGGATCGGCGCGCCCATCTCGGCGGCGATGATCATCGCCAGCGTGGTCTTGCCGAGGCCGGGCGGGCCGGAGAGCAGGACGTGGTCGGGCACTGCCGCCCGGTGCCTGGCCGCGGCGAGGACGAGCCCGAGCTGGTCGCTCACCCGCCGCTGGCCCCGGAACTCGGCGAGGGTGGCCGGACGCAGCGCGGACTCGGCGGCCTGCTCGTCGCTGTGGACGTGCGGGTCGAGCGGATCGGTGTCAGCGGACTGCACGTCGCACACTCTGCCAGACGGCGGGGACGGTCCCGGTCACCGGGCGAGGCTGCGCAGCGCGGCGCGCAGCAGGACGGCGACGGGGGTGTCCGGGCTCTCGGCGGCCAGGTCGGCCACCTGGTCGCAGGCGGCTTCGGCGTCCCGCGTGGAGTAGCCGAGGCCCTCCAGCCCGGCACGCACCTGGTCCCGCCAGCCACCGGCCACCGCGTGGGTGGTGCCGCCACCACCACCGCCGCCGAGCACGGCCACCTTGTCCTTCAGTTCAAGGACGAGCCGCTGGGCGCCCTTCGGCCCGATACCGGGCACCCGTGTGATGGCGGCGATGTTGCCGCTGCTCACCGCGACCCGGAACTCGTCCGGGCTGAACACGCTGACGACCGCCTGGGCGATCTTCGGCCCGATCCCGGTCGCACTCTGGACGAGCTCGAAGCAGTCCCGCTCCTCCGGTTCGGCGAAGCCGTAGAGGGTCAGCGAGTCCTCCCGGACGACCAGCGAGGTGTGCAGGGTGACCGGCTCCCCCACCCTGGCCCGGCTGGCGGTGGCCGGCGGGCACAGCGCCTTCAGGCCGAAGCCGGACAGGTCGACGACCAGCCAGGTGCCGCCGACGGCCGCCACCGTCCCGGTGAGTCGGGCGATCATGCCGTGACTCCTCTCTTGGCCAGCGCCTGGGCGATCCGGTCGGCGCCGGCGCCACGCCAGAGCTGGCAGATGGCCAGCGCAACCGCGTCCGCCGCGTCCGCGGGCTTCGGGGCTGCGTCCAGCTTCAGGATGCGGGCGACCATGGTGCCGACCTGCGCCTTGTCGGCGCGCCCGGAACCGGTGATCGCCGCCTTCACCTCGGTCGGCGTGTGGGTGTGCACGGGGACTCCGGCGCGGGCGGCGACCAGCATGGCCAGCCCCGCCGCCTGGGCGGTGCCGATCACCGAGAGCACGTTCTGGTCGGCGAACACCCGCTCGACCGCCACCACGTCCGGCCGGTGCTCGGCCACCCACTCGGTGAGGCCGGCCTCGATCCGCAGCAACCGCTGCGGCAGTTCCAGGGTGCTGGGCGTGGTGACCACACCGACCGCCACCAGCCGCGGCGGCCGTCCGGGGGTGCCCTCGATCACGCCGACCCCGCACCTGGTCAGCCCGGGATCAACCCCGAGTACCCGCATCAGCCACCTCACGTCCGAACAGTTGTTCGGATACTAGCCGCCGCCTCCCCGCCGCTCCCCCATGCCACGCCGGTGAACGACGGGGACGGTTCTCAACTCGGTTCAGGTTGAACCGGGTTGAGAACCGTCCCCGTCGTTCAGTCGTCGGCCAGCTGCTCGCTGATCTCGTCGGGGACGTCCTCGTTGCTGTAGACGGTCTGCACGTCGTCGAGATCCTCGATCGCGTCGAGCAGCTTGAACAGCTTCTCGGCCGCCTCCCTGGTGTCGATCGCCTGGGTGTACTGGGGCACGAACTGGACCTCCGCCGACTCATAGTCGAGCCCGGCAGCCTGGACGGCCTTGCGGACGTCCACCACCGCGTTGGGGTCGCTGAGCACGCGGAAGTTGTCGCCGTCGTCGGCGACGTCCTCGGGATCGGCGTCGAGGGTGGCCTCGAGCAGGTCGTCCTCGGTGAGCGTGCGGCCGCCCTGGGCCTTGGCCACCTCGACCACGCCCTTGCGGTCGAAGATGCGGGACACCGAGCCGACGTCCGCCATCGTCCCGCCGTTGCGCGTGACGGCCACCTTCACGTCGGACGCGGACCGGTTGCGGTTGTCGGTGAGGCACTCGATCAGGATCGCCACGCCGGCCGGCCCGTACGCCTCGTACATCAGCGCCGTGTAGTCGACCGCGTCCCCGCCCACGCCGCCGCCGCGCTTCACCGCGCGGTCGATGTTGTCGACCGGGACGGAGTTCTTGCGGGCCTTCTGGATCGCGTCGTACAGGGTGGGGTTACCCGAGGGGTCCGCGCCACCGGTGCGCGCTGCGACCTCGATGTTCTTGATCAGCTTGGCGAACAGCTTGCCGCGCTTGGCATCGA
>DAINOM010000166.1:0-7631 GCA_036735445.1 Propionicimonas sp.
CGTGAAGTACGCCAAGGACGGCACCAAGCCGTCCGGCTACACCGACACCGGCGTGACCCTGATCACCGACAAGGCGCAGGACGGCGTCGACAGCAAGGACTCCGCCTACGGCACGGCCAACTGCTGGGGCAACAAGTAACCGATCAGCACGGGTGGCGGCGGGCACGTCCCGCCGCCACCCGACCCGCACCAGAAAGGCAGTTGAACCCATGAGCTCAGTGCAGAGCCCGGCCGTCGACGCGCGTCCGGCCTTCGCCAAGGTGCTGCTCTCCTCGCCGATCCTCGGCCCGGTCGCGGCCCTGCTGCTGGCCAGCATCTTCTTCGCCGTGATGAGCCCGCGCTTCCTCACCGGCCCCAACTTCTCGCTGATCCTGCAGCAGGTGATGGTCGTCGGCGTGCTGGCGATCGGCCAGACGCTGGTGATCATCACCACCGGCATCGACCTGTCCAACGGCATGGTGATGGCGCTGGCCGGCGTCCTGATCGCCAGCTTCGCCGCCCAGAAGGGGCTCAACCCGTGGCTGGCGATCGTCATCGGCCTGCTGGTGGCGATGGCGTTCGGCCTGCTGAACGGCGGCCTGGTCACCGGGGTGGGGTTGCCGGCGTTCATCGTCACGCTCGGCACGATGAACATCGCCTACGCCCTGACCCGGATCTACACCACGTCCACGATCACCGGCCTGCCGAAGGAGCTCACCTTCCTCGGTGACACCTTCACCCTCGGCGGCACCGCGATCGCGTGGGGGACGATCCTGATGCTCGTGCTGTACGCCCTCACCTGGTACATGCTGAAGTACACCGCCGCCGGACGGTCGGTCTTCGCCGTCGGCGACAACATCGAGGCCGCGCGGCTCGCCGGCATCAACACCCGGCGGGTGCTGCTCGGCGTGTACACCTTCGCCGGGCTCGCGTACGGCATCGCAGCGCTGCTGCAGGTGGCCCGCACCGGCGTCGGCGACCCCCAGGCGGGCCAGACCTCGAACCTGGACAGCATCACCGCCGTCGTGCTCGGCGGCACCAGTCTTTTCGGCGGCCGGGGCAGCATCGTCGGCACACTGATCGGCGCGCTGATCGTCGGCGTGTTCCGCAACGGCCTGCAGTTGATGGGCGTCGAGTCGACCTACCAGGTGCTGATCACCGGCATCCTGGTGATCGCCGCGGTGTCCGTCGACCAGCTCACCCACCGCAAGTAGGTGGCCGCGATGACCACCGGAGCGCCCGGACGGGTGCTGCTCGAGATGAAGGGGATCGGCAAGACGTTCCCCGGGGTGAAGGCGCTGGAGGGCGTCAGCCTCGCCGTCCGCGAGGGGCAGGTGCACGCCCTGCTGGGGGAGAACGGCGCCGGCAAGTCGACGCTGATCAAGATCCTGTCCGGTGCCTACACCAGGGACGAGGGCGACATCCTGATGGACGGGAAGGCCGCCGACATCCGCACTCCCGCGGACGCGGAACGGCTCGGCATCTCGACGATCTACCAGGAGTTCAACCTCACCCCCAACATGACGATCGCCGAGAACATCTTCCTCGGCCACCTGCCGACGAAGGCCGGACGGGTCGACTGGCAGACCGTGCGGACGCGCTCGCGCGAGTTGCTCGACAGCCTCGAGGTCGACCTGCCCGTCGACGCCATGACCGGCACCCTCTCGGTCGCCCAGCAGCAGATGGTGGAGATCGCCAAGGCGCTGAACCGGAACACCCGGATCCTGGTGATGGACGAGCCGTCCGCGGTGCTCAGCGAGAAGGACATCGAGAACCTGTTCGCCGTCGTCCGGCGGCTGCAGGCGACCGGGATCGGGATCATCTACATCTCCCACCGGCTGAAGGAGATCTTCGAGCTGGCCGACGAGGTCACCGTCCTCAAGGACGGCCGCTACGTCGACACCAGGGCGGTCGCCGACGTCGACATGGACGACCTGGTCAAGCTGATGATCGGCCGCGACCTGGCCGATGTCTACCCGAAGCGGGACAACCCGCCGGGCGAGGTCGTGCTCACCGTCTCCCACCTCGCCCAGCACCACCTGGCCAGGGACGTCAGCTTCGACCTGCGGGCGGGCGAGATCGTCGGCTTCGCCGGCATCACCGGGTCGGGCCGCACCGAGGTGGCCCGCGTGGTCTTCGGCGCCGACCGCGCGACCGCGGGGGAGATGACCCTGTTCGGCAGGCCGTACAACCCGCGCTCGCCCCGGGACGCGATCAACCACGGCGTGGCCCTCGTCACCGAGGACCGCAAGCGCCAGGGTCTGCTGCTGAAGCTGCAGGTGTTCTTCAACACGACGATCTCGGGGCTGGACCGGCTGACCCGGTTCGGGGTGCTGCAGCTGAAGCAGGAGCAGTCCCTGGTGCGGACGTGGATCCAGAACCTGCGGATCAAGACGCCGTCCCCGCAGTTCCTGGTGGTGAACATGTCCGGCGGCAACCAGCAGAAGGTCGTGCTGGCCCGGTGGTTGAGCCTCGGCATCAAGGTGTTCATCATGGACGAGCCGACCCGTGGCATCGATGTAGGTTCCAAGGCGGAGATCTACCAGATCATGTCCGACCTCGCCGAGCAGGGCGTGGCGATCGTGATGATCTCGTCCGAACTGCCCGAGGTGCTCGGGATGAGCGATCGGGTGATGGTGATGCGGGAGGGACGGATCGTGAAGGAACTCAGCCGCGAGGAGGCGTCCGAGGAGGTCGTGATGCAGTACGCGGTCGGCCACGAGGAGGCGGTGGCGGGGTGACCCCGGAGTCCCTGCCGGTCGACGTGCCGGCGCTCGCCGACCGGCTGCTCGGCCGGGCGGCCGCGGCGTCCCGCGTGCTGGTGGGTGTGTGCGGGGCGCCGGGAGCCGGGAAGTCGACGCTGGCCGGCCTGCTGGTCGCGGAACTGAACCGGGACGCGCCCGGCACCGCGGTGGCCGTGCCGATGGACGGCTTCCACCTGGCCGCGTCCGTGATCGCCGCCGACGACCGGGCCACCCGCCGCGGGGCGCCCGACACCTTCGACCCGGACGGCTACGCGGCGCTGCTGGGCCGGCTGCGCGCCCTCGTCGACGACGTGGTGTACGCGCCGGAGTACCGGCGGGAGATCGAGGACCCGGTCGCCGGCGCGATCCCCGTCCCGCGGGCCTGCCGGGTCGTGGTCACCGAGGGCAACTACCTGCTGCACCCCGACCCGGAGTGGCAGCGGGTGCGGGCCCAACTGGATGAGGTCTGGTTCCTCCAGGCCCCCGACGAGGACCTGCGCGTGGCGCACCTGATCGCGCGCCACGAGCGCTTCGGCAAGGCGCCCGATCATGCCCGCGACCACGTCCTCGGCTCCGACGAACGCAACGCCGCCCTCGTCGCCGCCCACGCCGCCCGAGCCGACCTGGTCCTCCGCTGGCCCCGCTGGTGACCCCACCGCTTTCCGCGCGGGCCCTTCGTGACGCCGTCCGGCTCGTTCCTCGCCAGCCGGCTCCTCAGGGAGCGGTGGGGGACGGGCGACCGCCACAGCTCAATCGGTCCCTGAGGAGCGTCCGCGGCGAGGCACGAGCTGCGGTCGCGTCACGAAGGGCGGACGCACGTCCCATCGTCCCGGCGAACGCCGGGGTCCCTGCACTGTCGACGACAGGTGAGGTCTGCGCGAGCAGTCAGGGTGCCGAGGATTTGCACTCGGGACGACGATTCGGGGCGTTACGGCCACATCCCGGCCGTCTACAGTGCAAATTCGCAGGGCGCGGCTACCCGCTGTGGGCGGCAACCGCGACCAGCACGGACGCCCGGGCGTCGCCGGGGGTGGCCGGGAGGAGGGGGATGCCCATCGTCTCCATCACCCGGACCATGCCTGGGCCCATGTGGTCTACGACGACGGCCTGGATGGCCTGCTCCTTCAGGAAGCGGACGATCCGGGCGTGGTGGGAGCCGTGGCTGCCCTCGTCGTGGGAGGCGTCCCAGGCGACCTCGTGGATCCGCCAGGCGCGCACCTCGCCGTCGGCGACGTCGGCGACCCCGATCCAGTGGGCGCGTCCCCAGGCGGCGGCCGACTGTCCGTCCGCGGTGACCGGAGTGGCGACGATCATGGGTGCTCCTCGGCAGGTGGTTGCGCTCGCCTCATCCTAGGAGCGCGAGCGCAACCACCGTGCTCAGCCCCGGCTGGCGGATGCCAGGGCGGCTTCGACGGTCGCCACGAGTTCGTCCCACGATGCGACGAACTTCGCGACGCCCTCGGTCTCGAGCGTGTCGAACACCTCAGGTAGGTCGATCCCGGCCGCGGCGAGCTGGTCGAGGACGGCCTGTCCTTCCGCGGCCCGCCCCTCGATCGAGGGCCCGACGTCGCCGTGGTCGGCGAACGCCATCATGGTCTTCTCCGGCATGGTGTTGACCACGCCGTCGGCGACCAGGCCGCTGACGTAGAGGGTGTCGGGGTAGGCCGGGTCCTTGGTGCCCGTGGACGCCCACAGCGGACGCTGCACGTTCGCCCCCTTCGCGGCGAGCGCACCGAAGCGCCCGGCGCCGAACACCTCCTGGTAGGCGCCGAACGCCACCAGCGCGTTCGCCACGCCGGCCCTGCCGGCCAGGTCGGGCCGGCCGACCGCGGCGAGCCGCCTGTCGATCTCGGTGTCCACCCGCGAGACGAAGAACGACGCCACCGAATGGATCGTGGCCAGGTCCCGGCCGGCGGCGGCCGCCTGCTCCAGCCCGGTGAGGTAGGCGTCCATCACGTCGCGGTAGCGCGCGACGGAGAAGATCAGGGTGACGTTCACCGAGATCCCGGCGGCGATGCTGGCCGTGATCGCCGGCAGGCCCTCGCGGGTCGCGGGGATCTTGATCAGCACGTTCTCCCTGCCGACCAGGTCGTGCAGTTCGGCGGCCTGCGCGATGGTCGCGTCGGTGTCGTTCGCCAGCTCGGGCGCGACCTCGATCGACACCCGGCCGTCGAAGCCGTGGCTGGACCGGTAGGTGTCGGCGAACAGGTCGCAGGCATTGCGGACGTCCGTGGTGCACAGCGCGGTAATGGCGTCGGACGTCGACGCGCCGCCGAGGTCCGTCAGCTGGGCGGTGTACGCGTCCCCCTTGGCCAGGGCGGCGGCGAAGATCGTCGGGTTGGTGGTGACGCCGACCACCGAGTACCCGTCGATCAGCTCGGCGAGGTTGCCGCTGTCGATCCGGTCGCGGGACAGGTCGTCCAGCCAGATCGAGACACCGGCCTGCGCCAGCGCTGCGAGTCGGCCGTTCATGGTCACTCACATCCCGGGACGGACTCCGCCTCGGCCGCGCTGCCGGGCTCGTACTGGGCGAACGCCGCCACCTTCGGCGCGGAGGCGGACGAGGGGTCGAACGTGTAGCCCAGCCACTCCTTCGCGAGCCGGCGGGCGAGCTCGATCCCGATCACGCGGGCGCCGAGGGTCAGCACCTGCGCGTCGTTCGACAGCACCAGCCGCTCGACCGAGAACGAGTCGTGCGCGACCGACGCCCGGATCCCCGGGACCTTGTTCGCCGCCATCGCCACGCCCATGCCGGTGCCGCAGATCAGCAGCGCCCGGTCGGCCCGGCCCGCCGCGACCTCACGCGCGCCCGCCACCCCGATGTGGGTGTAGTAGGTGTGCTCGTCCTCGCCGACGCCCACGTCGATCACCTCGTCGACGCGTGGGTCGGCCGCCAAGTCGGCCTTGAGAACCTTCTTGTACTCCAGGCCGGCATCGTCACAGCCGATCGCGATCCGCATTCCCATCAGTCACCTCCAGTGCTGGACGGTCCGGCAGGCAACGGGCGTGCCTGCCGAACCGCCACGACTCTTCTTTCAACTTAACTCTCGGGGTGGGGCCCTTCGTGACGCCGCCCGGCTCGTTCCTCGCCGTCCGGCTCCTCAGGGAGCGGTGGTGTTGTCTGGCTCGTTCCTCGCCGGAGGGCTCCTCAGGGAGCGGTTTGCCCGGGCGACGGGACGGGGTTCGTGACGGGGGCCGGTGGGTCATTCCCGACCCCCGTCACTGGGCCCAGTACCCAACTTGGCCAGGATCAGCCGAGCGGGACGAAGTCCTTGAACTTGTCGGCGTTGTCCTTGGTGATCAGCACGCAGTCCATCGCGAGCTTCTCGGTGGCGGCACCGGTCTTGCCGGTCTTCAGGAAGCTGTCGATCTGGGTGATGGAGGTCTTGGTGGCCTCCACGATCGGCTGCAGCACGCTCGCGACGAGCGATCCGTCCTTGACGGCGGTGACCGCGTCGCCGGAGCCGTCGAAGCCGAGCACCTTCACCTTGTCGAGCTTGCCGGCGTCCTTCAGCGCGGAGATCGCGCCGAGGGCCATCTCGTCATTGCCGGAGATGACACCGGTGATGTCGGGGTGCGCCTGCAGCATGATCTCCATCTTCTGCTTGCCCTGGGCCCGGTCCCAGTTCGCCGTCTCGGTCTGCACGAGCTTCAGGTCGGGGTACTGGCTGATCACGGCCTTGTAGCCCTCGGACCGCACGTGGGCGTTGTTGTCGGTCGGCTGGCCGAACAGCTCGACGTACTTGCCCTTGCCGCCCATCTGCTTCACCCAGTACTCGGCGCCGAGGGTCGCACCCTGGGCGTTGTTCGAGACGATCTGGCTCTTGGCGATGCCCTGCTCGGTGATCTCGGCGTTGATCAGGAACACCGGGATGCCGGCGTCCGTCGCCTTCTGCACCGCGCCCACCGACTCCTTCGCGCCGGCCGGGTCGAGCAGGATCGCGTTCACCTTCTTGGCGATGGCGCCGTCGATGTACTGCTGCTGCTTGTCGGGATCGTTCTGGTGCGCGTCGACGGTGGTCTCGTAGCCGAGTTCCTTGGCCTTCGACTGCGCGGCGTCGACCTCCGCCTTCCAGAACGGGTTGGCGATGTCGACGGTGATGATGGCGATCGTGCCGCCGCCCTTACCCTCGGGGGCGCCCGAGCTGCCCGAAGGGGTCGGGGCGGCGCTGCTGCACGCCGACAGGGCGAGGGCGGTCATCCCAGCGATGATCAGTGCGCCCAGTTTCTTCAACATTCGAGTTCCTTTCTGTCACTCGACGGTCGGCCGTGCGGCCGCTTTCACTTGGCGGGTGCCGGGTTTTCCCGGCCCGCGAGGGAGGCCTGGGCTGCGCGCTTCATCGCGGAGCGGGCCTGGATGGACTGCTGCAGCTGGTCGAGGGCGACCGCCAGGATGATCACGGCGCCCTTGATGATCTGCTGCCAGAAGACCGACAGCCCGATCAGCACGAGGCCGTCGACCAGGAAGCCGACGAGGAACGCGCCGATCACCGTGCCGCGCACGGTGCCGCGTCCGCCGGCGAGGGACGCGCCGCCGATGACGACGGCGGCGATCGCGTTCAGCTCGTAGGAGTCGCCGGCCCGCGGGGTGGCGGCCGGCAGGTCGGCGGTGAGCAAGAGGCCGACCGCCGCGGCGCACAGGCCGGAGATCACATAGATCCAGGTCTCCGTGCGCCGGGTCGGGACGCCGGACAGTCCGGCCGCGCGAGCGTTGCCGCCCATCGCGTACAGCCAGCGGCCGAACGGCGTCCGGTTCACCAGCAGGGAGAAGATGATCGCGAACACGACCATCACCCACACCGGCATCGGGATGCCCAGCGGTGCGCCGGCGAGCAGCGGGATGAAGCCGGTGTTGCCGAGGTTCGGGTTGCCCTTCAGCTCGTCCGTGATCGGGACGCCGTTGGTGCC
>DAINOM010000167.1:0-7499 GCA_036735445.1 Propionicimonas sp.
AGGGCGAGGTGATCAAGACCGTCCCGGAGTCGGAGATCGTCGCCACGCTGATCGCTGAGGCCAACCGGCTCGCCGCGGAGATGCCCGCCGGGGAAGCCGGACCGGTTCAGGTCTCCGTCTCCTGACATGACCGCCCGGATCCTCACCAGCTGGGACGCCTCCGTCGCCCGGCGGCTGGTCGCCGAGGACCCGGTCACGAACGTCTTCGTCGCCTCACGGCTGGACGCCGGCGTGCTGAATCCCGGTTCACCCGGCCTGCTGTGGGGCTGGCCGGGCGACGCCCCGACCGCCCTGCTGCACATCGGCGCGAACCTCGTCCCGGTGGTCACGGACGCCGAGCCGCTGCCGGCGTTCGTCGAGGCTGCCGGACGCCGCCGCACCTGCCAGTCGATCGTCGGGCCGTCCTGGTTCGTGCTGCCGCTGTGGCGGGCGCTGGGGGAGCGCTGGGGGAAGACGTACAGCCAGGTGCGCGAGGTGCGGCCGCGGCAGCCGGTGATGGCGATCCGGGGCCAGCCCAGGATCGCCGCGGATCCCCGCCTGCGCCCGATCACGGCGGCCGACTTCGAGTCGTACTTCGCGGCGTCCGTGGCGATGTACACCGAGGAGGTCGGCGCCGACCCGATCGCCGGCGGTGAGGCCAGCTACCGCAGCTACTGTCGCTGGCTGGTCGACTCCGGCCGCGCCTTCGGCATCGTCGAGGACGGCCGGGTGGTCTTCAAGACCGATGTCGGAGCGGCCAGCGGATCGGTGGCTCAGATCCAGGGAGTGTGGCTGGACCCGTCCCTGCGCGGTCGCGGGCTGTCCGAGCCCGCGATGGCCGCGGTCACCGAGTACGTGCTGGCCGAGTACTCCACGGCCTGCCTGTACGTGAACGACTTCAACGTCCGCGCGATCCGCTGCTACGAGCGGGTCGGCTTCGAACAGGTGGGGGAGTCCGCGACGGTCCTCTTCTGACCCGCGGGTCAGGCGACGTCGGCGACCGGGGCGCCGGTCAGCTCGACCAGTTCGGACGGCGACAGCGGGAAGACGGCGTGCGGATGGCCGGCGGCGGCCCAGATCTGCTCGAACCGGAACAGTTCGCGATCGACGAGGATCACCGGGGCGGTGGTGTGCCCCACCGGGGACACTCCGCCGATCGAGAACCCGGTGGCGGCCTTCACGAAGTCCGCGTCCGCGCGGCCCAGGTCGCCGACCAGTGCGGCCACCTTCTTCTCGTCCACCCGCAGGTCGCCGGAGGTCACCACGAGCACCGCGGCGTCGTCGCCGAGCCGGCGGAACACGATGCTCTTGGCGATCTGGCCGAGTTCCACGCCGAGCGCGGCGGCAGCGTCGGCGGCGGTCCGGCCGGTCACGGGCAGCATCACGACTTCGTGGGGATGGTCGAGGTCGGCCAGCGTCGCAGCCACCCGCTGAACGCCGGCAGGGATTGAGGTCACGCCGCCATCCTGCCAGCGGCCTCGTTGCCCCTGCGGAATTGCGCGCTCGATTGAGATTCTCGACGCCCACGCGCGGATTCGGCCATCGAGCGCGCAATTTCGCAGGGGCACGGTCGGGCGGGTGGCAGAACTGCTCGCTGGCAGGACCCCAGCATCCGATTTTGGCAAGGTGAGGCTAACCTAAATAGCGACCTGCCAGAGAAGGAGCCCCGATGACCCTGACCACTCCCGTCGTGTTCGAGACCGTGCCGCTGGAGGCGCAGCTGCGGCCGGCCGAACTGGTCTCGCGGGAGTGGCTCACCCCGGGCTATGTGCGGCTGCGGGTCGCGGGCGAGGCGCTGCGGGGCTTCTCCGCACCCGGCGCGGACGACCATGTCCGGCTCTTCTTCGTGCCGGACGGCGCGGCGGAGCCGGCCGCCGCCGAGGAGTGGCGGGCGCTGGAGAGCCGGGAGTACACCCCGCTGAACGCGGATCCGGAGGCCGGTTGGGTGGAGTTCGACTTCGTCCTCCACGGCGACGGGCCGGGCACGACCTGGGCCGCGGAGGCTCCGCTGGGAGCGAAGGTGGCCGTGGCCGGACCGCGTCGCAGCAATGCGGTCACCGGCGAACCGGACGCCTGGTTCCTCGCCGGGGACGAGACCGCCGTCCCCGCGATCTGCCGATTCCTGCGGACGCGTCGTCCGGGCACCCCGGCCCGGGTGATCGTGGAGGTGGCTCCCGAGAACGAGCTCGTCCCGGTCCCGACCGACCACGCGACGCACCTGACGATCCTTGTCCGGGGCCGGGACAAGCTCAGCCTCGTCGACGCCCTCGGCGTGCTCGGCGAGCGGGACCGGCCGCGCGGCACCGTCCTGGGCTTCGTCGCCGCGGAGGCGGCCGTCGTGCCCGCGGCCCGCGCCCTGCTGCACGACCGCTGGGAGCTGCCGGCCGAAGCCGTGGTCACCAAGGGCTACTGGCGCCGTTAAGATCGGCCGGGTGATCACCCGTCTCTCCCAGCTGTTCGTCCGCACCCTCCGCGAGGATCCTGCCGACGCCGAGGTCCCCAGCCACCGCTGGCTGGTCCGCGCCGGCTACATCCGCCGGGCCGCCCCGGGCATCTACAGCTGGCTGCCGCTGGGACTTCGGGTGCTGCAGCAGGTCGAGGTCATCGTCCGCGAGGAGATGGACGCGATCGGCGCCCAGGAGGTGCGCTTCCCGGCCCTGCTGCCCCGGGAGCCCTACGAGGCCACCAACCGCTGGACGGAGTACGGCCCCAACCTGTTCCGGCTGAAGGACCGCAAGGGCTCCGACTACCTGCTGGGCCCCACCCACGAGGAGATGTTCACCCTGCTGGTGAAGGACCTGTACTCCTCGTACAAGGACCTGCCGCTGTCGCTGTACCAGATCCAGACGAAGTACCGCGACGAGGCCAGGCCCCGCGCGGGCCTGTTGCGCGGCCGTGAGTTCGTGATGAAGGACTCCTACTCCTTCGACGTGGACGACGAGGGCCTGGCCGCCTCCTACGAGGCGCACCGGCAGGCGTACGTCCGGATCTTCGACCGGTTGGGACTCGAGTACGTGATCGTCGAGGCGACCTCCGGCGCGATGGGCGGCTCGGCGTCGGAGGAGTTCCTCGCGGTGTCCGCGACCGGCGAGGACACCTTCGTCCGCTCGCCCGGTGGGTACGCGGCCAACGTCGAGGCGGTCCGGGTCCCCGCGCCCGCCGAGCAGGACGCGAGCGGCATCGGCCCGGCCCGTCCGGTGGACACCCCCGGAACCGGCACCATCGTCGAGCTGGTGGACGCGGCGAACGCGAAGTTCCCCCGTCCCGACCGCGAGTGGACGGCCGCCGACACGCTCAAGAACGTGGTCTTCGTGCTCACCAGCCCCGACGGGAAGACGGAGCTGCTGGTCGTGGGCCTGCCCGGCGACCGCGACGTGGACCTCAAGCGGCTGGAGGCGGCGATCGCCCCGGCAGAGGCGGCCCCGCTCACCGACGACGACTTCGCCGCCAACCCCGGTCTGGTCAAGGGCTACATCGGCCCGGTCTCGGTCGTGGACGGCGCCGCGGTCGCCCATCTGGGCGCGGAAGGCCCGCTGAAGGTGCGCTACCTCACCGACCCCCGCGTGGTGCCGGGGACGGCCTGGATCACCGGCGCGAACGTGGTCGACACCCACCTGGTCGACGTGGTGGCCGGCCGGGACTTCGCCGGCGACGGCGTGCTCGACGTGGCGGAGGTCCGCGACGGCGACCCCGCCCCGGACGGCTCGGGACCGCTGAGCCTCGCCCGCGGCATCGAGATGGGCCACATCTTCCAGCTGGGCCGCAAGTACGCCGACGCCCTCGGCCTGAAGGTGCTCGACGCGAACGGGAAGCTGGTCACGGTGACCATGGGTTCCTACGGTGTCGGCGTCTCCCGGGCCGTGGCTGCGGTCGCCGAGGCCACCTGTGACGAGCGCGGCCTCGCCTGGCCGCGGGCGCTGGCGCCGTTCGACGTGCAGGTGCTCGCCACCGGCAAGGGCGAGGAGATCCTCGACGCGGCCACGAGACTCGCCGAGGAACTGGACGTCCGTGGCGTGCGGGTCCTGCTGGACGATCGCAAGGCCAGTCCCGGCGTGAAGTTCGCCGACGCGGAGATCATGGGCATGCCCACCTCGGTCGTGGTCGGCCGCGGGCTGGCCGACGGCGTGGTCGAGGTGCGCGACCGGGCCACGGGGGAGCGGATCGAGGTGCCGGTCGCCGAGGCGGCGGACCGCGTCACCGCCCTGGTGCGCAACTGAGCTGATCCACCGCCGGGTGGCCTCGTCTAGGATTGGCCGCAGCCACTATTCACAATCGCACGCCCACAATCGGATCGAGGAGGCGGGATGAACACCGCTGAGCTGGAGGCGCTCGTCGCTCCCGTCGCGGAGGCGCACTCGCTGGAACTCGACCGGCTGGAGGTGCTGGCTGCGGGCAAGCGTTCGGTGTTGCGGGTCTACCTCGATGGTGACGGCCCGGCCGGCCGCGGCCCGTCCCTCGACGAGATCGCCGAGGCGACCCGGAGCATCTCGGCAGCGCTCGACGCCGCCGACATCACCCAGGGCCGTCCCTACACGCTGGAGGTGTCGTCGCGCGGGGTGAGCCGTCCGCTCACGGACGCCAGGCACTTCCGCCGCAACACCGGCCGCCTCGTGACGTTCACCCTTGCGGACGGGCCGGTCACCGGCCGTGTCCTCGGGGTGGTCGACGATGCGGTCGAGGTGGACGTGGACGGCACCGCGCGGCGGATCCCGCTCGCGGACGTCCAGCGTGCGCTGGTGCAGGTGGAACTGAACCGCCCGGTCGAGGGCGTGGAGACCGACGAGGAAGCGGAGGGCTGACGTGGACGTCGACATGACCGCGCTGAAGCAGCTGGAGCGGGACAAGGAGATCAGCATGGACGTGCTGATCGAGGCCTTGCGCGAGGCGCTGCTGAACGCTTACGAGAAGACTCCGGGAGCCATCCCCGGCGCGAGGGTCGAGGTGGACCGCAAGACCGGCAAGGTCAGCGTGTACGCCCCCGAACTCGACGAGGAGGGCAATCGGATCGGCGAGTTCGACCACACGCCGGAGGGCTTCGGCAGGGTGGCCGCCGCGACCGCGCGGCAGGTGATCTTCCAGCGACTGCGGGAGGCGGAGGACGAGCAGAAGTTCGGCCACTTCGCCGGCGTCGAGGGCGACATCGTGCTCGGCGTCGTCCAGCAGGACCGGGACTCCCGCACCGTCCGGGTCGACCTGGGCAGCATCGAGGCGATCATGCCGCACGCCGAGCAGGTGCCGGGCGAGGACTACAGCCACGGCAAGCGGCTGCGGGTGTACGTGGTCAGCGTGCGCCGGGAACTGCACGGCCCCCAGGTCGTGGTCTCGCGCACCCACCCGAACCTCGTCGCGAAGCTGTTCCGGATGGAGGTGCCGGAGATCGAGCACGGCGTGGTCGAGATCAAGGCGATCGCCCGCGAGGCCGGCCACCGCTCGAAGATCGCCGTGGTCAGCCACAACCCGGACGTGTCCGCCAAGGGTGCGTGCATCGGCCCGATGGGCCAGCGCGTGCGTGCGGTGATGCACGAGTTGAACGAGGAGAAGATCGACATCATCGACTACTCCGACGACCCGGCGTCCTTCGTCGCCAAGGCGCTCAGCCCGGCGAAGGTGACCTCGGTGACCGTCACCGACGCCACCGCCCGGGCCGCCCGCGTGATCGTGCCGGACTACCAGCTCTCCCTCGCCATCGGCCGCGAGGGCCAGAACGCCCGGCTCGCCGCCCGCCTCACCGGCTGGCGCATCGACATCCGCCCCGACACGGAGGCCCCCACCGCTTCCTGAGCTGCCATCGTCATCCCGGCCCCCACCGTCATCCCGGGCTTGCCCCGGGATCCCGTGGGTCGGCTTGTCGGGTCGGTGCGGGGATCCCGGCGTTCGCCGGGATGACGTTTGTGCCTGTGTCATCCCGGGCTTGCCCCGGGATCTCTGGCGAAATGTGCGAGCAGGGCAGGGGTGATGCCGACCTGGGCGCTGAGGTCGTCCCAACTCGGGTTCAGACCAGCGATCAGTTCGTTCTTCCAGGCGCGGCGCCAGTTCTTCAGCTGCTTCTCCCGCGCGATGGCTGCGCCGATGTCGTTCCCGGCCTCGTAGTAGACGAGCTTGTTGCAGTTGTACTGACTGGTGAAGCCGGGGATCAGCTTGAGCTTGTGCTCCACGACCCGCCGGAGCAGGTCGTTCGTGACGCCGATGTAGAGCGTGGTGTTGCGCTCGTTCGTCATGAAGTAGACGTAGCCGTCCCTCGCCATGGTGCTCCTCCCCGATCGCGGCGGAGCCTAGACCGGGGGCGCCGACACACCGGTCGTCCCGGGCCAACCGTCATCCCAGGCCCAACCGTCATCCCGGGCTTGACCCGGGATCCCGTGAGTCGGCCTGTCGGGTTGGTGCGGGGATCCCGGCGTTCGCCGGGATGACGGGTTAGGGGACGGGCGAGGGATGGGATGACCGGCCCAGCGGGCTACTTCTGGGTCGGCTGGGCGGACGGCTCACCGCCGCCGGCGCCGCCCTGGGACTGCATGGCTTCCTGCAGGGCGGTGAGCACGGTCGCCTCGTCCAGGTCGAGCTTCTCGGCGAGGGCCTTCGCCATCGTCTCGATCATGCCGCTGCGGTCACTGCCCGGCTGGCCGGTGGGCTGACCGGACGGTTGGCCACTCGGCTGGCCGCTCGGCTGACCGGACGGACGGTTGGCCGTCATGACCTCTTTCAGGGCCGCCTCGACCTTGTCCTGGTCCACCCCGAGCTTCTCCGCGAGGGTGCTCGCGAGCGCCGAGGTGTCCATGCCGCCGCCACGGCCCTGACCGTTGCCGCGGCCGCTGTCCTGGCCGTAGCCGGCCGGCGAGGCCGCCGCGTCCGAGCCGCCCGCGAGGTTCGCCGCGAGCACGCCCACTCCGACCGCCGCGCCGAGGGCGATCACGGCCCCGCCGACGCCCAGACCGATCTTCGCCTTGGTGTCCATCTCACTCCTTGTGGTTCGCTGTGGCCGCCAGTCAACCGAGTCGCACTGTGCACGCGCCCCGCCGAGCCTGTGGCCCCACTGTGGATCGTGCGGCGACGGTAGGATCGGCGGCCGTGACTCCCGTCCGCACCTGCATCGGCTGCCGGCAGACCGCGCCGAAGCCGGAACTCGTCCGCCTGGTCTGGTCCGTCGAGGCAGCGGCGGTGGTCGTCGACGCGCGGCAGGTGCTGCCGGGCCGCGGCTGCTACGTCCACCGCGGCTGCGGGAGCCTCGCGGTGAAGCGCCGGGCGGTCGGACGCGCGCTGCGCCGTGAGGTGGACGGGGAGCAGGTGGCGACGCTGCTGGCCACGGAGGGCCTCGCTTAGGAGATTCGAGCGTGCGGGGACTAAACTGGTCCCCGCGCGTTCGCCGGTGTGGCGAGCACAACCAGAAAGTGGGCTAACGCTCATGACCACTCGATGAGTATCTCGAAATGAGCACAGAACAGAACTAGCTGGTCCGTCGCGCGCAGCAGCGGACCTGAAGGAGAGTAGTGGCCAAGGTCCGCGTCTACGAGCTCGCCAAAGAG
>DAINOM010000168.1:0-7473 GCA_036735445.1 Propionicimonas sp.
GATCAACCAGGGCAAGGCGATGAGCAAGTCGCTGGGCAACGGGGTCGACCTGGGCCAGCAGATCGACACCTACGGCGTGGACGCGATCCGTACCACGGTGGTGTTCGCCGGTCCGCCGGAGGACGACATCGACTGGGCCGACATGTCCCCGGGCTCGTCGCTGAAGTTCCTGCAGCGCGCCTACCGCCTCGCCCAGGACGTGGCGAGCCCGGTGGGAACCGACCCCGCGTCCGGTGACCTGGGCCTGCGGCGGGCCACCCACAAGGCGGTCGCGGAGATCACCGAGTCGCTGGACTCGCACCGGTTCAACGTGGCCGTCGCCCGGATCATGGAGCTGGTGAACGCCGCCCGCAAGGTGATCGACAGCGGGGCGGGTCCGGCCGATCCGGCCGTCCGCGAGGCCGTGGAGACGGTGGCGATCGCGCTGAGCACGGTGGCGCCCTACGTCGCCGAGGAGATGTGGGAGTTGCTCGGCCACGCGCCGTCGGTGGCGAACGCGGCCTGGCCGGTCGCCGACCCGGCGCTGCTGGTCGCCGAGTCGGTCACCTGCGTCGTCCAGGTGCAGGGCAAGGTGCGCGCGAAGCTGGACGTGCCCCCCTCGATCACCGAGGCGGAGCTCACCGAGCTGGCCCTGGCCGATCCCGGCGTCCGCCGGGCCCTGGACGGCCGCGAGGTCCGTCAGGTCATCGTCCGAGCCCCGAAGCTGGTCAGCATCGTCCCCGCCTGACCGTCGGCCGATCGGCCCCCGAGGAGATTGCTCTGCGAAGGGAGCCGCTCCCTGAGGAGGTCGCTCCGCGAAGGGAAACCGGTCCCTGAGGAGGTCGCTCCGCGAAGGGAAACCGGTCCCTGAGGAGGTCGCTCTGCGACCGTCACGAAGGGCCCACCCCAACCGCTGATCGAGCCACCCCAACCGCTGATCGAGCCTGTCGAGATCCCGCTCAGCCAACAGCCAGGCTCGCGAGCACCCCCAGGTGGTCGGTCCCGGCTACCCGGACGGTGCGGTAACCGGCCGTGCTGAACTGCCGCGAGGCGAGCACATGGTCGACTCCGACCAGGGGCGGCAGCCACGAGTTGGCCGGGTAGGTCGGCTGCCAGCCGGACGCGGTGTCGTGCAGTCCGGCTTTCGCGGTCAGGACCCGCAGCGTGAGTTGCTCCCGGGTCGCGTTCAGGTCGCCGGCGACGAGCAGCGGCCCGGAGCTGTGGGCGAGGGCGAACCGGGTCAGGACGTCCGACTCCTGCAACCAGCACGCCGTGCCGCAGCCGGGCCCGGCCGGGTGCGCGGCGACCAGGGTGAACGGGTGCCCCTCCAGCACCACCCGCAGCGCGACGTTGCCCGCCTGCGTGCCCGACGTGCGGCCCAGATCGGTCAGCGGATGGCGGGACAGCACCATGGTGCCGCGCACGTCGTCCGCGCCGGTGGCCGGATCGGCGTCGCTGCCGGCGGTGCCGGAGCGGTAGGGGAACATCTGTGCCCACGGCTTGCGGGCGAAGGCTGCGGCGTTCGAGCGGGTCACCTCGGTGAGCACGACGAGGTCCGGCGCGGCGCCGGCCATCGCCTCGGCGAGCGGGACGAGGTCGGCCCGCCCGCCGTCCAGGTTGAGGGCCATCACCTCGACGCGCGCGTCGTCCTCGACGATCGCGGGCGTCGGGAAGTAGGGGCCGAGAGCTGCAGTGTGCAGGGCCAGGCCGAGTGCGAGCGGCGCCGCGACCAGACGGGTTCTGCCGCGGGCGCCCAGCAGGGCGAACCCGACCGCGGCGACCCACGGGATCACGCCGTAGGGCACGAACGCCGCAGCCATCGCGAGGAGCGGGTGCGCCGTCTGCACCTCCGGAATCAGGAAGACCAGGAGAAGCAGGAACGCGGGTACCGCGCAGGCCGTGGCTGAGACCAGCAGCCAGCGCACGTTGCCCCGGGATGCGGACGCCTCGGGCCGGGCCGGCACCCGGCGCGTGCCACCTCGGGATGAGCCGGTCGAACGGGTGCTGGCGGACCCGGCGGTGCCCCGGTTGCGCTCGGTGCGGGAACTCGGTGCTCGAGTGCCACCGGTGCGCGTAGTACCGCTGCGCGTACTGCCGGTTCGGCTGGCGGACGGCCGCGCCGGGGCGCGCGACGGACCTGCCTGTTTCACGACTCCAGCCTCTCAGCCCGCACCGACAGGCGGCGCGGGACAGGCCGGTCAGCGCTTGGTGAACTCCAGGCGGAAGGTCTCCGGACCGCGCTCGAGGTACACCAGGTCGAAAGCGTCCGGGGCGACCCGGTCGAGCTGGGAGAGCAGCGGCAGCGGATCGTGGCTGACGACCAGCACGAGCTTCTCGCCGGCCTTCATGCTGGTGAGCCCGCCGATGATGGCGGCGTGCCGGATGACCTTCGGCAGCGCGCTCACCACGAGTTCCGGGGTGGAAGCGGTCGTGCCGCAGCCACATCCGCAGCCACCGTGGGTGGGTGCGGGGGCGAGGTCGATCTCGGTGGCCATGAGGGCTCCTTCTTGGTTCGGGGGGACGCCGGAAGAGTACCTGCGGGTGGCCGGTCGCGGCCATTTGGTTGTCCACAGGCTGACGCGACCCGGAGCGTTGTCCACAGGCGGACGAATCGGCTGACGCGCCGGCCGCCGTCCTGCCGATAGTGCAGGGTATGAAGGTCGCTCCCGAGCCGGTGATGAGTGAGGTCGTGCGGCAGCGCCTGGAGCTGCTGCTCGCCGAGGTGCAGCCGCGACACGCCCTGCCCACGGAGGCGCCGCCGGTTGCGCCACCACCCGGTTCCACGGCTGCCCCGGGGCTCAGCGATGCTCCGGGCGATCGGTCGACCCGGATGGACGGCGACCCTCACGAGGGTCGGTCCGCTCCACGCTCTCCGTCTCCTCGCCGCGCGCCACCGCCGGGGGAACGGGTGGCCCAGGCCGGTCGGCGGCTGGTGGAGTTCTCCCGCGAGCACCTGTCCACCGTCGTGGTGGTGCTGCTCGTGGGCGTCGCCTGGACGGCGTACACCCTGCTGCAGGCCCGGTCGACGCCGGTGGCGGTGGCTGCGCCGCCGTCGATCGTGTCCAGCCCGAGTGCAACGGCGTCGGCGGCCCCGAAGATCCTGGTCCACGTGATCGGGGCCGTGCAGCATCCCGGGGTGGTCGACCTCACCGAGGGCAGCCGCGTGCAGGACGCGATCGACGCCGCTGGTGGTCTGGCCCCGGGTGGTGATCCGGGCGAGCTGAACCTCGCGGCCGTGGTCGAGGACGGCTCGCAGGTGGTGATCGGCACGCGCTCGAAGCCGCGGGGCGAGGTGCGTGGCGCCGGCAGCGGGGGCGGCGCCGGTGCGGGCCAGGCAACCGGTTCGGGGAAGGTCTCGCTGAACACGGCCACGCTCGAGCAGCTGGACACGTTGCCCGGGGTCGGGCCGGTGACGGCGCAGAAGATCCTGGACTGGCGCGAACAACACGGCCGGTTCAAAGCCGTGAGCGAGCTGCAGGAAGTCGCGGGCATCGGCCCGAAGACCTACGCCGACATCGCACCGAATGTCCGCGTCTAGAGGCGCCGGAGGAAGCGATGCTGCGTTCGGTCGTGGAAGTGGGTTCCCGGTCGCCACGGACTGGCGGTCGCCGGTGCTGGCCGTCGCCATGTGGGCCGGGGCATGGGCGGGCACCTCCGGGAGCCTGTGGCTGCTGGCGTGCAGTGCCGGTGTCGCACTCGGCATCGCCGGGCTGGCGTTGTGGCGGCGATGCTGGCTGCTCGCGGCTCTGGCAGTGGTCGTGGCCGTCGCAGCCGGGATCCCGGGACTGCGGTCGTGGTTCGCCGAGTTGGGGCCGGTGCCGGGGTGGGCCCGGGATGGCGCGGTCGTGTCGATCGACGCGCGGGTCGGGGGAGGCCGTACCACCGATGCCGGACCCGGCGGGCCCGTGTGGACGGCCGACGCGACGCTGGTCAGCGCGGCGGGCCGGGGGGAGTCGTGGGTGTCCGGTGCCACGGTGCGGCTCAGCGCGTCCGGCGGCCTGACCGCGGCCTGGGCGGCTGTGCCGACGGGGTCGACCGTCCGCGCGGTGGTGCGCCTCAGCCCGGCAGGTGCCGACGACGGCGTGAGCGCGTGGGCGCGGGCTCGCGCCTCCCCTGAGGTGATCGCCCCACCCGGTGCGCTGGACGCGGCGGTGTCCTCGATCAGGGCGGGCCTGCGCCAGTCGGTGTCCGCTCTGCCGCCGGCTCCCCGGGCGCTGGTCCCTGCGCTCGTCGTCGGGGACACCGACCTGATGCCGGCCGACCTGCAGGCTGACTTCCGCACGACGGGGCTGACTCACCTCACCGCGGTGTCGGGCGCCAACCTGACGTTGCTGCTGGCGGCGTTGCTGTGGGCGGCCGCCCGGTTCGGGGTGGTGGGCTGGTGGCGGCGCGGGGTGGCTGTCGTCGGGGTGGTCGCGTTCGTGCTGCTGTGCCGCGCCGAACCCAGCGTGCTGCGGGCCGCGGCGATGGGCGTGGTGGGTCTGGCTGCGCTGGGCTGGGGTGGGCTCCGTCAGGGGTTGCGCTATCTGTCGTGGGCGGTGGTCGGACTGCTGCTGGTCGACCCGTGGCTGTGCCGGTCCATCGGCTTCGTGCTGTCGGTGTGCGCCAGTGCCGGGATCCTGCTGTGGGCGAGCCGCTGGGCGCGGCACCTGGCGTGGTTGCCGCGATGGCTGGCCGAGGCAGTCACCGTCCCCGTCGCCGCCCAGCTGGCCACCCAGCCGGTCGTGACCGCGATCTCCGGGCAGGTCAGCGTGGTGGGCGTGGTGGCGAACCTGGTCGCCGCGCCGCTGGTGGGGCCCGGCACCGTCCTCGGCTTCCTCGCCGCGGGGCTGTCGGTGGTCAGCCCGCCGGTCGCCGCCGTCGTCGGATGGCTGGCGGGAGGGTTCGCGCAGGGGCTGGTCTGGATCGCGCAGGTGGCCGCCGGCGTGCCGGGGGCGGCGGTGAGCTGGCCGGAGGACCCGGTCGCGCTCGGGGTGCTCACGCTGGCCTGTGTCGTCGTGCTGGCCGGGCTGCCGCTGTTGTGGCGGCGTCCGTGGCTGGTGGGGCTGGTGGTCGGCGCGCTGGTGCTGGTGCTGGCTCGTCCAGTGCCGCTCCCCGGCTGGCCCCCCGAGCGTTGGCAGGTGGTCAGTTGTGACGTCGGGCAGGGTGACGCGACGGTGATCGCGGCCGGCCCGGGCCGGGCGGTCGTGGTCGACACGGGTCCGGAGCCGGCGCTGATGGATCGCTGCCTGGACCAGTTGGGCATCACGGAGGTGGCCTGGCTGGTGCTCACGCACCTGCACGCCGACCATGTGGGTGGGGTCGCCGGGGTGGCGTCCGGGCGCCGCGTCGACCACCTGCTGTACTCGGGGATCACCGAGCCCGCGAGCGGCTGGCGGCTGGTGGAGGAGGCGCTGCCGGACGTGCCGCGGACGGTCGCCGTCCCCGGTCTGGTGGCGGCGGCCGGTGAAGTCCAGGTGGCGGTGCTGGCCCTGCGGGCGCTGGTCGACACCAGTGCAGTCGGGGAGGACTCGGCTGACCAGAACGACTCCTCGATCGTGATGCGGGTCACCGCCGGCGGGCTGCGGATCGTCCTCGGCGGCGATGTGGAGGAGGCCGGCCAGAGTAACGCCGTGGCGAGCGTCCCGGACCTGTCCGCCGAGGTGCTGCTGGTGCCGCACCACGGCTCGGCACACCAGTCGTCCGACTTCCTGGCCGCCGTGCACGCGACGGTGGCTCTCGTCAGCGTCGGCAAGGACAACGACTACGGCCACCCGGCCGCGCGCACCGTCGACACGGTCACCGCAACCGGAGCCAGGCTCTACCGGACGGACCGGAACGGCGCCATCGCCGTCGCCCGCGATGGCGCGTCGCTCACCGTGACCACCCAGCGCAGCGGTTGAGCCGGGCGGGCCTGCGGGCAGTCCGGGTGAGGCCGTGAGGGTGCCAACTGGCATGCTTGGCACGTGGACGAACCGAGCCCTTTCGGGCGAGTACTGCTGGTCACCGGGCCCGAGTCGCTGCTCGCCGAGCGCGCGGTCAGTGGCTTCGTGGCGCGAGCCACCGCGGAGCGTGCCGACGCGGCGGTGACGAGGCTCGAAGCCGGCCAGCTCGACGCCGGATCGCTGGCCGAAGCGGCTGGGGGCTCGCTGTTCGCCGCCGCGACGGTGCTGGTCGTCAGCGAGCTCGGCGACCTGCCCGCGGAGCTCGCCGACCAACTGGTGGCTCTGGCCGGAGACCCCGGTCCCGACCTCGCGCTGGCGCTGGCTCATTCCGGCGGCAACAAGGGCAAGGCCGTTCTCGACCGGCTCCGAAAGCTGCGCCTGCAGGTGGTCGACTGCCCGTCCATCAAGCCGTGGGAGCTGCCCCAGTTCGTCTCGGCCGAGGTGCGCCGGCTCAACGGCAGGGCCGACGCGGCGAGTGCCGCAGCCCTCGTCGACGCGGTCGGGACGGACACCCGTTCGCTGGCCGCCGCCGTCCGGCAGCTGCTCGACGACACCCCCGACCGGCTGCTCACCGAGCCTGCGGTCCGGCGTTACTTCGGCGGCCGGGCGGAGGTGACGAGCTTCTCCGTCGCGGACGACGTGCTCGGCGGCCGCACCGACGGCGCCCTCGGCAAGCTGCGCTGGGCGCTGTCCACCGGGGTGGCGCCCGTCCTGATCACCAGCGCGCTGTCGAACAACCTGCGCAGCCTCGGCAAGTATCTGGACGGACGCGACGCGCGACTGCGGGACGTCGACCTGGCTCGCAACATCGGCGTTCCGCCGTGGAAGCTGAAGGACCTGTCCCGGCTGTCGCGGGACTGGAAGCCGACGGCGGTGGCGGAGGCGATCCAGATCGTCGCGACGGCCGACGCCCAGATCAAGGGAGCGGCGAGCGACCCGGGGTTCGCGCTGGAGCAGGCGGTGTTGAAGGTGATCGGCTGCCGGGGTCGGGCGCGACGCTGAGGCCGCCGCGCTGGCCGCTCGGCTGCCGGGGAATGACAAACGCCGCCCGGTTGCCCGGGCGGCGCTGGTCGAGGAAGTCCTAGAGGGCTGCGGCCGCCGACGCGATCGCCGACTTGCGGTTCGCTGCCTGGTTCTTGTGAATGACGCCCTTGCTGGCGGCCTTGTCCAGCGCCTTGGTGGCGGCGCGGGCCAGCTCCTGGGCCTTGGCGGTGTCACCCTCGGCGACAGCCTCGTTGAACTTGCGGACGTGGGTGCGCAGGCTCGACTTCACGGCCTTGTTCCGCAGCCTGGCCTTCTCGTTGGTCAGGATCCGCTTCTTCTGAGACTTGATGTTCGCCACGCCTTGAGCCCTTTTGCTGGTGGTTGACTTCGGTGCGCCGCACGGACGCGACTTCGAACTCTATCAGCCGCCCTTGCGGGCCCTCAAATCGCGCGCCGCCGCACGCCGCGGCCAGGCTAGATCCAGCTCAAGGTGGACGGAAATCGGCCCAGACGCCGGGAAAGTGTCCAGCTCGTGCTGCCGGGGGTCGGTGGTCCAGCTCACGGTGGACGGAAATCGGCCCAGACG
>DAINOM010000169.1:0-2465 GCA_036735445.1 Propionicimonas sp.
CTCGGTGATCACGCCCTGCGGCGGGAACGGCACGACGGCCTCACGCATGTCCATGGTGTAGCGGACGGAGTCGATCACCGGCACCAGCAGGTGCGGCCCGGGCTCCAGCGTGCGGCGGAACTTGCCCAGCCGCTCCACGACGCCCACCTGCTGCTGCCGGATCACCCGCACGGACCGCAGCAGCACGGCCACCGCGACGATGGCGACGAGCACCCAGATGATCGTGATCAGGTATTCCATGGTTGTTTCCTTCTGCGAGGGGTTCAGGGCAGGGCGAGGTTGCGGGGGTAGACGATCGCGATCGCCCCGTCGATCCGGTAGACCTCGATCTCGGTTCCGGGCGGGATGGTGCCCTCGACGGCGCGGGCCGACCACACCTCGCCGGCGACCTTCACCTCGCCGGTGCTGCCGGACGTGATCTCGGTCAGGGCCACGCCGGGGCTGCCGATCATCTTGTCCACGCTGGAGCGGTAGCCCGGGAGGGCACGGATCTTCTGCAGCAGGGTGGGCCGGAGCAGGCCGAGCATCGCGACCGCGACCACGACGGCGACCGCGATCTGCGCCCAGAGCACCCCGGGCAGGAAGATCGCCACCACGCCGCCGGCGAGCGCGCCGGTGGCGAGCATCAACAGGGTGAAATCGAGCGTCAGGAGTTCGGTGACGCCGAGCAGCGCCGCCAGCGCCATCCACACCACCCAGAGGTGTTCAGCCAGCCATTGCATCGTCGCATCCCGCCTTCCCTGACACCCATCATGCCAAGGTCAGGCCAACCGCGCGGGCGGACGGTGCACGGCGCGGCTCGCCGCACGCGCCGTCCAGCGTCCGTCCGTGGTGCTGACCTCGAGCAGGATGTCGAAGGTCGCGCTCAGCCGCGGACCCGTGAGGACGTCGGCGATCGGCCCGGACGCCACGATCCGGCCGTGCTTGAGCAGCAGTGCATGGGTGATCCCCCGCGGGATCTCCTCGACGTGGTGCGTGACCAGCACGGTGGCCGGGGCGTAGGGGTCGCTGCAGATCTCCGACAGGGTGGCGACCAGGGCCTCGCGGCCGGTCAGGTCCAGGCCCGCGGCCGGCTCGTCCAGCAGCAGGAGTTCCGGATCGGTCATCAGCGCCCTGGCGATCTGGACGCGCTTGCGCTCACCCTCGCTGAGCGTGCCGAAGGTGCGGTCCGCCAGGTGGTCCACGCGCAACTGCTGCATCAGCAGCCGGGCGCGGTCGTGGTCGAGGTCGTCGTACGCCTCGCGCCACCGTCCCATCACCGCGTAAGCGGCCGAGACCACCACGTCCGAGACGCGCTCGGCGCGCGGGATCCGGTCGGCGAGCGCCGCGGAGGTCACCCCGATCCGCGGCCGCAGCTCGAACACGTCCACCGCGCCGAGCGTCTCGCCGAGGATCGTCGCCGTGCCCTTCGTGGGGTGCCACTGGGCGCCGAGGATCTGCAGCATGGTGGTCTTGCCGGCCCCGTTCGGGCCGATCACCACCCAGCGCTCGCCCTCCTCGACCGTCCAGCTGACGTCGTTGAGCAGGGTGGCCCCGGACCGGACGATCGAGACACCCTGCAGGTCGACGACACTCATGCCGCCAAACCTACCGACTTCGCGGCCCGGTCCCACGCTAACGCGCGGGTGACGCTCAGGCGCCGGTGGAGTGCAGGCCGCCGTCGACGTGCACCATCTCGCCGGTGGTGGCGGGGAACCAGTCGGACAGCAGGGCCACGACGGCCTTCGCGGTCGGGGTCAGGTCCTTCGGGTCCCAGCCGAGCGGCGCGCGGGTGCCCCAGATGGCGTTGAACTCCTCCGAGCCGGGGATGGCCTTCTTCGCGATGGTCTCCAGCGGACCGGCCGCGACCAGGTTGCAGCGGACGCCGTCCGGGCCGAGGTAGCGGGCGAGGTAGCGGGACGCGCTCTCCAGCGCGGCCTTCGACACACCCATCCAGTCGTAGGTCGGCCACGACACGGTCGCGTCGAAGGTCATGCCCACCACGGACGCGGACGGGGCGAACAGCGGCTTGCAGGCCATCGCGAGGCTAACCAGCGAGTAGGCCGACACGTGCACGGAGAACCCGACGTCGTTGAAGGGGGTGGAGAGGAACTTGCCGCCCAGCGCGGTCTCCGGGTTCGCGAACGCGATCGAGTGGACGACCCCGTCGAGCCGGTCGAAGTGCTCGCCCAGCCGCTCGGGCAGGCTGGCGAGGTGCTCCTCGTCGGTCACGTCCAGTTCGAGCAGCGGCGGCTCGGGGTCGAGCCGCTTCAGCACCCGGCCGGTGAGGCTCATCGCGCGGCCGAAGTTGGACACCACGACGTTGGCGCCCTCGGCCTGCGCGATCTCCACCACGCGGTAGCCGATCGACGTGTTCATGGTCACGCCGGCGACCAGGATGTTCTTGCCCTCGAGGATCCCCATGTCAGCCTCCTCAGTGGCCCATGCCGAGGCCGCCGTCGACCGGGATCACGGCGCCGGAGATG
>DAINOM010000169.1:2541-7442 GCA_036735445.1 Propionicimonas sp.
CGCGATCACGTCCTCGGGCAGGACGGCGGTCATGTCGGTCTCGATGAAGCCGGGGGCGACCACGTTCGCGGTCACGCCGCGGCTGCCGATCTCGCGGGTGAGCGAGCGGGCCATGCCGACCAGCGCCGCCTTGGACGAGGAGTAGTTCACCTGGCCGGCGGAGCCGTACAGGCCCACCACCGAGCCGGTGAAGACGATCCGGCCCCACTTGCCGCGGATCATGCTCTTGGCGGCGCGCTTGGCCACCCGGAAGGCGCCGGTCAGGTTCACGTTGATCACCGCGTCCCAGTCGGCGTCCGTCATCCGCAGGATCAAGGTGTCCTTGGTGATGCCGGCGTTCGCGACCAGGATCTCGACGGGTCCGTTCGCGGCCTCCGCCTCAGCGAACGCCGCGTCGACCTGGGCGGCGTCGGTCACGTTGCAGGTGACGCCGAGCGCGCCTTCGGGGGGCTCGCCGCCCATGTCGAAGCTGGCCACCTTGTGGCCGGCCGCGAGGAACCGTTCGACGATGGCCCGCCCGATCCCCCGGTTGCCGCCGGTCACGACCACGCTGCGGGCGCCTGTGTTGGTTGAGGTTTCAGTCACGGCAGCACACGTTATCGGAAGCCGCCGCGGAAGTCTGCGATGCGAGCACGTCCTAGGCTTGTGGGGTGAGTCCGGCGAGTGGGAAGCGGCCGGCGCTGATCACCAGCGCCCGGCCCGGCAGGTCGCTGGACACCGACGCCCGCCGGGTGCGCTACCTGTGGACGATGGGTGTCCGCGTGGCCTGCTTCCTCGCCGCGACGCTGACCCCGCTGCCGTGGAACCTGCTGCTCCTGCTCGCCGCCGCCGTGCTGCCCACGATCGCGGTCATGCTGGCGAACGCGATCGACCAGCGCCGGCTGCCCGAGCCGGAGTCGGAGCCGGGCCGGCCGCAGCTGCCGGGCGCGGAGACTGTCGGCGGCACCGTGGAGGATGAGCCGCAATGAGGATCCTCGACGCACCGATCGGCACGCTGCCGAAGGGCCCGCGCCCCTGGCTGCGCTGGCTCGCGCTGGCCGTGTTCGTGGTCGCGCTCGCGATCGCGTTCGTCAACCTCGGCTTCTGGCAGCTGGCCCGGCTCGACCAGCGCCGGGCCATGAACGACTCGGTGGTCGCGCACGAGAACTCCCCGGCCGCCGGCTTCGATCAGGTGTTCGGCCGGCAGATCACCGAGGCCGACACCTGGCAGCGGGTGCGGGTGCGCGGCACCTTCGACGCGGCCAACCAGTTCCTGGTGCGCTACCGCTCGAACGCCGGTGCGGCGGGCTACGAGGTGGTCACCCCGCTGCACACCACCACCGGCGCGTGGGTGTTGGTCGACCGCGGGTTCGGCGTGAAGGCCGCGGACGAGGACTACCCGTCCGTCCTTCCGGCGCCGCCGGCCGGCGAGGTGGACATCCTCGGCTACGTCCGCCGTGACGAGCAGGGCAGCACCGACGCGATGACCCCCGTCCAGCCGTCGAACACCGTCCGGCTGGTCAACTCCGCGGCGCTCGGGGCGACCCTGCCCTACCCGGTCGTGAATGGCTATCTCTCGGTGCTGGAGATCACCCCCGCACAGGACGGCGGGCTCGCCCCGGTGCAGCCGCCGCAGCTGACGGAGGGCAACCACTTCTCCTATGCGATTCAATGGTTCACATTCGCCGGGATGGCCGGCGTGGGGTTGGTCCTGCTGATCCGCTCGGACGTGCGCGCAGCACGCCGGGCTGCCGCGGTCGCCACACCCGGGGAGGAAAAGGAGTCCTCATGAGCAAGCGCTGGCTGTTGTCCGTCGGCCTCGTGGCCCTGCTGGCCGCGTGCACGTCCACCACGCCCGCGGCGCCGGCGGCGGCCGCACCGAAGCTGGACGGCACCTCGTGGACGGTGACGGCGCTCAACGGAGCGGCACCGCTCGCCGGCCACGAGCCGACCATGGAGTTCGCCGGCACCACCGTGGCCGGGTCGGCCAGCTGCAACCGGTACAACGCCGCCTTCACCCAGGACCAGGCCAAGGTCACGATCACGCCGGGCATCCTGACCCAGATGGCCTGCGCCGAGGACGTGATGGCCCAGGAGCAGGCGTTCAACACCGCGCTCGGCCAGGTCGCCGGCGTCCGCGAGGCCGGGTCCGGCGCGGAACTGGTGGACGCGTCGGGCAAGGCCGTGCTCACCCTGGCCAAGGTGGTGGACAAGCCACTGGAGGGCACCGACTGGAAGCTGGACGGCGTCGTGACCGGCGACGCGGTCGCGTCCGTGTCCGACCTGGTGACCATGAAGATCGCCGACGGGAACCTGGCGGGCAAGGCCTGCAACACCTTCCGCGGCCCGGTCACCGCAGCGGACGGCACCTTCAAAGCCGGCCCCCTGATGAGCACGAAGATGGCCTGCGCGGAGGCGAACCTGAACGAGCTGGAGACCACCGTGCTGAAGACCCTGCAGGCCGCCACGTCGTACGCGGTCAAGGGCAGCAGCCTGACCATCTCCGCCGACGGCTCCGGCCTGGTGTTCGTCGCGGCGTAGTGGGCATCGAGCGCGCGGCCGGCCTGCTGGCCTGTCCCCGCTGCGGGGCAGGACTGACGCTCGCCGGCGCCGGTAGCGGGCGTGCCCTGGCCTGCGGGTCCGGCCACAGCTACGACGTGGCGCGGCCGGGGTATGTGAACCTCCTGGACGGCCCCGAGCCGCGCAACGCCGACACCGCGGCCATGCTGGCCGCGCGACAGCGCGTGCTCGCGTCCGGGCTGTTCGACATGGTGGCCGCCGATGTCGCCGGCAAGCTCGTCGGCCGTCCCCGCGTGCTGGAGGTGGGGGCCGGCACCGCCCACTACCTCGTCCGCGCGCTGGGCGAGGACGAGGCCGGCGTGGGCATCGCCCTGGACGTCTCGAAGGCCGCGGCCCGGATCGCGGCGAAGGCCGATCCCCGCGTGGCGGCGATCGTGGCGGACGTCTGGCGGCGGCTGCCCGTCCGCGACCACTGCCTGGACGCCGTGCTGTGCGTGTTCGCGCCGCGGAACCTCGCCGAGTTCGCCCGCGTGCTGCGTCCGGACGGCCGGCTCGTCGTGGTCACGCCGAAGCCCGAGCACCTCGCCGGCCTGCGGGACGCCCACGGGCTGCTCGAGGTGCCGCCGGGCAAGGCCGACCACCTGGAGGTGGCCGCCTCGGAGTTCTTCGAGTTGCGCGGCACCACCGGGCTGCTGCGCACCCGGATCGTGGACGAGGCGCTGGCCAGCGACCTGATCGCGATGGGTCCGAACGCCTTCCACCGCCTCCCGGAGCAGGTCGCCGAAGGCCCGGTGACGACCGCCGTCACCGTCCAGGTCTTCCGTCCACTGCCGCACTGACAGCAAGATGGGCCGCATGCTGACCACCTGGCCGAGTGAGCCCGCCACCGGGCTGCTCGGCGAACTGGTGGCGCACCTCGACCAGCAACTGCCGCACGCCCGGGCACTGCGCCGCGAGTTGCACCGCCACCCCGACCTCAGCGGCGCGGAACGTCCGACGGCGGACCGGCTGCGGCACGCGCTGCCGAACCTGCGGGCCTCCCGCGTCGCCGACACCGGCTTCCTCGTCCGGGTCGGGCCGCCCGGTCCCGCGGTCGCGATCCGCGCCGAGCTGGACGCCCTGCCGCTGGTCGAGCGGACGGGCGTGGAGTGGACCTCCACCAACAACGCCATGCACGCCTGCGGTCACGACGTGCACCTCGCGGCCCTGTGGGCACTGCTGCAGGCCGCCCGGCACGTGGCGGACCTCCCGGTGGGGCTGGTCGGGCTGTTCCAGCCGCGGGAGGAGACCCAGCCGTCGGGCGCGGAGGACGTGGTCGGGTCGCAACTGCTCACCGAGCACGAGGTCAGGGCCGTGGTCGGCGGCCACGTGCAGCCGCGCGTCCCCAGCGGCGTGGTGAGCACCGGGGCCGGTGCGGTGAACGCCGCGGCCGACCAGTTCGACATCGTCGTCCACGGCCAGCCGGGCCACGGCGCCTACCCGCACGTCGCGCTCGACCCGGTGCCGGTCCTGGCGGCCATCGTGACCGGCCTGCAGGAACTGGTCAGCCGGACCATCGACCCGATCCACCCCGCCGTGATCACCGTCGGCCGGATGGAGGCCGGCACGGCGCACAACATCATCGCCGAGACCGGTTCGCTGCACGGGGTGATCCGGACCATGCACGAGTCCGACCGCACCCACCTGCACGCGGCGATCCGGCGGCTCGCCGAGCACACCGCCGCCGCCCGCGGCGCCACGGCGGACGTCCACATCATCGTCGGCGACCCGGTGCTGAACAACGACCGCCGGCTCGTCCAGTTCGTCGACCCGCTGCTGACCCACCTCGGACTGCCCGTGGCCCACGAGCCGTTCCGCTCCTGTGGCGCGGACGACTTCTCGCACTACTCGCGGATCGCCCCGATCCTGATGATGTTCGTGGGCACCGGCGGGCCGTCCACCGGCGGCCGGCACCGGGTCGGACTGCACCACCCCACGTTCCTGCCGGCCGAGGAGTCGATCCGCCACCTCGCGCTCGCCCTCGCCGCCGGCTACGTCGGCGGCGTCCAGCTCGCGCGCTGACCCTCCGTCCGCCCGCCGCCCGCCCACCGACTTGTCAGAACCTCAGCCGTCTATGACCGGCCAAGATTCTGACAAGTCGGCAGGTGGGTCGGGGTCAGGCCAGGCTGACCAGGTCGGCGTAGTCGGGCGTCCAGAGGTCCTCGACGCCGTCGGGGAGCAGCAGCACGCGGTCCGGCTGCAGGGCCTCCACCGCGCCCTCGTCGTGGGTGACCAGCACGACGGCGCCCGCGTAGGTGCGGATCGCGCCCAGCACCTCCGCCCGCGAGGCCGGGTCGAGGTTGTTGGTGGGCTCGTCCAGCAGCAGCACGTTGGCCGCGGACACCACCAGCATCGCCAGCGCG
>DAINOM010000170.1:0-7319 GCA_036735445.1 Propionicimonas sp.
CAGGCGAGAACCGAGCATGCCGCCCCTGTTCGAGACAGCGGTGCAGGCGATCCTGAGCATGTCGTGGCGCCCGGAGCTGAAGGTCGAGGAGATCCCGGCACCCCAGAAGATCGCCCCGTTCGCCGTCGCGATCAGCGCCGACGTCGACCTGAACGACGAGGAGTTGGGCAGCGGACGGCTGGTCCTGCTGCACGACCCCGCGGGCAACGCGTCCTGGGACGGCGACTTCCGCTGCGTGACCTACGCGCGGGCCGATGTCGACCCCGAGATGGTGGCCGACCCGCTGCTCACCGAGGTGGGCTGGTCGTGGCTGCTGGACGCGCTCGCGCGCAACCAGGCGGCCTACAACTCGCCGAGCGGGACGGTGACCGCCGTGTCCAGCCGCTCGTTCGGGGGGATCGCCACCGACCCGCCGCGTGCGGAGATCGAGCTACGGGCCTCCTGGACGCCGACCATCGCCGAGGCCACCGATGTCGTCCGCCACCTGCAGGCGTGGTCGGAACTGTTGTGCCTCACCGCCGGGCTGCCGCCACTGCCCGACGGCGTCGTGCCGATCGCACCGCGCCGTTCGGGAACCTGGCTCAGGTGAGCGACACAGAAGCCCCCGCCGAGGGTTATCCCGTCCTCGCCGTGCCGGCCGACGGCATCCCGCCGGTCGTCGACACCCCTGAGGCCCTCGCCCAGACCCGCGCGGCGCTGCGTAGTGGCCGGGGACCCATCGCCATCGACACCGAACGCGCCCAGGGCTACCGGTACTCCGGGAAGGCCTACCTGATCCAGCTGCGCCGGCAGGGCGCCGGCACCCACCTGATCGACCCCACCTCGTTCGAGGAGGGCCGGCCGCGCGCGGACTTCCACGAGTTCGCCGACGAGCTCACCGAGGTGGAGTGGATCCTGCACGCCGCGAGCCAGGACCTGCCCTGCCTCGCCGAGGTCCAGTTCCTGCCCCACCACCTGTTCGACACCGAGCTGGCGGCACGGCTGGCCGGCCTGCCGAAGGTCAGCCTCGGCGCACTGATGGAGCAGGCGCTGGGCCTGAGCCTGCTGAAGGAGCACTCCGCCGCCGACTGGTCCCGCCGGCCCATCCCCGAGGACTGGCTCGCGTACGCGGCGCTGGACGTCGAGCGTCTCACCGAACTGCGCGACTGGCTGATCGACCGACTCGAGGCCCAGGGCAAGCTGGAGTGGGCCCACCAGGAGTTCGACTACCTGACCGAGCACGCCACCGACCCGCCGCCGGTGCGCAAGGAGCCCTGGCGACGCACGTCGGGACTGCACGCCCTGCACACACCGGCCGCGCTGGCCATCGTCCGCGAACTCTGGGCGGTCCGGGAGGACATCGCCGCGTCGGAGGACCGCGCACCGGGACGCGTCGTGCCCGACCGGGCGCTCACCGAGCTGGCCGTCCGGATCGAGAGCGAGCACAAGGCCCGGCTCACCCGGGCTGACCTGAAGTCGGTGCGGGGGTTCAGCAACCGCGTCTCGGCCCGGTTCGAGACCCGTTGGCTGGCCGCCCTCGACCGCGCGGCGAACCTGCCGCGCGCCGAACTGCCGCCCCGCAACGTCACCCCGGACGGCCCTCCGCTGCCCCGGTCGTGGGAGCGCCGCTGGCCCGAGTCGTTCGCCCGGTTCAACCGTGTGCGTCCGGCGCTGATCGCCCTCGCCGAGAGCCTGGAGTTGCCGGTGGAGAACCTGCTCTCCCCCGACCACCTGCGCCGCCTGCTCTGGGACTCCCCTGCCACCACCAGCCCGGATGAGGTGGACGCCCGCCTGGCCGAGCTCGGCGCCCGCGCCTGGCAGCGCGAGCTGGCCATCCCCGTGATCACCGCCAACTGGACCGCCTGACCTCGTAGGCCTGTCGAGACCCCCGGACAACCGCCGACGCGCGGCGCGGAGTGGTCAGCTCGGAGTGGCGACGTCCACGGGCTTGTCGCCGGCGGCGACCAGCTCGGTGGCGAACCTGGCGATGTGCTGGGCGGTGAGGCCGAACTCTGCGAGCAACTGGGCTCGGTTGCCCTGGCCGAGGAACTCCTGCGGGATGCCGAACTCGCGCATCCGGGTGTCGATGCCGGCGGCGCGCGCGGCCTGCGACAGGTGTGAGCCGAGGCCGCCGGCCAGTCCGTTGTCCTCGATGGTCAGGACCAGCTCGTGCATGGCGACCTCCGCGAGCAGGTCAGCCGACACCGGCAGCGACCAAACCGGGTCTACGACGGTCGCGCCGATGCCCTGGTCGGCCAGGCGCCGACCGACCTCGACGGCGAGTCCGCAGAGCTGGCCGTGGCCGACCACCAGCACCTGCGGCGAGCCGGTGGCGAACAGCAGGTCGACGTCGCCGCGCCGTTCGATCGCGGGAATCGGCTCCGGCAGCCGCTCCTTCGAGTAGCGCAGCACGGTCGGACCGTCGTCGACCGTGACCGCGAGCCGGAGCGCCTCGACCAGGCGCTGCTCGTCCCTCGGTGCGGTGAGCCGCAGGCCCGGCACGAGGCCGAGCAGCGATGCGTCCCACATGCCGTTGTGGCTGGGGCCGTCCGCCCCGGTCACGCCGGCCCGGTCCAGCACGAAGGTCACCCCGAGCCGGTGCAACGCCACGTCCATCAGCACCTGGTCGAACGCCCGGTTGAGGAATGTCGCGTAGACGGCGACGACCGGGTGCAGGCCACCACTGGCCAGGCCGGCGGCGGAGGTGACCGCGTGCTGCTCGGCGATGCCGACGTCGAAGAGCCGGTCGGGGAAGATCCGGGCGAACCGGTCCAGCCCCGTCGGGTGCAGCATCGCGGCCGTGATCGCCACGACCTTGTCGTCCGTCGCGCCGATCCTGGCAAGTTCCTCGCCGAAGGCGTCCGTCCACGTGCGTACCCCGGGTTCGGCGAGCGACGCACCGGTCACCTCGTCGATCGGGCCGACCGCGTGGAACCGGTCCTCCTCGTGGTCCTCCGCCGCCTTGAACCCGCGACCCTTCTGCGTGATGCAGTGGACGATCACCGGTGCGCCGAAGCGCTTCGCCTGCTGGAGGGCGGTCTCGACGGCCTCCAGGTCGTGGCCGTCGATCGGGCCGAGGTACTTCAGGCCGAGGTCGGAGAACATCCCCTGCGGCGCCAGCACGTCCTTGACGCCCATCTTGAAGCCGTGCATCAGCCCGTAGACGGCCTGGCCGATCAGCGGCGCGCGCTGCACCGCCTCCTTGATCCGGCGCAGCGTCCGCTCGTAGCGGCGGTCGGTGCGGATCGCGGACAGCTGCGTGCCGAGCGCGGACAGCTGCGTGGCGATCCCGCCGACAGTCGGGGTGTAGGAGCGGCCGTTGTCGTTGACGACGATGACCAGCTTCTCGTCCTCGGCCACCGCGATGTTGTTCAGGGCCTCCCAGACCATGCCGCCGGTGAGGGCGCCGTCCCCCACGACGGCGACGACGAAGCGGTCCTCGCCACGCAGCCGGGACGCCTTGGCCAGGCCGTCCGCCCAGGACAGCGCGGTAGACGCGTGCGAGTTCTCCACCCAGTCGTGCCGGGACTCCGCGCGGCTCGGATAACCGGACAGTCCGCCGGGCTGCCGCAGCGTCGGGAACCGGTCGGCACGCCCGGTCACGATCTTGTGGACGTAGCTCTGGTGACCGGTGTCGAAGATGATCGCGTCGCGCGGCGAGTCGAAGACCCGGTGCAGTGCGAGGGTGAGTTCCACGACCCCGAGGTTCGGACCGAGGTGGCCGCCGGTACGGCTCACGTTGGTGACCAGGAAGGCCCGGATCTCCTCCGCCAGTCGCCGCACCTGTGCGGGGCTGAGCTTCCTGAGGTCTTCCGGTCCGTGAACGGCATCGAGCAGCGGCACCGGTCGAGTCTATGTCAGCCTGCGGACGAACACCGTGCCGCGCAGTGCCTCTTCGACCAGCGCCACCTCCCTGCGCTGCCGCTGCAGCCGGGCAGCCTGCTCCTCCCAGGCATCGACCGCCGCCTGCACGGCCTCCGGCGGGACGTGGTCGGCCAGGCCGGTGCGCAGTCCGGCGAGGCCACCGGGGCTGGCCGCCAGTTGGGCCGCGACGAACTCCCCCGCGAACCGGGCCAGCACCACGGGATGCCGCCGCAACACCCGGTAGCCGCGGTAGTCGGCGGGACAACAGTCGAGCAGGAAGGCCGTCGCCGACTCCTCCCACTCGTGCGCACCGGGCGGACGCACCCGGGCCGGCCAGCCGGGCGGGGTGTAGCCGGTGGGACGAGCCGGCGCCGGCGGGACGTCCGCTGTCCTCGCCACGTCGCCTCCCGTTAATCGTATGTCTGTTCGATTATAGGCAGGACCACGCACTTCGTCCACCAGTGATGAGGGACGCCCCGCTAGGCTGCCGCCGTGACCTCACCCGCCGGCGACCGGCGCTTCCGCCTCACCCGCTGGGTGTCGGCGCCCGACATCGTGGACGTCTTCGTGTACGTCGTGGTGCTGAACCTGGCCGTCGAGTACCTGCCGGCGGTGATCACCGAGACCTTCACCCTCTCGCTGCTGACCGCCGTGCTGCTGAAGCTCGTGCTGGAGGTCGTCGTGGCGCTCAAGGACCGCGTGAAGTCCCGGCTGCGCGCGGCCACCGGCCCGGCAGGGAAGATCGGCGGCGCGCTGCTGCTGTGGCTGCTCCTGGTGAGCAGCAAGTTCGTTGTGCTGGAACTCGTGGCGCTGGTCTTCGGCGACCAGGTCAGCCTCGGCAACTTCTGGTCGGTGACCGGACTGATCCTCGGGCTGATGCTGGCCCGGGCGGGCGTCCGGCGGATGCTGGAGGCCGACGACCGACCCCTGCGTCAGGCGTAGCGGAACCACCACCACACCAGCGCGGCCACCGCCGCGACATCGAGCACGATCAGCACGACGAGTTGCCCGCGACGCACTCTCGCGCCCCTGCCCCAGTTCGCGCTGGCCAGGGCGGCCGCGGCCGGCACCAGGGCCGCCACCGCCCACCACCACCACTGGTCGACCGCGTCCGCCGCCACGAGGAAGCCCAGTCCGGCCAGCATCGCCGCCCACAGCCACCAGTCGAGCTTCAGCGCGAGGACGGCCGGGATCAGGCAGAGCACGAAACCGGCCACCCCCGTCCAGATGGCATAGCCCAGCTTGCACGAGACCACCGGGTCATCGCCGCCGGTGGCCGCAGCGCAGGCCACCGCCGCGAGGGTCTGGTTGGAGATCACCACCAGCAGGCCCGCGCCCACCGCGGCGAACACCCCCGCCAGGTAGGACCAGGCGATGCGCGCCGAGACCGGCATGAAGTCGACGGTCTCGACGGCGCTCGCCTGCGCGCGCGGACGGCGGCGGCCCACTACCGCGCCAGGAGCGACCGCAGCACGTACTGCATGATGCCGCCGTGCCGGTAGTAGTCGGCCTCCCCCGGCGTGTCGATCCGCACCACCGCGTCGAAGACGATCGGCTCACCGCTGCCCTCGGCGGTCACGCGCACGGCCGCCGGCGTGCTGCCCTCGGCCTGCCCTGAGCCGGTCGAAGGGTTGAGCTGGGTGATGCCTTCGACCGAGTAGGTCTCGGTGCCGTCCAGTCCGAGCGAGTCGGCGTTCTGGCCCTCCGGGAACTGCAGCGGCAGCACGCCCATGCCGATCAGGTTGGACCGGTGGATGCGCTCGTAGCTCTCCGCGATGACCACCTTGACCCCCAGCAGCGCCGTGCCCTTGGCCGCCCAGTCCCGGGACGAGCCGGAGCCGTACTCCTTGCCCGCCAGCACCACCAGCGGCGTCCCGGCGGCGGCGTAGTTCACCGCGGCGTCGTAGACCGTGGCCACCGGCGCGTCGGGGACCGTGAAGTCGCGGGTGAAGCCACCCTCCGTCCCCGGCGCCAACTGGTTGCGCAGCCGGATGTTGGCGAACGTGCCGCGGATCATCACCTCGTGGTTGCCGCGACGGGAGCCATAGGAGTTGAAGTCCCTGCGCTCCACGCCGTGCTCGGTGAGGTACTTCCCGGCCGGGCTGTCGGCCTTGATCGAGCCCGCGGGCGAGATGTGGTCGGTGGTCACCGAGTCGCCCAGCTTGAGCAGCACGCGTGCGCCGGCCACGTCGGCGACCGGCTGCGGGGTGGCCGGCATGTTCTCGAAGTACGGCGGCTTGCGGACGTAGGTCGAGTCGCCGTCCCAGGCGAAGGTCTCCCCCGTCGGCGTGGGCAGGGAGCGCCAGGTGTCGTCACCGGCGAACACGTCGGCGTAGCGGGACGTGAACATGTCCGCCGAGATCGATGAGTTCACCACCTCGTCCACCTCGGCCTGGCTGGGCCAGATGTCGTGCAGGTACACCGGCTGGCCGTCCGATCCCGTGCCGAGCGGGTCCGCGGTGAGGTCGATGTCCATCGTGCCGGCGAGCGCGTACGCCACCACCAGCGGCGGGCTGGCCAGGTAGTTCATCTTGACGTCCGGGTTGATCCGGCCCTCGAAGTTCCGGTTGCCGGAGAGGACGGACGTCACCGCGAGGTCGGCGTCGTTGACGGCCTTCGACACCTCGGGGATCAGCGGCCCCGAGTTGCCGATGCAGGTCGTGCAGCCGTAGCCGACCAGGTCGAAGTCGAGCGCGTCCAGGTACTTCGTCAGGCCCGCCTTCTCGTAGTAGTCGGTGACGACCTTCGAGCCGGGCGCCAGCGACGTCTTCACCCACGGCTTGCGCTGCAGTCCCTTCTCCACGGCCTTCTTCGCGACCAGCGCCGCCCCGATCATCACGCTCGGGTTGGAGGTGTTCGTGCAGGAGGTGATCGCCGCGATGGTCACCGCACCGTGGTCGAGGTCGAAGCTGGTGCCGTCGGCGAGCGTCACCGGCGTGGGCTTCGACGGCCGTCCGGTCGCCTCGGGCGCACCCTCGCCGTACGCGTGCGGCGCGGCCGAGCCGTTCTCGCCGCTGTGGGTGGGCGCGTCGGATGCCGGGAAGCTCTCGGCCACGTGCTCGTCGTAGCCCTCGATGTCGTCGTCCACGTAGTCGCGCAGCGCCTCGGTGAAGCCCTGCCGCGCGTGGGCGAGCACCACCCGGTCCTGGGGACGCTTCGGCCCGGCGATGCTGGGCACCACGGTCGACAGGTCGAGCTCGAGGTACTCGGAGTAGCGCGGCTCGCTGGCCGGGTCGTGCCACAGCCCCTGCGCTCTGGCGTAGGCCTCGACGAGCTCGAGCTGCTCGGCGTCCCGCCCGGTCAGGCGCAGGTAGTCGATGGTCAGCTGGTCGATCGGGAAGATCGCGATGGTGGAGCCGTACTCGGGGCTCATGTTGCCGATCGTGGCGCGGTTCGCCAGGGGAACCTCCGCGACGCCGGGGCCGTAGAACTCGACGAACTTGCCGACCACCTTGTGCTGGCGCAGCATCTCGGTG